>JAOPYO010000365.1 GCA_025964575.1 Actinomycetes bacterium
CGGAGTCGTCCAAGGTCTCGTCGCTTGCGTGGCGTGACGTCATACGAACCCCGCGAAGTGTTCTCGTTTGCTGCCGTGACACTGAAGTCCCGTGCGTTATCCTGCGCATCGTAGCGTGCGAATGCAAGGCCCGATGCACGTGCATTTGCTCGGGACGGCAGATATTTTGTCGTCAGGGCCGGGAAGTGACTCGGGGGACGGAGGTAGCCGCAAAGGACCGGAGGGTAGTGGCACACTGGTGCGCTGTCCGCCACATGATCGAGAGGCAGAGACGTGACTCCTGAATCGCCGGGGTCCGGTTCGACGGTGCGTCGAATCCTGCTCGGCTCACAACTGCGCCGACTGCGTGAGCAGCGGGGCGTGAGCCGACAGGATGCCGGGTATGTCATCCGTGCGTCGGAGTCGAAAATCAGCCGGCTCGAGCTTGGGCGGGTCAGCTTCAAAGAGCGAGATGTAGCCGACCTGCTCACTTTGTACGGCGTCGCCGACGAATCCGAGCGGGAGGCGTTGTTGGGTCTGGCACAGGAGGCCAACGCTCCGGGCTGGTGGCATCGGTACGCCGATGTGCTGCCCAACTGGTTCCAGACCTATGTTGGCCTGGAAGAGGCGGCCGCACTGATCCGTACCTACGAGCTTCAGTTCGTGCCGGGGCTCCTGCAGTCCGAGGGGTATGCCCGGGCTGTCATCGACCTGGGCAATGGGGGTGCAACCGCTGAAGAGATCGATCAGCGGGTGCACCTGCGTCTGCAGCGCCAGCAACGGCTGACGGGGGCCAATGCTCCCCGGGTGTGGGCCGTGCTGGACGAGGCGGCGCTGCGACGTCCTATCGGTGGCACCGAGGTGATGCGGGGCCAGCTGGAACACTTGATCACCGTGTCCAAGCTGCCCAACGTCACCATTCAGGTGATGCCGTTCAAATTCGGTGGCCACGCCGCCGAAGGCGGGGCGTTCTCCATCCTGCGGTTTCCCGAACCGGACCTGCCGGATGTGGTGTACGTCGAGACCCTCACCGGTGCGCTGTATCTGGACAAGCGCGATGACGTCGACGTTTACCTGCAGGCCATGGAGCGCCTGAGCGTCGACAGCGCCACTCCGGAGGGCACCGTCGAGATGATCGGCGAGATTCTCAGAGAGACATAGATGCTCGATACGTATAACGGAATGCCTGCTACCAAGATCCACGAAGCGCGGTGGCAGAAATCTCGGCGCAGCAACTCCCAAGGGAACTGTGTCGAGATGGCCGAGCTCCCCGGTGGGAGCATCGCGGTACGGAACTCCCGGCACCCCGAAGGCCCCGCGCTGATCTACACCCGGTTGGAGATCGAGGCTCTCATCCTCGGTGCCAAGGACGGGGATTTCGACAACCTGATCAACTGATCGCTAGGCGTACGGCCGGCCGCTTCCCCTGAAGCGACCGGCCGTACGTCTGTCCTGGGCCCTCACACAGGCTGGACCCGCGTGTACCGCCGGTCAGCCGCAGTTGCCCCAGGGCGCCGACGCTGTGGCACTTCCGGCGCCACCTCTGTACTTCACGCACTGCCCCCGGGCATAGACATAGACCGGCCCGGCGTAGTAGGCGAAGGACCCCTGGTCCGTGGCGCTCTGGCCGTCCTTGCGGGTCAACACCGCGAATACGCTGGTCTTCTTGCCCACGTTGGCGGTCTTCATGGTGACGACGCAGTTGTAGCCCGAGCTGTTGTACAGCTGGTACACGGCTCCACCGGAGAATGCGCTGGAACGCTGCTGGTAGTAACCGGAGCCATGGCCGCCGGAGTTGCAGACCTGTTGCGGGGTGTACGGATTCGAGCGTCCGCCGGTCGAACTGGTGCTTCCGCTGCTGGGCTTACTGCTGGTGGGGTGGGGAGTCGGAGAGGCCTTCTTGGTCGGGCTCGTCCCGCCCTGCGTTCCCGGGGTCGACTGCGCCCCTGCGCCGGGTGGCACCGACCCTCCAGAGCCGGGTGCCGTGGTCGTCCCAGAGCCGGATGGGACCTGGGACGGAAAGCCGGACGCTCCCTGAGCCTCGGAACCGGAGGGCTGAGTGCCCGGGAATACGCCTGGCGCCGATCCAGCGGAGGAACCGGGGCCCTGCGGTTGGGCGGCACGTGCTTGGGGCTTGCCTTCGCTGCCACCGGCCCACCAGATCAACCCGCCCAGCACGCCGACCGCGAGAGCTAGGCCGATCATGATCTCGATCCGCCGGTCCCGCTTCCCCGCCGATGAGCCCGGCGACCGTTTGGGTGTCAGCAGCGGAGTCAGGAAGGGCGGATGGTGCAGGGGTTGAGGTTGGGACTGGGGCGTGGGAATGAACGGCGCCGCCTGCTCAAACGATGGCGTCGGCGGCAGAACGGCGCGGGGGCCGTGCTGCGGGATGCTCTCGGACACACCTTCGGGCGATGGTTCGGCCGCCGCCTGGACAGGCGGCGGTGCCGCTTCAGCAGGCGCGCTAGGCGGTGCCGGTTCAGGAATCTGGACAGGCGGCGCCGGTTCAGCCAACTCGACAGGCGGCGCCATCACGACATACGACGGGACCGGAAGGTTGAGTTCTGCCCCTGCGTCACCGCCATCCGGTTCGAGCAAAGCATCACCATCCGCTACAGCAGTCTCCAGTGCACCTTATGCAACAAACATCGCAGACTCTAAACGATCAGCGGCAACTGTGGTGAATACAGAGCCTGCCTGCAGAACATCTTCGTACTTCACGCGCTGCTCCCGACCATAGAGGTAGACGGGCGCGGCGTAGTACCGAGAGGACCTGATGGCGCCGGTGGAGTCCTTGCGGGTCAGTGGACCGTTCTGCCGGAGGGAGTGGCCGTTAGGTGGAGGTGTGGATGGCGGGGCGGGGCTGCGAGACCGTCTGTGAGCGCTCCAGATGGGCGGCGACGGCCAGGGCGCGGAGCGAGGTCTTACGGATGGCGGCCGGGCTTCCTCCCCGGCGGGTGGTCTCGAGTGCTCCGCGAGGCCGGGGTCATCCGTCAGCGGCCTTCTGGCCGCACCGTGTTCATCACCCTGCGCCGTGACGACCTGGAGGCTCGCTTCCCAGGCCTGCTCGGCATCGTCCTGGGCGCTTGCGCCCCGAGCGCGACACTCGCCAAGTCCCGGTGATCTCGCAGCTCGTGCCGGCA
>JAOPYO010000391.1 GCA_025964575.1 Actinomycetes bacterium
GCTGTGCGGGCCGTCCAGGACCGAGGCGGCGATCTCCTTGCCCCGGTAGGCGGGCAGGCAGTGCAGTACCGAGACGTCCGGCTGGGCCAGCGCCACCAGCGCGTCGTTCACCGCATACGGCTCGAAGATCGAAGCGGACTCGGCGGCAGCCTTGGCTTCCTGACCCATCGAAACCCAGGTGTCGGTGGCCAGGACGTCGGCGCCCGCCGCCGCCTTCTCGGGATCGCTGGTGACCGTCACCGATCCCCCCGTCTCCTCGGCGATCTCGGCGGACCGGGCCAGGATGCCGGGGTCGGGGAGGTAACCGTCGGGCGCGGCGATCCGTACCTGCATTCCGGCGGTGGCGCCACCGAGCAGGTAGGAGTGGGCCATGTTGTTGGCGCCATCGCCGAAATAGGCGAGCGTGACGCCGGCCAGCCTGCCCTTGGCCTCCCGCACGGTCTGCAGGTCGGCGAGGATCTGGCAGGGGTGGAAGAGGTCGGTGAGCGCGTTGACCACGGGCACCGACGACGCGGCGGCCATCTCCTCGATCCGGTCCTGGCCGAAGGTGCGCCACACGATCGCCGCCACCTGCCGCTCCAGCACCTTCGCCGTGTCACCGATCGTCTCACCTCGGCCCAGCTGACTGCTCTGGGAGTCGATGACCAGCGGATATCCACCGAGCTCGGCGATGCCGGCCGCGAAGGAGATCCGGGTGCGGGTCGAGGGCTTGTCGAAGACCACGGCCACACTGCGCGGGCCCTCGAGCGGCCGGAAGCCGAACCGGTCCCGTTTCACGGTGGCGGCCAGTTCGAGCACCTCGGCCTGCTCGGCGGGGCTCAGGTCGTCGTCTCGGAGGAAGTGCCGGACCATCAGTGGATCTCCTTGGCTGCGGCGTCGAGGATGAGGGGCAGCGCGTCGACCAGCGACTGCGCCTCCTCGCCGGTGAGGATCAGCGGCGGCGCGAGCCGTACGGCGTCGGGCTGAACCGCGTTGACGAGGAACCCTGCGGCGCGGGCGGCGTCCTGCACGGCCTTGGCGTGCGGCCCGGTGAGCACCAGCGCCAGCCACAGACCTCGTCCGCGCACTCCCTTGAGCAGCGAGTGCTCTATCGCGGCGATGCCGTCCTTGAGGAGCGCGCCCACCGAGACGGCGTTCTCGAGCAGCCCCTCCTTCTCGATGCTCCAGAGCACAGCGAGCGCCGCGGCACAGGCCACCGGGTTACCGCCGAAGGTGCTGCCATGGTCGCCCTTGGCGAAGATCTCGCCGTACGGGCCGAAGCCGATGCAGGCTCCGATCGGCAGTCCGCCGCCCAGGCCCTTGGCCAGGGTCAGGAGGTCGGGCCGGACGCCCTCGTGCTGGTGGGCGAACCAGGCACCGGTCCGGCCGATCGCCGACTGGATCTCGTCGGCGACGAAGAGCGCACCGGTCGCGTCGCAGATCTCCCGGGCGGCCCGGAAGTAGCCCTCGGGCGGGGGCACGACCCCGCCCTCGCCCAGGGCCGGCTCCAGGAACACCGCCGCGCACTCGTCCGTGACGGCCGCCCGCAGCGCCTCAGCGTCGCCGTACGGCACAAATCGCACGTCGATGCCGTACGGCCCGAACGGCTCCCGGATGGAGTGCTTACCGGTCAGCGACAGGGCTCCCATCGACCGGCCGTGAAAACCGTTCTCAGCGGCGACGAAGTAGGTCCGGCCATTCGCCTTGCCGTACTTGATCGCCAGTTTCAGCGCGCACTCGTTGGCCTCGGTGCCGCTGTTGGTGAGAAACACCCGGCCCTCCCCACCGAGCAGCCGCCGCAACTCCTCGGCCAGCAGCACCTCCTGCTCGTTCACGAACAGGTTCGAGGTGTGCGCGATCGAGCGGACCTGGTTGCTCACCGCCTCGGCGAGCCTCTCGTGGGCGTGACCCAGTGAGCTGACCGCGATGCCCGCGATGAAGTCAAGGTAGGCGTTCCCGTCGGCGTCCCACACCGTGGTGCCCTGGCCCGCCACCAGGGTGACCGGCGGCACACCGTAGGTGGGCATGAACGCGTTCTCGTAGCGGTTCAGCAGATCTTCGGACCTGGTCATGACGGCACCACCATCGTTCCGATTCCTTCGTCGGTGAAAACCTCGAGCAGCAGCGAGTGCGGAAGCCGCCCGTCCAGGACGTGGGCCTGCGGGACTCCGCCGCGGACCGCCTGCAGGCAGGCCTCCATCTTGGGCACCATGCCCGCGGACAGATCCGGCAACAGCTCGGCCAGCTCGTCGGTGTTCAGGAGAGCGATGAGTTCGTCGCTGTTCGGCCAGTCGGCGTAGAGGCCTTCGACGTCGGTGAGCACGATCAGTTTGGAGGCGTCCAGCGCGACGGCCAGCGCCGCCGCCGCGGTGTCGGCGTTGACGTTGTAGATCTCACCGTCGTCACCGCGGGCGATGCTGGAGATGATCGGGATCCGGCCGTCGGCGACCAGGCTCCGCACGGCCCCGACCTGGATCTCGACGATCTCGCCGACCTGGCCGATGTCGACCGGCTCACCATCGACGATCACGCTCTTGCGCTCGGCGGTGAAGAGGTTGGCGTCCTCCCCCGACATACCGACCGCGAACGCGCCATGCCGGTTGATCAGCCCGACCACGTCCCGGTTGACCTGTCCGACGAGCACCATCCGGACGACCTCCATGGCCTCGGGAGTGGTCACCCTCAGGCCGGCGGTGAAGCTCGACTCGATGCCGTGCTTCTCGAGGGCGGCGTTGATCTGGGGGCCGCCACCGTGCACGATGACCGGGCGCAGCCCCGCGTACCGCAGGAACACGATGTCCTCGGCGAACGCGTGCCGCAGCGCCTCGTCGGCCATGGCGTGCCCGCCGTACTTGATGACGACGGTCCTGCCGTGGAAGCGCTCCAGCCAGGGCAGCGCCTCGATCAGGATCGAGGCCTTGGACAGGGCACGAGACCGGCTCATGTCGAGTACGCCGAGTTCTCATGGACGTAGTCGGCGGTGAGATCGGTCGTCCAGACGGTCGCGGTGCTGGAACCCGCCGACAGGTCGATGGTGATCGACACATCCCGCGGCCGCAGATCGACCTTGGAGCGGTCGTCACCGAAGGAACCCTTGCGGCACACCCACACCCCGTTGATCGCGACGTGCAGGGCATCGGGATCGAAGACCGCCTCGGTGGTGCCGACCGCGGCCAGCACCCGGCCCCAGTTGGGGTCCTCGCCGTGGATGGCGCACTTGAGCAGGTTGTTGCGGGCGACCGCCCGGCCGACGGTGACGGCGTCGAAGTCACTGGCCGCGCCCACCACCTCGATGGCGATCGCCTTTGACGCACCCTCGGCGTCCACGAGCAGCTGCCGGGTCAGATCCGCGCAGAGGTCGGTGAGCAGGGCGATGAACTCCGTCTCGTCCGGGGTGACCCCGCTGGCCCCGCTGGCCAGCAGCAGCACCGTGTCGTTGGTGGACATGCAGCCGTCGGCGTCGAGCCGGTCGAGGGTGACACCGGTGGCCGAGCGCAGTGCCCTGTCGAGCGTCGTGGCGTCCAGGTCGGCGTCGGTGGTGATCACGCAGAGCATGGTGGCGAGCGACGGGGCGAGCATGCCGGCGCCCTTGGCCATGGCGCCGAGCGTGTAGCCGCCCGCGGCGCGCCGGAAGGCGATCTTGGCGACGGTGTCGGTGGTCCGGATGGCGTCGGCGGCGGCCAGCCCGCCGTCCCGGGACAGTTCCCCGGCGGCGGTATCGACCCCGGCGAGCAGCGCGTCCATCGGCAGCCGCTCGCCGATCAATCCGGTCGAGCAGACCGCGATCTCCCCCGCCGAGTCGTCCAGCGCGGCCGCGACCCGCTCCGCCGTGGAGTGGGTGTCCTGGAAACCCGCTGCGCCGGTGCAGGCGTTGGCGCCCCCGGAATTGAGGACGACGGCGTGCACCCGGCCGCCCTTGAGCACCTGCTCCGACCACAGCACCGGAGCGGCCTTGACCCTGTTGCGGGTGAAGACCCCGGCGGCGGCACGGGACGGCCCATCGTTGATCACGAGGGCGACATCGCGGCTCCCGCTCTGCTTGAGACCGGCCACGACGCCTGCCGCCCGGAATCCAAGTGGTGCCGTAACGCTCATGGAGAGACTCCCAGGATGGTAAGGCCGAGCTCCTCGGGAAGGCCGAGGGCGAGGTTGGTGCTCTGCACAGCGCCACCCGCCGTGCCCTTGGTGAGGTTGTCGATGGCGGCGACGGCGACGATCCGTCCGGCTCTCTCGTCCAGGACCACCTGGACCAGCGCGGTGTTGGCGCCATAGGTCATCGCGGTGGCCGGCCACTGGCCCTCCGGCAGCAGATCCACGAAGGGCTCGCCGGCGAAGGCGTCCTCGTAGGCCTGGCGGAGCGTTTCACCGGTTACTCCGGGCCGGGCCTTGGCCGTGCAGGTGGCGAGGATGCCGCGGCTCATCGGGGCGAGCGTGGGGGTGAAGGACACCGTCACGTCCTCGCCGGCCACAGCGGACAGGTTCTGGATGATCTCGGGGGTGTGCCGGTGCACGCCACCGACTCCGTACGCGCTCATCGAGCCCATGACCTCGCTGCCGAGCAGGCTGGTCTTGGCCGCCCGCCCGGCTCCGGAGGTGCCGGAGGCGGCGACGACGACCACGTCGGCCTCAGCCAGCCCTGCGGCGTACGCGGGGAACAGCGCGAGTGTGGACACCGTCGGATAGCAGCCGGGCACCGCGATCCGCTTGGTGCCGCGCAGCCGCTCGCGCTGGCCGGGGAGTTCCGGCAGGCCGTACGGCCACGTTCCGGCATGTGGTGAGCCGTAGAAGCTCGTCCAGTCGGCCGCGTCGGCCAGCCGGAAGTCCGCACCGCAGTCGACGATGAGCACATCCTCACCGAGCTGGGCGGCGAGATGCCCGGACTGCCCGTGCGGGAGGGCCAGGAAGACCACATCATGCCCGGCGAGGGTCTCCGGGGTGGTCTCGGCCAGCACTCGTCCGGCCAGCGACCGCAGGTGTGGCTGATGCGCACCGAGTTCGGTGCCCGCGCTGGAGCCCGCAGTAAGCTGCCCGAGCTCGAACCCTGGGTGCCCCGCGAGAATGCGCAGCAATTCACCGCCCGCATACCCGCTGGCTCCCGCCACCGCCGCCCGGATGCCCATGTCCCCCCGCCCTTCCACCGTATAGCAAGAGTATGCATGACTCCGGATGATTATTCAACAGCGTTAGGGAGCCCTCTCACTGTGCGGACAGGACAGAAGCGCGACATCATGCAACCCTCAGGGGATATCGGGTGTCCTTGGGAGCGAGAGGGGGGCGATGCCGGTGGCGGAGGAGCCACGCCTCTTTGAGGATTTCATCGCGAACCGGCTGCCTGCGCTCTATCGGTATGCCTATGTCCTGACCGGCAACCCGCACGATGCGGAGGACCTCGTCCAAGAGGCCCTCGCCCGCACGGGGGCCGCGTGGGGCAGGGTCCGGCGCAAGGACGACCCGGAGGGATACGTGCGGACCACGATGGCCAGGATCATGGCCAACCGGTGGCGGCGACCGCGGCTCGAGCACCTCGTCGCCCTGCCTCCGGAAGAGCCGGTCGAGGACCGCGAGTTGCGTCGGGTGTCGGAGACCGACGGTCTGGACTCCGCGCTGGCCGGTCTCCCCCCGCGGATGCGGGCGGTCCTGGTGCTGCGCTACTACGAGCAGTTGACCGAGGAGGAGACCGCCCGGGTTCTCGGCTGCTCCCGGGGAACGGTCAAGAGCCAGGCCTCACGCGCGCTCGCCAAGCTGCGGGTCACGATGCTCCCGACCGACCATGCGCTGCAGGAGGGCCGCCATGCGTGAACTCGAACAGGAGATCGAGGACCGGCTGCGGGCCCTGGCCGACGATGCTCCCCCACCACCGGATCTGTCGGCACGCATCCTGCACCGGGTCTCGGTGCGCCGTCGCCGGCGCCGTGCCGCCGAGGCCACCGCCGTGACGCTCGCGGTGGTCGCGTCCATCGGGCTGCCCGCCTACGTCTCCGCCCGTCCGCACCACGAGCACCCGGCGGCCGCCGCGACGCCGCTCGCCCCCTCCATCGACACCATGGCTCCGACCGCGACCCCCAGCGAGCAGCCCAACTCCGTCACCATGGTGGCCGACCCCGGAGACATTCCACGGCGGCTGCCCGGCGGCTGGATACTGTCCGCGTACGGAGTCGGACCTGATGGCGGGGTGCTCGGGGTCGGGGTGAAGTACGCCTCGGACGGAACCGAACAGGAGGACGGGCGGCTCTGGCAGTTCGGCAAGGGCGCCGCCGCCCCCGCCACGATCGCGAGCCCGGCCGGGCTGTGGACCGCGGCCTCCGGAGACGGGGTCATCGTGTGGCCGGAACACCGGGACGCCCAGCACGACTTCCAGCTCCTCTGCCGGAGCGGCGCCGCCGCCGCCCAGCAAGTGGGCGACCGCGGCGTGGCCGCGGACACCGGCGGGTTCCACGTGGACCGCGACGTCATCGTGTGGACCGACGAAGGGCGCCATACGGTCTGGATGACCAAGGGCTGCGCCGGTTCCCCGCGCGCGATCGACACAGCCGGATACGCCGTGGCCTTCTCCTACCCCCACGCCTACATCGTGGACGCCACCGCGCCGGGGGAGATCCGCCAACTCGACGTCGTCACCGGGGCCACGGTCCGCCGCACCCTGCCGAGCACCGTGACCCGGGACGGCACGGTCCAGTACGCGGCCGGTCCGCAGACGCTCTCCTACAGCGACGGCCACGGGCTCGTCGTGATCGACACCACGACATGGCGGCCTCGCACGGTGTCCACGCGCCTGCCGCACAGCAAGGGGCTCAACGGGGAGCAGACGACCCTCACCGCGGGCGACGGCGCGATCGTCTACTCGACGCGGCCACTGGACGGCGCCCCGGACACCGACAAGGCCGTGGTCTACCGGACCGATCACCCCAAGGTCAGCACGCTCAAGGGTGAGGCCTACACCAAGGGCAAATGGTTGATCTGGCGGGACCACAACGTCTACCGGCTGCAGGATCTCTCCAACGACTGAACGGCCGCGAGGCGGTGACCTCGCGGCCGTCCCATCGGATTCAGCCTCGGAGTGCCGCTCCGGTGCGCTGCGCCGCTTCGGCCACAGCGGCGTCGCGGGCCGCGGTGATCTCCTCCGCGGTGAGCGTACGGTCCGAGGCACGGAACCGCAGCGTGTAGGCCAGCGACTTGCGGCCCTCCCCGACCTGTTCTCCGGTGTAGACGTCGAACAGCCGGATCGACTCGAGCAGTTCCCCGGCGCCGGCTCGCAGCCCGGCCTCCACCTCGGCGGCCGGCACCGACGCGTCCACGATCAGCGCGACGTCCTGGGTGGCGACCGGATATGCCGAGACGTGCGGAGCCTGCACGACTCCTGCCGGGTCCAGCCGGGACAGCTCGATCTCCATCGCACACGTGCGCGGCGGCAGGCCGTATGCCTGGATCACCCTCGGGTGCAGCTCACCGGCGTGCCCGATCAAGGTGTCTCCGATGTACAGGGCGGCGCAGCGGCCCGGATGCCAGGGCGCGTGCTGATCGGCCCGTACGTCCACCTCGGCCGAGGTCTCGGCCGCCACGGTCCGGGCCGCCTCGACGGCATCGGCCCAGCCTGCCGGGCGGCCCTTCCCCCACCAGCCTGCGGGTTCCCGGTCGCCGGAGAGCACGGTCGCCACCCGCAACGGCTGATCCGGCACCGCCGCCTCGATCGACGCCAGTTCCTCGGCCGCCGGGGCACGGTCCACCCCGAGCCGCGGCGCCGCAGCGGCGGGGGCGTCCGGCCTGGGCCGGTAGACCAGACCCATCTCGAACACACCGAGATCGGGGAAGCCCCGTCCGACATTGCGGGCCAAGGTTCGCAACATCCCCGGCAGCAGCGTGGTGCGCAGCAGCGGTTCGTCCTCCGACAGCGGATTGGCCAGCCGCAGCGCCCGGCGCCGGGCATCGTCGGCGGGCAACTGCAGATCGTCCCAGTCCCGTTCGGCCACGAACGGATAGTTGAGCACCTCGACGTAGCCGGCGGCGGCCAGCGCCCGGCCGATCCGGCGTCGGAGCCGCTGCTCAGGAGTCAGCCCCCGGCCCGCCACCGAACGTGGAGCCCGGACCGGGATGTGGTCGTAACCCTCGAGCCGGATGACCTCCTCGGCCAGGTCGTTGGGGTCGGTGAGGTCCGGCCGCCACGACGGCGGCGTGACCGTCAGGGTGTCTCCACCGACGACCTGGCAGCCCACCTGAGTGAGGCGCCGCACGACGGTGTCACGGCCATAACCGACACCGGCGACCTTGTCCGGGTGGTCCGCCGGGATGGTGACGACGGTCTGCGCGACGGGTACTCCCGCGTGGGTCACCCCTGGGACGACCGTGGCCCCGCCGAGCTCGGCCAGCATCCGCACCGCCTTGGCGGAGGCATAGAGCGGCAGCTCCCGGTCGACCCCGCGCTCGAACCGGTAGGACGCCTCGCTGTGCAGCTTGTGCCGGCGGACCATCCGGGCGATGCCGATATCGTCGAAGTGGGCGGCCTCGATCACCAGGTCGGCGGACTTCTCGTCGATCTCACTGTGGAGACCGCCCATGGTGCCCGCCATGGAGATGGGTCCCGAATCATCGGTGATGAGGATGTCCTCGACGTCCAGCGTGCGCTTGACGTGGTCGAGCGTCTCCAACCGCTCCCCGGCCCTGGCCCGGCGCACCACGATGGGCCCGTTGAGCTTGCCGTGATCGAAGGCGTGCAGCGGCTGGCCGAGCTCGAGCATCAGGTAGTTGGTGACGTCGACGGCGAGTGAGACCGGCCGCATTCCGGCGCGGGCGAGCCGGACCCGCATCCACATCGGGGTCTGTGCCTCCGGGTCCAGGCCGCGCACCTCGCGGAGCACGAACCGGTCGCAGGCCGTCGGATCGGCGATACCGGCCGGATATGACCGGTCGCTGTCCCCGGTCAGGACGAGGTCCGCGGGGTCCCTGAAAGCGACGTCGTACGCGATCGCGGCTTCGCGGGCCACACCGCGGATCGACAGGCAGTAGCCCCGGTCCGGGGTGACGGCGATGTCGAGCACGTCGTCGCGCAGCGCCCACGGGCCGATGACGTCCGCGCCGACCTCATGGTCGGGAGAGAGCACCAGGATGCCGCTGTGATCGTCGCCGATGCCCAGCTCGCTGACCGAGCAGATCATGCCCTCGGACAGCCGACCGTAGGTCTTGCGGGATCCGATCTTGAATCCCCCGGGCAGTTCCGCGCCGGGCAGCGCGACCACGACCAGGTCGCCCACGGCGAAGTTGCGGGCACCACAGATGATGTTCTGCGGCTCCGGGTTGCCCACGTCCACCTGGCAGTAGCGGATGGGCTTCTTGAACTCGGTGAGCTCTTCGATGGCCAGCACCCGACCCACCACGAGCGGCCCGGTCAGATCGGCGCCGGCCGCGTCGACGGTCTCGACCTCCAGACCGGCCGCGATCAGCTTGGTGGCCAGCGCACGGCCGTTGATCTCGGCGGGGAGCTCGACGTACTCCCGCAGCCACGAAAGCGGGACCCGCATCAGATCTCCATCCCGAACGGGAGGGTGAACCGCACATCACCCTCGACCATGTCATGCATGTCCTCGACCCCGTGCCGGAACATCAGCGTCCGCTCGACGCCGAGCCCGAACGCCCAGCCGCTGTAGCGCTCGGCGTCCACTCCGACTGCGGTCAGCACCCGGGGGTTGACCATGCCGCAACCGCCGATCTCGATCCAGCCCTCCGAGCCGCAGGTCCGGCACGGGTCCGCGCCGGGCTGCACCGAGGCGCCCCGGCAGACGAAGCACTCCATGTCGACCTCGGCCGACGGCTCGGTGAAGGGGAAGTACGAAGGGCGCATCCGCAGCGGCAGATGGGCGCCGAACATGCCGGTGACGAAAGCGTCGATGGCGCCCTTGAGGTCGGCCATGGTCAGGCCCTCGTCCACCGCCAGCCCTTCCAGCTGGTGGAAGACCGGGCTGTGCGTGGCGTCCAGCTCGTCGGTGCGGAACGTCTTGCCCGGCCCGACGACGTAGACCGGCAACTCCCGCGAGAGCAGGGCCCTGATCTGCATCGGCGAAGTGTGCGTACGCAGCACCAGGCCGGTCTCCTCGGACTCGACGAAGAACGTGTCCTGCATGCTGCGGGCCGGGTGGTCGGGCTTGAAGTTGAGGGCGTCGAAGTTGAACCACTCCGCCTCGATCTCGGGGCCCTCGGCGATCTCGAAGCCCATGGAGACGAAGACGTCGGCCATGCGCTCCTGCATGGTGGTGAGCGGATGCCGCGCGCCGCGCGGGGCGCGGTCCCAGGGCAACGTGACGTCGACGGCCTCCTCGACGAGCACACGCCGGTCGCGCTCCTCCTCCAGTTCCGACTGGCGTGTCTTCAGGGCCTGCGACACGGCGCCGCGGGCGCCACCGATCCGCTTTCCGGCCTCGGCGCGGGCGGCGGGCGGCAGCGCGCCGATCTCCCGGTTGGCCAGCGCCAGCGGGGACCGGTCTCCGGCGTGCGCGAGGCGGACCTGCTTCAGCTCGTCCAGGCTGCCGGTGGCCGCGATGGCCTTGACGGCCTCCTCACGGAACCGGTCCAGCTCGGCCGGCTGTAGCGCGGTGACCTCGACAGGATCGTAGGAATTGTTCGGTGCAGACATTGCGGTAACAGAACTCCCAGGAACGGGCGGGTCAGCGGGCGAGAACACGACCCGGAACGCCCGCGAGTCTAGTCGGGGTGGCCATCACCCCCCGCCCATCCCCACGTGATCACGCGATCAATCGCATGATCACGAAGCGGAGGAAGAAGAGGGTGACTGGAGAGCCCGCCGGGCCGAGTCCGCGATCAGGCGTAGTCGGGAGCGCCGGCGGGCACGGTAAATCGGAACTCCGCGCCGCCGCCGGGCGCGCGCTGCACGGTGATCACGCCGCTGTGCGCCTCCACCAGGCCCTTCACGATGTAGAGGCCGAGCCCGGTGCCGCCACGACGGTTGCTGGAGCCGCGCCAGAACTGCCGGAAGACACGCTGCGCGGCTTCGGGCGGGATGCCCTCGCCCTCATCGCGTACCGACACGGCGGCTCCCTCCCTGTGCACGTCCGGCTCCACCACGATCGTGACAGTACCAGCGCCGTGCCGCACAGCATTTTCCACCAGGTTGCCAAGGATTTGATCGACCTTGTCCGGGTCCATCCACATCTCCGGCAGTGCACCGCGCACATCCAGCCGGAACCGGTCCTCGGCGTCCCCGGCGGCGACCCGCCCGGCGATCACCTTGCGGACCTCCTGAGCGAGGTCGACGACCTGGCGGCGCATCTCCAGCCGGCCTGCCTCGATCCGGGAGACGTCGAGCAGTTCGGTGATGAGCCGGGTGACCCGGTCCGCGTCGGCGTTGACAGTCTCGAGCATGACCCGCTTCTGGTCATCGTTGAAGCGGTGCCATTTGGCCAGCAGGGTGGCGGTGAACCCCTTGACGCTGGTGAGCGGTGAGCGCAGTTCGTGCGCGACCGTGGAGACGAGATCGGCCCGATCGCGTTCCTGGCGGATCCGCTGCGCCGCATCGCGAAGACATACCGTGAAACGTTCCACGCGTCCCTCCGCGTCGCGGCTGTAGGCCGCGGTCACCAGAGTCTCGGCACCGCCGGGGAGGAACAGGGAGCGCTCGGGGTGCCGGGTGCGGGTGAGCAGACCGCCGTAGGGGTCCACGCACTTCCACCAGTCCCGGCCCTCCCCGTCGTGCAAGGGGAGCACATCACGAAAGTCCCGGCCCAACGCCGCTTCCGCCGGGATTCCGGTCAATCGGGTGGCCGTGCGGTTGAAGATGACGATGCGTGCCTGCGCATCGGCCACCACCAGCCCGTCGGGAAGGTCGTCCGCTGAGGGGACGGCGGCCACAATGGCCTGGCGCACATGCGGAGAGACCGCCGCGGTGTCACCCCCGCGGGAGTCTTCTCCGTCCACGACGGCCTCCATCTCCAACGCCGCGTCGTGTCATGGTGGGAAACGCCCCTGCCTCCGCGTCATCGACCGGTCGGACGGGGACGGCCCCCACGCAGGCCCCTGTGGCTACATCGCCGACGACAGGGCCTGCCGAGAAGAGACTCTAGCGGCACGGAGGGTGGTCAGGGGAACCAGAAAAGCCCGTAGGGAAAGGGTTTTTGCGCCCCTGCCGGAGGTGAGGGCGCATTGCCGTGCCGCACTTGTCCTCTCCCCCACGAGACCGCACACGGCTTGGGTGACGTTCCCCGCCGGGCCGGGAGCCCGCGAATCAGCCCAGCGGTGAGGCGGTCGGCGTCCGGCCTTCCCCCACCGCGTCCTCGACGCTCTCATGCAGCGTGAACAGGCGGTCCAGGCCGGTGATCTGGAAGATCCGTCGCTGTGCCGCCTTCACCCTGGCGAGCCGCAGCTCACCTCCGTCCGCATGCAGCCGGTTGTGCGCCGCCACGAGCGCGCCCAGGCCGGTGGCGTCACAGAATCGGACCTGTTCGAAATCCACGACGATGCGCCGGAAACCGGCCTCTGCCACGTCGACAAGCCCGGTCCGCACCGTCCGGGCGGTCCGCAGATCTATCTCCCCGGCCACCTTGATGACGGCCACGCGACCCCCTGGGCCTGCCGTGGTGACCTCAAGGCTCACCGCCCGGGTCAGATCCTCGGCACTGACCCGGCATCGGTGGGAGGCCACCGATCTGGGGGCGACGGAGGCCACTCTCGGCCCGTGCTCACGGTTGCTCTCGGGTCGTCGTCGACGCGGCACGTAAGCCGCCTTCCTATCGTCGGTCATTGTCCGCCCCCGTTAGACACGGCTTCATCACCGCTGTCATCTACACCGTAGACATCAGGTGAGACGCGCGAATCCCTCGTCGGGTTGGTTTCACGGTCCTTCTCGCGGAGGAGAAATCCCTGAGCCCGGGGTCCTGAGACGGGACGAGCCTGCGGAACAATCCTGGCAGGCCCCAGGACCACAATGACCCGTGACGCCGTCCTCATGCGGCCACCGATCGGGCACCTCAAGAGGCAACCATTCGGGAAACGCAGAACTCAGACGGCCGGGGCTCCCTGCTCGGGTGTCATCCAGTCGCGCGCTGGGCGCGAGCCGAGGCGTACAGACAGACCGCGGCCGCCGTCGCGAGGTTGAGGCTCTCGGCGCGCCCATAAATGGGCACGCTCACCACCTCGTCGACGAGTTGCAGGATCTCGTCGGGCAACCCCCAGGCCTCGTTTCCGAAGACCCAGGCGGTGGGGCGGGCGAGCACTCCCGCGTCCATCGTCTCGTCCAGCGAGCGCTTTCCCGCCCCGTCCGCGGCCAGGATCGTCAGGCCGGCCTCCCGCAGTGCCGGGACGAGCTCGCCGAACCGCGGTCCGACGACCACCGGCAGATGGAAGAGGCTGCCGGCCGAGGCCCGCACGCACTTTCCGTTGTACGGGTCGACCGAGGCGTCGGTGAACACCACCGAATGGGCACCGGCGGCGTCGGCGGTGCGCAACACCGTGCCGGCGTTGCCGGGGTCCCGGACGTGCGCGAGCACGCTCACGAGCGCCGGCCCGGCGGCCAGCGCGGTGTTCAGGGAAACATCGAGGAACTCACAGACGGCCAGCAGCCCCTGCGGGGTGACGGTCTGCGCGAGTTCCGCCATGACCTCACCGCTCACCCGCAGCACCGGCACCCCGGCCGTCTCCGCCGCGAGGATCAAGTCCCGATGGCGATGCTCTGCCTCGGCGGTGGTGAACAGCTCCACCAGGCCCCCCGGGGCCCCGGCCCCCGGCAGCGCGAGCGCTTCCCGCACGGCCTGGGGTCCTTCGGCGAGAAACCGGCGATCACTACGCCGGAAAGCGCGTTTGGCGAGCCGTCGAGCGGCCTTCACCCGTGGTGAACGGATAGAGGTCAGCTCGAGGCCCGCCATCAGCGTCTATGTACTCTCTGCTCAGGCCGCTGCGGTGCCCTGGGCGGGCAAAGCGTCCTTGGCCAGTTTCACCAGGGCGGCGAACGCCGGGGCGTCATTGACCGCGAGCTCGGCCAGCATGCGCCGGTCGACCTCGATCTCGGCTGCCTTCAGGCCCTGGACGAACCGGTTGTAGGTCATGCCGTTGGCGCGGGCAGCGGCGTTGATCCGCTGGATCCACAGACGGCGGAACTGACCCTTACGGTCCTTGCGGTCCCGGTAGGCGTAGGTCATCGAATGGAGCATCTGCTCCTTGGCCTTGCGGTACAGACGCGACCGCTGACCACGGTAACCGCTCGCCCGCTCCAGGACGACCCGGCGCTTTTTGGCGGCGTTGACCGCCCTCTTCACGCGTGCCACGTTTCAAACTCCCTCGTGGGGGCCGGTGCCTTGTGGGCTCCGGCCGGTCGTACAGATTGCTGGACTGTCGGCTACTTACGAAGCAGCTTCTTGATCTTCTTGGTGTCGCCCGGGGCGAGCACCATGTCCTTGTCGAGCCGGCGGGTCCGCTTGGTCGCCTTGTGCTCGAGCAAGTGGTTCTTGTTGGCGCGGCGGCGCATCACCTTGCCGGTGCCGGTCACACGGAACCGCTTCTTGGCACCACTGTGGGTCTTCGTCTTCGGCATGTCGCCGTCGTCTCCCTTGTCCTGGTCCCTCGCGGGATGCGGGGGCGTGCCGGAACGGCATAATCCACCACATACATGGCCGAATAGCCGATCAGGCACGGTGTACATGCCTCATCATGTGGCCCGCCCTCGGACGAGGATCGGACCTTCCATGACATCCCCTTACTCGGGGACCTGCTCCGACTGCTGCTGCGCCCAGTCCGCATCGCGCTCGGCCTTCGCCTCGTCGCGCTCAGCCCGGGCCTCGGCCTTCGCCTCGGCCTTCTTCTTGTGCGGGCCGATCACCATGATCATGTTCCGGCCGTCCTGCTTGGGGTTCGACTCGACGTACCCCAGCTCCGTGACGTCCTCGGCAAGCCGCTGAAGCAGGCGGTAGCCGAGTTCGGGACGAGACTGCTCACGACCACGGAACATGATCGTGACCTTGACCTTGTCCCCCGCCTTGAGGAACCGCACGACGTGACCCTTCTTGGTCTCGTAGTCATGCGGGTCGATCTTCGGCCGGAGCTTGATCTCCTTGATGATCGTATGCGCCTGGTTACGCCGCGCCTCACGTGCCTTCATCGCGGACTCGTACTTGAACTTGCCGAAGTCCATGAGCTTGGCCACGGGCGGCCGTGCCGTCGGCGCGACCTCTACCAGGTCGAGATCCGACTCACGGGCAAGTTCGAGTGCCTTGGCGATGGGGACGATGCCCACCTGTTCGCCGTTCGGGCCGACGAGCCGGACCTCGGGCACGCGAATGCGGTCGTTGATACGCGGTTCGGCGCTGATGGGGCCTCCTTGGAGCGCATGAATGGTCTGCGACCGGTCGTACCCCAAGGCCTTTCATACGAAAAGCCCCGCACGACTCGCATGCAGGGCCACCATCGGTCATCTTGACGGCCAAGGCCGACAAGAGGGTGATTCGCCACTGAACGACCAATCACCAGACCGATACCCACCGGCCTACAGCCGGTCAGGTGGGAGGTGGCCTCCGCTTGCATGCCCAGTGCTCACACACCGGGCCGGTCAGGTGTTAACACTACCAGCAATCCACCGTGACGAGGTACTCCGGCCTGCCATGCCCGGCCAGGTCGGCTTCCGGACCCCTGTGATCATGTAGTGCGGGCGAGCTCGGCTTCACCCGCCGCGCGCATGGCCTCGACCGGGACGTCGGTGCGGCCGGTCATGAGCTCTACCTGCCGTACGGCCTGGTGCAGCAGCATCGGGAAGCCACCGACCACCGTGCCGTCGGCGCGTTGGACCGCGGCACCCAAGACGGTGGGCCACGGAGCGTAGATCACGTCGAACACCGCCGAACCGGAACGGGCGATCATCTCGGCGTAGGGGTCGGCGCCATCGCCCGGCAGCGTCGAGATGACCAGGTCGGCGGTCAGGAGTTCCCGCAGCCCGGCCAGGGGTCGTACGGTCACCGAGAGCCCGAACCGCTCTCCCACCGTGGCCGTCTCGCCGACGCGCGCCGGTGTTCGTACGGCCAGGGTCACGCGGTCCGCCCCCAACTGGGCCACCGCGGCCAGCGCGGACGCCGCGGTCGCCCCGCCACCGAGCACCAGCACCGACGAGGGCGTACGGATCCCGGCCTCGGTCAGTGCCGTGACAATCCCGTACACGTCGGTATTGTCGCCGTGCGGCCGGCCGTCCCGGAAGAGAACGGTGTTGACGCCGCCCACGTTGAGCGCCAGCTCTGAGCAGGTGTCCACCAGGGTCAGCGCGACCCGCTTGAGCGGCATGGTGAGCGACAGGCCCGCCCACGGCTCCTTGAGCAGCCCGCCGAGGCCGCTCTCGTCACACTCGATCGCCTCGTACGACCAGTCGCTCAACCCGAGGGCCGCATACGCCGCCCGGTGCAGCACCGGCGACAGCGAATGCCTGACCGGGGACCCAAGGACCGCGCATCGCATGGTTTGCGTCACTTGTGAGTACTGAGATATTTGTCGAGCTTCGCCTTCAGCCTGGCGAAGTCCGCCTGGGTGGTCCCGTACTCGGTGAGACCGGTGCTCGGATCCGTGGTGACGAAATACAGCATGGGCCCGCTGGCGGGATGCAACGCGGCGTTGATGGCGAGCTTGCCAGGGCTGTCGATGGCACCGACCGGCAGGCCCTTGATCTTGTAGGTGTTGTACGGCGAGTTGACGGTGAGGTCCTTGTTGTAGACCCGCAGCGTCCGCCTGTTGAGGGCGTAGAGGACGGTGGTGTCCAACTGGAGCGGCGTGCCGTTCTTGATGCGGTTATAGATCACTCGGGCGATCTTCGGGAAGTCCTCGTGGGTGCCGCCCTCGGCCTGCAGCAGGCTGGCCAGGGTGATGACCTGACCGGGGCTCAGATGGACGGCCTTGGCCTGGGTCTCCAGGCCGAGTCCGTCGGCCTCCTGCTTGAACCGGTCGACCATCATCTTGAGGACGTCGTGGGCCGTGGCCTTCGGCGGGACGTCGTAGCGGGCCGGGAACAGATAACCGTCCAGTTTGCCCTTGGCGTACGCGGGCAGGCCGAGGGTCGCCGGGCTGGCCGCCGCCTTCTGGAAGTTCTTCAGCGGGATACCGGTCTTCTTGACCAGTACCGGAAGGAGTTCCTTCAGCCGCAGGCCCTCTGAAATGGTCATCTGGTTGGCCCGGGAGGCCGGGTTCAGCAGCAGCGCCAGCGCGGCCTTGGACGACATGTGCAGGTGCATCCGGTAGAAGCCCGGCTGGATGGTGCTGGCCTTCGGCTCGGTCTTCGCCACGTCGTTGAACGCCCGCGAGCTCTTCACCACCTGCTGATGCTGCAGCGTGGCGCCGATCTGGCTGACCAGGTCACCGTCCTTCACCTGGATGGTGACCTCACCGGTGCCGTCCCCCTTGTAGTCCGGGGGATTGAAGTAGTCGTCGAGCATGGCGTAACCGATCACACCGCCGACACCCACGACGGCCACCAGGAAGGCGAGGGCGAACAGCACGGCGGCCCGGCCGCCGGCACGCTTGCGCCGTTGCTGCTTGCGCGCGGCCTTCTGGGCACGCCGGCCTATCTTGTCGCCCGACAGATGGCCGTCGGGCGAAGGATCTGAGAAGAGGTCCAAATCGTTCATACGCTCCCCCGGACGATCTCGCCGGCGGGCCGGTCCGTCAACCTCTCACCGTCGAGTGCCGCCTGAAGCAGGACCGCCGCGGCGACCTGATCGACGACCTGACGGCGGGCCTGACCTTTGACCCCCCGTTCCCGCAGCCCGCTCTCGGCGGTCACGGTCGTGAGCCTTTCGTCGTACAACCGGACGACTTCCGGCGGAAGCCGGTCGGCGATCCTGACCGCGAAGTCCCGGGCCGCCTCGGCGGCAGGTCCCTCGCGGCCCGACAGTGACATCGGCAGCCCGACGATCACTTCGATCGCCTCATGCTCGGCGACGATCTCGGCGATCCTGTCCAGATCGCCCTTACCGCGCCGTACGGTCTCCAGCGGTGAAGCGAGGATGCCGTGAGGATCGCTCCGTGCGATCCCGATCCGGACACTGCCCACATCGACTCCCAACCGGATGCCAAGCCTCATTGCTCACTCGCCTTCAGCGCTGCCCAAGCCGACGGCACAGCCCCTACAGCTCGCTCGCCGTGTCTCATCGGTCGCTCACACGGCCCCGACTGCTCGTTCGACCGCGGTGAGGGCCTCCCCGATGGCCGCGGGGTTGCTCCCGCCGCCCTGCGCGAGGTCGTCCTTACCGCCGCCGCCACCGCCGAGGACCTTGGCGGCGATTCCAACGAGGGCACCCGCCTTGAGGCCGCGTCCCCGGGCCGTGTCACTGACCGCGACCACGATGACCGGGCGGTCCTTGGGAACCCCGGCGACGATGACCACCGCCGGACGGCCCTGGATACGGCCCCGTACGTCCGTGGCCAGCTTGCGCAGATCGTCGGCGCCGGTCCCCTCGGGGAGGCGGTGCGCGACGAACGCGATGCCGTTGACGTCCTTCGCGCCGTCCGCGAGCGAGCCGGCGCCCTCCAGGACCCGCTGGGAGCGCAACCGCTCGAGGTCCTTCTCCGCATCGCGCAACCGGGTGACCATCCCGGAGATCCGCTCGGGCAGTTCGTCCCGGCCGGCCTTCAGCTGGTCGGACAACTGGGAGACCAGCATGCTTTCCCTGGCCAGGAACCGGAAGGCGTCAATGCCGACGAGGGCCTCGACCCGGCGGATGCCAGAGCCGATCGACCCCTCACCCATGATCTTGATGAGGCCGAGCTGGCCGGAGCGGGCTACGTGAGTGCCGCCGCACAGCTCGCGGGAGTAGTCGCCGACCTCGACGACCCGGACCTCGTCGCCGTATTTCTCGCCGAACAGCGCCATCGCGCCCATGGCGCGGGCCTCGTCGATCGAGGTGTGGAACGCGCGGACCTCGAGGTCGTCGACGAGTATCTCGTTGACCTCGTCCTCGACGTCGCGGAGCACGCTCGGCGACACGGCGCCGGACGAGGTGAAGTCGAACCGGAACCGTCCGGGAGAGTTCTCCGAACCCGCTTGAGCCGCCGACTCGCCCAGCGCGCCACGGAACGCGCGGTGCACCATGTGGGTGGCGCTGTGCGACCGCGAGATGGCCCGGCGCCGCTCCACGTCGATCTCCGCCGACGCCACGTCGCCCGAGAGGGCCTCACCCCTGATCACCTTGCCACGGTGCACGATCAGCCCGGGCAGTGGGGACTGGACGTCGTTGATCTGGATCCGGGCACCGTTGCCGAGCTTGATCACACCATGGTCGGCGAGCTGGCCACCGCCCTCCGCGTAGAAGGGGGTCCGGTCGAGCACGACCCCGACCTCGGTGCCCTCGCCCGCGGCCGGGACGTTGGCCCCGTCGATCAGCAGGCCGACGACGCGTGCCTCGGCGGTGACGTCGTGGTAGCCGATGAAGTCGACCTTGCCGCCCGACTGGTCCAGCAGGCCGGATAGGACCGAGACGTCAAGGTTTCCGGTCTTCTTGGCGACAGAGTCTGCTTTCGCCCGGTCCCGCTGCTCCTTCATGAGCCGGCGGAACCCCTCTTCGTCGACGGAGAGGCCCTGCTCGTTCGCCATCTCGAGGGTCAGGTCGATCGGGAAACCGTAGGTGTCGTGCAGCTTGAAGGCCTGTGCGTCGCCCAGCGCGGGCCGGCCTGCCCGCTTGGCCTCCTCCACCGCCGCGTCGAAGATCGCGGTGCCGGTGCGGAGCGTCTGCAGGAAGGTGGTCTCTTCAGCGTCGATCAACGAGTGGATGCTTCCGGCGGTGCTGATCAGCTCGGGGTACTGCTGGCCCATCGCCGCGATCGCGGTTCCGGTGAGCTCGTGCATGAGCCCGCTGTCCTCGGCGCCGAGCAGCCGCAGGTTGCGGATGGAGCGGCGCAGGATCCGGCGCAGCACATAACCACGGCCCTCGTTGCCGGGGATGATGCCGTCTGCGACCATCATCATGCCGCTGCGGACATGGTCGGCGATGACCCGTAGCGAGACATCCGAAGCGTGGTCCCGGCCGTACTTGGTCTCGGTGAGGTCGGCGGCCCGATCCAGGATCTTCCACATGGTGTCGGTCTCGTAGATGTTGTCGACGCCCTGCAGGACGGCGGCCATCCGTTCCAGGCCCATGCCGGTGTCGATGTTCTTGGCCGGCAGGTCGCCCAGGATCGGGAAGCCGTCCTTGCCGGAGCCCGCACCACGCTCGAACTGCATGAAGACGAGGTTCCAGACCTCGAGGTAGCGGTCCTCGTCGGCGACCGGGCCGCCTTCGCGGCCATACTCGGGCCCGCGGTCGTAGTAGATCTCCGAACAGGGTCCGCACGGGCCCGGCACGCCCATCGACCAGAAGTTGTCGGCCATGCCGCGTCGCTGGATGCGCTCCAGCGGGACACCGACCTGCCTGTGCCAGATGTTCTGGGCCTCGTCATCGTCGGTGTAGACGGTGACCCAGAGCTTGTCCTCGGGAAAACCGAACCCGCCGTCGGACTCCGCACTGGTGAGCAGTTCCCAGGCGTACGGGATCGCCTGCTCTTTGAAATAGTCCCCGATCGAGAAGTTGCCGAGCATTTGGAAGAAGGTGCCGTGCCGCGTGGTCTTGCCGACCTCTTCGATGTCCGGTGTCCGCACGCATTTCTGGCAACTCGTCATCCGCTGGGACGGCGGCGTGCGCTGGCCCAGGAAGTACGGCTTGAACGGGACCATCCCCGCGTTGACCAGCAGCAGGGTCGGGTCCTCGGCGATCAGGCTGGCCGAGGGCATGACGGTGTGCCCGCGTTCTTCAAAAAACCGGAGGTATCGGCGTGCTACCTCTGCCGACTCCATGATCAGTTGCCGTCCTTCTCGTCGTCGATGATCGTGTAACGCGCCTTCAGCACCCGCCGCGACGGGTGCTCCTTGCGCGGGTCGGGCACTGCCCGGTCGAGCTCGATGGCCTCCCGAAGCTGGTCTTCCCGGTCCTGCATACCCAGCCTGACGTCCTCGGTGAAGATCCGCAGCCGATCACCGGCACGGACCGCGACGTTCTGTGGCGTCAGGCTACGCGCGAACCTGGAGACACGTCGCATGCCGTAGGCTCCCACGCCCGCGCCGACGGAGAGCCAGAACAGCCTCTTCATCCTGCCTCCTGAGCCGCCGGAACGCCGCTCATTTGCGGCCCTTGCCGGTGCGACGGGCGGGCAGGTGGGTCTGTTCCTCGGACGGCCGGTTCTGGCTCAAGGCCCGGCGTACCCCATAGGAGAACGCGGCGGCCTTGACCAGCGGCCCGCCGACCACCGAGGACATGACGGTGGTGACCGCGGAGACGTTCTGGCTCACCCCCGCCATCTGGCGGGTGATGACCTCCGTGCGGCCGAGTTGCTCGCTCGCCTTCCCGACCGTGTCGGTCAGGTCGTCGAGCAGCGGACCGGCCTGGTCTCCAAGGTCGGCCATCAGTTTGGTCATCTCGGCCAGCAGCCGAGCGAGCTTGAGCAGCGCGTAGGCGAGGAAGCAGACCAGAATCGCCCAGAACACGGCCACGATGAGGCCTGCCAGCTGTTCACCAGTAAGCATCCGCGTTCCATTCGAGTCGCTGGGCACTAGCGCCGATTCCGACAGACCCTACCGTGAGCGCCTGTCGTCCACACCCGTCGAGTTTCCTCCCGCCGCACGTCACACGGGAGGTCCGCAGGTTAGCGGACCTTGATCCCAGGAAGACCACTACGACCCGGCGACATCGGCATGTCGCCGCAGGAGTCCAGGATCCAGGCGGTGAAATCGGCCCGTTCGAGCACCTCGGTCATCTCCCTCCGATCGTACAGGCGCCGCCGGTGAAGCTCCGCCGTCCCGCGATACGGCCCACCTTCACGACCGAATCCGCCGAGCCCTCACCGTGGACGCAGGCCGGATCCTCACCGTTGGCGGCCGCCGCGCAGGACGGCCCGGATGCGTTCGAGCACCTCGGTGAAGCGGCCCTCGGCACCGTGCCGGGTCGGGCGGTAGTACTCCTTGCCGTGAACGACGTCGGGCGCGTACTGCTGCTCGGCGACCCCACCCGGATGGTCATGGGCGTACTTGTAGCCCTTGCCGTGCCCGAGCTTTTGCGCCCCCTTGTAGTGAGCGTCGCGCAGGTGCGACGGCACCGGGCCCACCAGCCCGCGCCTGACGTCCGCCATCGCCTCACTGATCGCGACGTTCACGGCGTTGGACTTGGGCGCCAGCGACAGGTGGATCACGGCCTGGGCCAGGTTGAGGCGGGCCTCGGGGAGCCCGACATAGTCCACGGCCTGGGCGGCCGGGGTCGCGGTCTGCAGCGCGGTCGGATCGGCCATGCCGATGTCCTCGCTGGCGTGCACGATGAGCCGCCGGGCGATGAACCGGGGGTCCTCCCCCGCCTCGATCATCCGGGCCAGATAGTGCAGGGCCGCGTCGACGTCGCTGCCCCGGATGCTCTTGATGAAGGCGCTGATGACGTCGTAGTGCTGGTCGCCCTCACGGTCGTATCGGACGGCGGCCCGATCGACGGCCTTCTCCAGGACGTCGACGTCGATCGTCGGTGCAGCTCCCCCCACCGCCCCCGAGCCGTCCTCGACGACCAGGGCGGCCGCCTCCAGGTAGGTCAGCGCCCGCCGCGCGTCACCGCCGGCGAGCCTGACGAGATGGTCCTCGGCGGCGTCCGCCAGCTCCACCCGGCCCCCGAGGCCGCGCTCGTCGGTCCGGGCACGGCGGATGACCTCCCGCAGCTGGTCCTCGCCGAGCGGCTCCAGGGTGAGCAGCAGCGACCGGGACAACAGCGGACTGATCACAGAGAAGAACGGGTTCTCGGTGGTGGCGCCGATGAACGACACCCAGCGGTTCTCCACGGCCGGCAGCAGCGCGTCCTGCTGGGCCTTGTTGAACCGGTGCACCTCGTCGACGAACATCACGGTGCGCTTGCCGGTCATACCTAGTTCACGTTTGGCCAGGTCGATGGCGGCGCGTACCTGCTTGACGCCGTCGGAGACCGCGGAGATCTCCACGAACCGGCGCTGGGTGGCCAGGCTCACCACGGTGGCGAGCGTGGTCTTGCCGGTGCCGGGCGGTCCCCACAGCACCAGGGACAGGGCCGCGTCCCGCTCGACGAGCTGCCGGATCGGGGTGCCGGGCCCGAGCAGATGCTCCTGGCCGACGACCTCGTCGAGGCCCCGGGGCCGCATCCGCACGGCCAGTGGTTCCTGCGCCCGGGTCGCCTGCTCCTGGCGGGTCGCGGCCTCGGCGGCCGCACGGACCCCGGGCTCGTCGAAGAGGCCTTCCCCCTGTACTGAATCCGCCCTGGCCATAACCCCTGAGATTAGTCTTTCCCGCCGACAGGCAACGCCATGAGGCGGCGCTCGGGGAACTCGCGGGATCTCCGGTCCTCGGCAAGTCCCCGAGAACGCTTGACATGGGCTCCGGCGCGCGGGTCAATCACCTGCATGACCTGGGAACTGAGTGGCTACCAGCGGGCTCTGGACGCCTTTGAGGCCGTGCTGGACGGAGTCGCCCCCGACGGCTGGGCCGCGCCGTCGCCGTGCGCCGAATGGACGGCGTGGGACGTCGCCGGGCATCTGATCGGCGGGCAGCACCTGATCCATGCCCTGGCCATGGGGCAGGTCCCTCCCGAGGTCGGCACCGATCCAGGCCGGTTCTGCGGCGACGACCCGTCGCGGAGCTGGCGTACGGCCCGCGGGGAGTGCGCCACGGCCCTCACCGAGACGGCGCTGCAGCGGCCCGTCCCGTTCGGCGCGCTGGGTGAGCTGCCGCTGCATCTCTTTCTCGGCGGCCACATCCTGGAACTCCTGATCCACTCCTGGGATCTCGCCCAGGCCACCGGGCAGGTCGCCCGGCTGGACCCGGATCTCGTCCACCATGCCTTCGCGACCGCCCAGGTGATCGCGCCCACGTTGCGGGCGGAGGGCCGGCTCGGCCCGCCGCTGACCCCGCCCGCCCGCGCTGACGAGCTCACCCGACTGCTGGCCTTCCTCGGCCGCCGGGCCTGAGGCAGCGCCCGGAGCCGGGGTCAGGAGAACTCGGTGAGGGTCCGCTCGGCCTCTTCGAGCCAGGCCTGGCGGGCCGTCAGGGCCTCTTCCGCGTCCTTGACGTCCTTGTCACGACCGGCCGCACGGGCCTTCTCCAGTCGCTTCTCGAGCTGCTCGATCGAGGTGCGCAGCTGGGCGACGGTGGCCTCGGCCCGGGCCCTCGCCTCCGGGTTGGTGCGCCGCCACTCCGAATCCTCGGCGCCTCGCACCGTCTCCTCGATCTTACGAAGGCGTCCCTCGAGGCGGTCGCGGGAGTCGCGCGGCACCATGCCGATGGCCTCCCAGCGCTCCTGGATCGACCGCAGGGCCTGGCGGGCCTGGCGGAGATTGGTGACCGGGAGCAGCCGCTCGGCCTCGGCCAGCAGCTTCTCCTTGGCCTCACCGTGCTCGCGCAGCTCCGCGTCCCGTTCGGAGAACGCCGCCGAGCGGGCGGCGAAGAAAGTGTCCTGGGCGGCTTTGAACCGGGCCCACAGGTCCTCTTCGGTGTCGCGTCCGGCCCGGCCGGCGCTCTTCCACCGCTGCATCAGGTCGCGGTAGGCGGCCGCGGTGTCCCCCCAGTCGGTGGAGGTCGCGAGGGCCTCCGCCTCGACGACGAGGCTCTCCTTCTCCTCCCGCGCGTGCTCCCGCTGGTCCTCGAGGGTGGCGAAGTAGGCCTTGCGGCGCTTGGTGAAGGAGTTGCGGGCACTCGACAGCCGCTTCCACAGCGCGGTCTCGGTCGGCCGGTCGATCCGCTCGGCGGCCTTCCACTCCTCGACCAGCTGGCGCAGCCGTTCCCCGCCGTTCTTCCAGTGGGTCTCCTCCGCCGCGATTCGCTCGGCCTCGGCGACGATTCGCTCCTTGACCTCGCGGGCCTCGGAGCGGGCGTGCTCCCGCTTGACCTTGAGCTCCTCGCGGCGTTCGCCGAGCAGCCCGGTCAGGGTCTCCAGGCGCCCGATGAGCGCGTCGAGGTCACCCACGGCGTGCGCGTCGGTCACCGACTCCCTGAGCCGGTCGATGCCGCTCTGCGCCTGAGCGGGCGCCAGATCGGTCGTACGGATCCGCTGCTCGAGCAGTTCGATCTCAGTGACCAGGGAGTCGTACTTGCGCTTGAAGTAGGCGAGTGCCTCTTCGGGGGCACCGGCCTGCCAGGACCCCACGGCCCGTTCACCGTCGGCCGTCCTCACATAGACCGTGCCGTCTTCGTCGACACGTCCCCACGGATCGGTCGTCACCACTGACCTCCCAGACCGTGCCGTCCCCGTCGACACGTCACCGGGCCCATCAGCGGATCGGTGGCGCTGGACACCGTTGCCTCCTGCTTCATGGTCCGGCCTGTTCGCTTTCGGGCCGGACCCTCCAAACCTTAGACCTCTGTTACGCTATTTCTTGGTGATCGTGACGTCGTTAATCTCGATCTTCTTCTTGGGCTTGCCATCCCCGGCACCGTTCGAGTTGTCCGGCCCGGCCTTCGCCACCTGGTCGATGACGTCCAGTCCCGAGGTCACCTTGCCGAAGACGGTGTAATCGGCCGGCAGGTCCTTCGAGTCACCGTAGACGATGAAGAACTGGCTGCCATTGCTGTCCGGCTGCTGGCTGTGCGCCATCGCCAGGACGCCGCGTGTGTACTTGGCGCCCGTGGTGTTCTCGTTGGCGAAACGGTACCCCGGTCCGCCCGACCCCGAGCCCGTCGGATCCCCGCATTGCAGAACCTGGAGGGAACCGGTGGTCAGCCGGTGACACTGCGTATTGTGAAAATAGTTCTTCTGCGCCAGGAAAGCGAAAGAGCCGACCGCGCACGGAGCCTTGGCGGCATCGAGACTCACGGCGACGTCGCCGAGGCTGGTCTTGATGGTGGCCGCGACCGTGCCCTTGTAGGCGGGCTTGACCGGGGGCTTACCGAGCCCCTTCGGCGCACCCTGATCAGCGGAGGCCAGATAGCCGCACTCGCCTGGCTTGACGACGGGCGCCGCCGTCGCCGTCGGCGTGGCCGCGGCGCCGGTCTTCTCGGGCTTGGTCTTGCCGTCGCCGCTCATGGCCACTGCGACGCCGGCCCCCGCGCCGCCCAGCAGCACGACGGCCGTGACGCCACCGATGACCTTGACCCGGCGCGCCTGCCGCTCCTGGGCATCACGGCGCTGCTGCTGGCGCTCGTAGCGCTGCCGCGCGAGCTGCTTCTTGCGGTCCTTGCCCGACACCTGGATGCCCTCCTCGCGGTGCCCTCGCACCGAATCCCGCCGTATCCACCATTGATCAGCTCGTTGATCAGGTAAACGTGCTGCGCATCGTAGCGGTCTTGGGCCACTCATGCGGACCGGGCCGAATACCCGGCCCGGTGCGGGGCGACACGGCGATCTCATTCGCCGTCGTGGGAGCCCCGCCGGTACCCTCGAATCACCGCCATTATGCGTAACGAAGGGACGGTCGTGCTCGTCGCTGGATTCCCCGCAGGATCATTCGCCACGAACTGCTATGTCGTGGCACCCGCCGCGGGTGAAGAATGCGTGATCATCGACCCGGGCCAGGATGCCGAGGCCGGGATCGACGAGGTGCTCCGCGAGCACCGGCTGAAGCCGGTCGCCGTCATCCTCACCCACGGCCATATCGATCACATCTGGTCGGTGGCCCCGGTCTGCGGGGCGCGGGACGTGCCCGCGTACATCCATCCCGATGACCGGGGACTGCTGACCGATCCGGCGCGGGGGCTCTCGCTGAACGTCGGCCAGCAACTGTTCGGCGGGATCACCTTCAGCGAGCCCGACGACGTGCGGGAACTGACCGACGGCGCCACGCTCAAACTCGCCGGGCTGGAGCTGACCGTCGATCATGCCCCGGGCCATACACCCGGGTCGGTGACGTTCCGGACCCCGCCCGCCGAGGAGATCCCCGACATTCTGTTCTCCGGGGATCTGCTCTTCGCCGGTTCCATAGGACGCTCCGACCTGCCGGGCGGCGACTACCCGACGATCCTGCGCAGCTTGGCGAACGTATGCCTGCCGCTGCCGGACGAGACCGTCGTACTGCCCGGCCACGGCGCACAGACCACTATCGGCCGTGAGCGCGCCACCAATCCGTACCTCACGGATCTGACGCCTTCCGACGGCCCGAGTAAAGGCCTCTAAAAGATCATGAGCTCAACCTTTCAAGCCCCCAAGGGGGTCAAGGAATACGTGCCGCCACAGGCGGACGTCCTTTTCGCCATGCGGCAGGCGTTCGCGGAGCAGGCGCGGCTGGCCGGTTACGGCTACCTGGAGCTGGCGGTGTTCGAGGACACCCAGCTCTTCAAGCGCGGTGTCGGCGAGTCCACCGACGTGGTCAGCAAGGAGATGTACACCTTCGAGGACCGAGGAGGACGCTCCCTCACCCTGCGCCCCGAGTTCACCGCCGGGGTGTTGAGGTCGGTGGTCGAGCACAACCTGCACAACCAGGGCAATCTGCCGGTCAAGGTCTGGACGACCGGGCCCGCCTTCCGGGCCGAGCGCCCGCAACAGGGCCGCTACCGGCAGTTCTACCAGCTCGACCTCGAGGCCATCGGCAGCGAGGACCCGCAGGTCGACGCGGAGACCATCGCCATCGCCTGGAACTGGTATCGCGACCTGGGGCTGGCCCAGGTCCGGCTGCTGCTCAACTCGCTGGGCTGCAAGGAGTGTCGTCCGGCCTACCGGGCGCTGCTGCAGGAGTTCCTCCGGAGTCTCGACCTCGATGAGGCCACCCGCGCCCGCATCGAGATCAATCCGCTGAGGGTCCTCGATGACAAGCGCCCCGAGGTGCTGGCCCTGGTGGAGAACGCCCCGCTGATGGCCGACTCCCTCTGCGGGGCCTGCAAAGCGCACCACGACAAGGTCCGTGAGCTGCTCGGTGATCTCGGCATCCAGTGGGAGGACACGCCCCGGCTAGTGCGTGGCCTCGACTACTACACGCGGACGACGTACGAGTTCGATCACCCGCTGTTGGGCGCCCAGTCGGGCATCGGCGGCGGTGGGCGCTATGACGGGCTGTCCGAGGACATCGGCGGACCGGCGCTGCCGGGCATCGGTTTCGGGCTCGGCCTGGACCGGACGATCCTGGCCCTGGAGGCGGAGGGCGCGGAGTTCACGAACCCGTCCAGATGCCAGGTGTTCGGCGTCCCGCTGGGTGAGGAAGCGGCCCGTTCGATGTTCACCCTGGTGACCGGGTTGCGCCGGGCCGGGATCGCCGCCGACATGTCGTACGGGAGCAAGGGACTCAAGGGTGCCATGAAGAGCGCCGACCGCTCGGGGGCGGCGTACGCCGTGATCCTCGGTGAGCGAGATATCGCCGCGGGGGCCGCGCAGGTGAAGGACCTGGCCAGCGGCGACCAGATCGCCGTAGCGCTCACAGAGATCATCGACGTCATCAAGGGGAAGCTTTCATGATTCGCTCGCACGAGGCCGGTTCACTCCGCAAGGAGCATGCCGGCGACAAGGTGACCCTGGCGGGCTGGGTGGCGCGCAGACGCGACCACGGAGGCGTGACGTTCATCGACCTGCGCGACGCCTCCGGGGCCGTGCAGGTGGTGTTCCGTGAGGAGGACACCGCTCACGACCTGCGCTCGGAGTTCTGCGTCATGGTCACCGGTGAGGTCCGGGTCCGGCCGGCGGGCAACGAGAACCCCGAGCTGCCGACCGGTGCCGTCGAGGTGGTCGCCTCCGAGATCCACGTGCTCTCCGAAGCGGCCCCGCTGCCGTTCCCGATCGAGGGCGACGTGACGGTCAACGAGGAGGTGCGGCTCAAGTACCGCTACCTCGACATCCGCCGCGAAGCGGTCGCGCGGGCGATGCGGGTCCGCTCGGAGGGGACGTTCCTCGTCCACGACGTCATGCGCGAGCACCGCTTCGTCAACGTGGAGACGCCGACTCTGACCCGGTCCACCCCGGAGGGCGCCCGCGACTTCCTGGTGCCGGTACGGCTCAAGCCCGGCAGCTGGTACGCGCTGCCGCAGTCACCACAGCTGTTCAAGCAGCTCCTGATGGTCTCGGGGCTGGAGCGGTACTACCAGATCGCGCGCTGCTACCGGGACGAGGACTCCCGCGCCGACCGGCAGCCCGAGTTCACCCAGATCGACATCGAGATGTCGTTCATCGACCAGGAGGACATCCTCCAGGTCGGGGAGGACCTGGTGGCCCGGCTCTGGAAGGAGATCGCCGGGTACGAGGTGCCGCGCCCGATCCCGCGGATGACCTAAGCCGAGGCCCTGTCCCGGTACGGCTCGGACAAGCCGGATCTACGATTCGGCAACGAGCTGGTCGAGATGACCGACTATTTCGCCGAGACCACCTTCCGGGTCTTCCAGGCGCCGTACGTGGGCGCCGTCGTGATGCCGGGCGGCGCGTCCCAGACCCGCAAGGAGCTCGACGGCTGGCAGGACTGGGCGAAGTCCCGTGGCGCGCGGGGCCTGGCGTATGTGCTCGTCCAGGAGGACGGGACGCTCGGCGGCCCGGTCGCCAAGAACCTGTCCGAGGATGAGCGCCAGGGGCTGGCCGCGAAGACGGGTGCCAAGCCCGGCGACGCGGTGTTCTTCGCCGCCGGCAAGCCACACGCCTCCCGGGAGCTGCTCGGTGCCGCCCGGTTGGAGATCGGCCGTCGCTGCGGACTGATCGACGAGTCGCAGTGGGCGTTCCTCTGGGTGGTCGACGCCCCCATGTTCGAGCCGGTGACCGACGAGGCCGGCAACGAGATCGGCTGGACGTCGGTGCACCACCCGTTCACCGCACCCAAGGCCGAATGGGCCGATTCGTTCCATGACAAGCCCGGTGAGGCGCTCGCGGACGCGTACGACATCGTCTGCAACGGCAACGAGATCGGTGGCGGCTCGATCCGTATCCACCGAGCCGAAATGCAACAGCGGGTCTTCGACACCCTGGGGCTGTCCAAGGAGGAAGCCGACTCCAAGTTCGGCTTCCTGCTGGAGGCGTTCGCGTTCGGCCCGCCGCCGCACGGCGGGATCGCGTTCGGCTGGGACCGGACGATCATGCTGCTGGCCGGGCACGACTCGATCCGGGACGTGATCGCCTTCCCGAAGGCCGCCTCCGGCTACGACCCGCTCACCGGGGCGCCCACACCGATCACCCCTGAGCAGCGCAGAGAGGCCGGGGTCGACGCCAAGCCCAACGCGTAGACCGCATCATGATGATGGCCTGTCCCCCTGTGCGGGGGGACAGGCCATCGTCAGGTTCGGGTCGTTCTAAGATCCGCTGCCGCTGGTGACGCGATAGACGTCATAGACGCCGTCGATCGAGCGGACCGCCTTGAGCACGTGCCCGAGATGCTTGGGGTCGCCCATCTCGAAGGTGAACCGGCTGACGGCCACCCGGTCCCGGGTGGTCGTCACCGAGGCCGACAGGATGTTGACGTGCTGGTCGGACAGCACCCGGGTGACGTCGGAGAGCAGCCGCGGCCGGTCCAGCGCCTCCACCTGGATCGCGACGAGGAACACCGAATCCTCGCCGGGCGACCATTTGACATCGACCAGCCGCTCGGGCTGGTTCTTGAGTTCGGTGACGTTGACGCAGTCGATCCTGTGCACGGAGACCCCGTTGCCCCGGGTCACGAAACCGACGATCTCGTCACCGGGCACCGGGGTGCAGCAGCGTGACAGGCGTACCCAGACGTCGGGATCCCCCGCCACGACCACGCCGGGGTCTCCGACGGGCCGGGTGCGCTTGCGGTGGGTCGGGAACGCGGTCTCGGCCAGATCCTCGTCGGCGCTCTCCGTCCCGCCGAGAGCCTGGACCAGCTTCTGCACGACCCCCTGGGCCGCAATGTGGCCCTCACCCACCGCGGCGTACAGCGCGGAGACGTCGGGGTAGCGCATGTCCCGGGCGAGGGCGAGGAGCGCCTCGCCGGACATCATGCGCTGCAGCGGCATGTTCTGCTTGCGCATGGCGCGGGCGATGGAGTCCTTACCGGACTCGATCGCGGTGTCCCTGCGCTCCTTGGAGAACCAGTGCTTGATCTTGTTGCGGGCACGGGCGCTCTTGGCGAAGTTCAGCCAGTCGCGGGACGGCCCGGCGTCCTGCGACTTCGAGGTGAAGATCTCGATGGTGTCGCCGTTGTCGAGGGTGGACTCCAGCGGAACGAGGCGCCCGTTGACCCTGGCGCCGATGGTGCGGTGGCCGACCTCGGTGTGGATGGCGTAGGCGAAGTCGACCGGGGTGGCGCCCTGCGGAAGCGCGATGACGTCGCCCTTGGGTGTGAAGACGAACACCTCGGAGACCGAGAGGTCGAAGCGGAGCGACTCCAGGAACTCGGCCGGGTCAGGCTTCTAATTCAGCCAGTCATGCAGCTGACGCAGCCATTGCATGTCAGCGGCCTTACGACCGGCGACGGTCTCCTCCTTGTACTTCCAGTGCGCCGCGACGCCGTACTCCGCCCGCCGGTGCATGCCCCAGGTACGGATCTGCAGTTCGACCGGCTTGCCCTCGGGCCCGATCACCGTCGTGTGCAGCTACT
>JAOPYO010000100.1 GCA_025964575.1 Actinomycetes bacterium
CAAGAAGTTCGACCCGACCGTCGAGGTGGCTCTGCGACTGGGCGTCGACCCGATCAAGGCCGACCAGATGGTCCGTGGCACCGTGAACCTGCCGCACGGCACCGGTAAGACCGCCCGCGTGCTGGTCTTCGCCGCAGGCGCGAAGGCGGACGAGGCCCGTGAGGCCGGGGCCGACATCGTCGGTTCCGACGAGCTGATCGACCAGATCCAGGGCGGATTCCTGGACTTCGACGCGGTCGTCGCCACGCCGGACATGATGGGCAAGGTCGGCCGGCTGGGCCGGGTGCTCGGTCCGCGTGGTCTGATGCCCAACCCGAAGGTCGGCACCGTCACCACCGACGTGACCAAGGCCGTCACCGAGATCAAGGGCGGCAAGATCGAGTTCCGGGTCGACCGGCACGCGAACCTGCACTTCATCATCGGCAAGGCCTCGTTCGGCGAGCGGCAGCTGGTGGAGAACTACGCCGCCGCGATCGACGAGATCCAGCGGCTCAAGCCGACGGTCGCCAAGGGCCGCTATGTCAGGAAGGCCGTGCTGACGACCTCGATGGGCCCCGGCATCCCGGTTGACCCCAACGCGGTCCGCAACCTCACCGCCGAGCTCGATGAGGCCACGGCCTGACCTTCCGCTCGTACGCTTCGTACGACCGACGCCGAGGGGCACTCCATTTGGGGTGCCCCTCGGTGTTGTTCGCGTGACGGGCAGGGACGTCCAGAATGGGACAGATATTCATTGGTGTGGCAATTGATTAGGTATGCCACTCGTGGTGGGTTGGGCTAAGTTACTCGTTGGTGTCACCTGGTCGACCCACAGCGCGTCGACCCCGCACCACAGCGCACGCATCACGCGGCGCGACCCTGGGAGGACTCGTGAAGCGGCGCACGGACCAAGCCATTGCCATCGGCAGTGTCGCGGCTGTGGCCATCGTGCCCACGATCCTGCTGGTCGTGGTCAAGGCCGGCGCTGTGAACCTCAGCGCCGGGCCGGGTGGCCCGGTGACCACGGCCGCGGCCGGCCGGAGTCCGAAGGGGAAGCACAGCCCGTCTCCGAAGGCCACGTCGGCGCAGCCGAAGGGCGTCCCGCAGGGACAAGGGGTACGGCCGGCGGTGACGCCCCTACCGACCCCCCAGGCCACGACGCCTTCGGTCCCCTCGAGTACCAAGTCCTACACGCGGGTGACCGACATCCAGATCAACCGGGTCCTCGGGGACACCGACAACGGGAAGGAGACCGCCAAGGTCGTCTTGCTCCCCAAGTTCGGTCTGGACGTCGCCTCGACCAACATCTCGACCAAGGCCGGCATCATCTCTTTCTCGACGTCCTCCCGGCTCGTCGTCAAGGGGAGCACCGAGTCCATTTCCAGCGACGGCGGCAAGACCTGGCAGCGCCGGCAACTGACCGCCAAGGAACTGGACGATTACGCCAAGGGATCCGATCCTCGAAGGATCACCTTCGCGGTCCGGTCGGTTCCCGGGGTGAGCAAGAAGGCCGAGAAGTTCGGTTCCACGCACTACCAGGTCAATCTGACTCTGAGCGCGATCCTCCCGTACCTCCCCAAGGACACCGCCGCGGAGATCACGAAGAGCATCCCGCCGGAGACGGGAGTCGCGGTGAACCTGTACGCCGACCAGGCGGCCCGCCCGTCCTGGTTCTCCGTCGCCGCGTTGGCTTCCGCGGTCGGTTCCGCAAACCTCGTCATGATCTTCAGCAACTACAAGTAAAAGACCTACGCCTCGAGGCGTACCGAACCGGGGCGCAGTGGTACCAGCGGGGGATGTGGCCCGGATGGCCTCCGGCCAGACTGGTGTTCAGCTGAAAGGAGCCAGTTATGAGTCGCAGATTGGCCGCCGGGGCGGCGGCAGGCACCACCCTCGTCCTCACTCTCGCCGCATGTGGCGGGTCCGCCGGTAAGAGTGCCGACAGCGGCACCGGGGGCATCCGGCTGACGGCAGCCGAAGTGCTACTGAAGACCTCACAGAAGTCCGGACAGGTCAACTCGTTCGCGGCCGATGTCACCGTCAGCGGTAACAGCCAGGGGACCACCGGGGGGACGCACTTCACCGCCCAGGTACGCCTCCGGCCGGATGTCGCGCTGACCGGAACCGTGGACAAGCTGTCCGTGGGCGGCTTCACGCTCAACAGCAGCATCCCGGTGGTCTACCTCAACAACACGCTGTACGGAAAGGTCCCGCAGCAGTTCGCGTCCTTCGTGAGCGGTAAGCAGTGGGCCAAGATCGACCTGGGCCAGGCCCAGAAGCGGGCCGGTGTCAGCTTCGACTCGCTGATCCAGCACGCGGAGTTGGTCGACCCCGGTCAGCAGACCAAAACGTTCACGGCCTCCAAGGACGCCCGCAAGGTCGGTGAGGAGACCATCGACGGTGCGAAGACCACGCACTACACGGGCGCGATCACGGTCAAGGACGCCCTGGACACCCTCGACGCCCAGACCCGGACGAAGCTCCAGAAGGTGTACACCAGCGTAGGCGCACAGAAGATCAACTTTGACGTGTGGGTGGACGGCCAGGAGCAGGCCCGCAAGCTGACGGTCAAGCTGGCCACGTCGGCCGGCGAGACCACCACGCTCTCCATCGTCTATTCCAACTTCGGCAAGGCGGTCAGCGCGAGCGCCCCGCCCGCCGATCAGGTCGGCAACATCACCGGGTTCCAGGGGATGTTCGGCGGCCACTGAGTGGGCCCTCGTGCGTGGTGGCTCGTCCATGAGCTTGCCGAGGCCTGTACGCCTGATCGATCCGTACGTGCGGTCTGAAACCGCGCCCTGTGGCTGCCACGGGGCGCGGTTTTGCGGTATAGGCCTGGAGCGCGTACCCTGTGGACTGCCGAAGACCGCCGGTCACCATCCGCAGGGATGGTCGAAGGCTCACGAATGTGTGGGCGGCCCGCGTAGGTGATACGAGAGCCGTTCCTCATGATCAATTGATCGTGTCTGACGCCCCGTGCGCCTGCGCCGGGGCGTTTCTGTATTCTCTGGGCCTTTGCTGTCGGCGGCGACTCCATCAATCGGCGGAAGTGCAAGATCACGCAGATGTGCGATGAGAATCGCGCAGTTGGCGTGATCTTGCAGTTTCACCTTTTCAGCCGGAAGGAGGCCCATGGCGAGGGCGGACAAGGCAGCTGCGGTTGCCGAGCTCAAGACCGAGTTCGAGAGCTCGAATGGCGCCGTACTGACCGAGTACCGCGGGCTCACCGTGGCTCAGCTCACCGAGCTGCGCCACAACCTCGGTGCCAACGCGAAGTTCGCCGTGGTGAAGAACACGCTGACCAAGATCGCCGCGCGCGATGCCGGGGTCGATGAGGGGCTCGACGAGCTGCTCCAGGGCCCGTCGGCGATCGCGTTCGTCAAGGGCGATGTGGTCGAGGCCGCCAAGGGCCTGCGTGACTTTGCCAAGGCCAACCCGCTCCTGGTGATCAAGGGCGGTGTCATCGACGGTAAGTCGATGACCTCGGCCGATATCGCCAAGCTTGCCGACCTTGAGTCTCGTGAGGTTCTGCTCGCGAAGCTGGCCGGCGCGATGAAGGCGTCGATGGCCGGTGCGGCCGCGACGTTCAACGCGCTGCCGACGCAGATGGCTCTGCTTGCAGATGCCCTGCGTGCCAAGCGCGAGGAGTCCGGCGAGACCAGCGAGGCGCCGGCCGCCGCAGCCCCCGAGGTTGTCGCGGACGAGATTGTCGCGGACGAGGCACCCGCCGAGGAGACCCAGGCCACCTGAGCCTGGGGCTACAGCGAGACACCCGCGGTACCAACGACTTATCAGCACAGCATTAGCGGAGGAACACATCATGGCGAAGCTCAGCAACGACGAGCTGCTCGACGTCTTCAAGGAGATGACCCTTCTTGAGCTCTCCGAGTTCGTGAAGGAGTTCGAGACCACCTTCGACGTCAAGGCCGCCGCGCCTGTCGCCCCCGCCGGCCCGGCGGGCCCGGCCGCGGCCGCCGAGGCCGAGCCGGAGCAGGACGAGTTCGACGTCATCCTCGAGGGTGCCGGCGACAAGAAGATCCAGGTCATCAAGGAGGTGCGCTCGCTCACCAGCCTGGGCCTCAAGGAGGCCAAGGACCTGGTCGACGGTGCGCCCAAGGCGCTCCTGGAGAAGGTCAACAAGGAGACGGCCGACAAGGCCAAGGAAGCCCTGGAGAAGGCCGGCGCGTCGGTCACCGTCAAGTAAGACGTCTCTCCACAGCTCCACGAAGGGGCGGTTCACCCATTGCGGGTGGCCGCCCCTTCGGCGTGCCTGGACGATGCGGCGACGGAGATGGACACGGAGACCTTGTCGCTGTCTCTGCTGTAACGCTAGTCTCATCTGCGGCTTTAGTAACGATCCGCTTACGACGCGGTGGTTGTGGCCGGAACCTTGGCACTGCCTCTTCCATTTCCTGGATCTACCGCTACTTTAGTGGAATTCACTTCTTACTACTGGCCAGTAGTTACGAGCTCGTGACACTCGGTTACAGCTTGCTCCCCGTTCGCTGCTCCGGAACCACCCCCGGCCGGACGAAAGGTTGCGCGTGGGCGTTGAGATCAGGGTCGAAGGATTGACGAAGGCCTTCGGGCGTCAGGTCATCTGGCAAGACGTATCGCTAACGCTGCCGGCAGGAGAGATCTCCGTCCTCCTCGGACCATCGGGCACGGGTAAGTCCGTGTTCCTGAAGACGCTTGTCGGCCTGCTCAAGCCGGAGCGCGGCCATGTCTGGGTCGGAGACCGCGACCTTCCGCATCTGTCGGAGAACCTGCTGTACGAGACCCGGAAGCTGTTCGGCGTTCTGTTTCAGGACGGTGCGCTCTTCGGCTCCATGAACCTGTTCGACAACATCTCCTTCCCCCTTCGTGAGCACACGAAGAAGGGAGAGAGCGAGGTCAAGCGGATCGTCATGGAGAAGATAGACATGGTCGGCCTGATCGGGGCCGAGACCAAGCTGCCCGGGGAGATCTCCGGCGGTATGCGCAAGCGGGCCGGTCTGGCCCGGGCCCTCGTGCTCGATCCAGAGATCATCCTCTGTGACGAGCCCGACTCCGGTCTGGACCCGGTGCGCACCGCGCTCCTCAACCAGCTGATCGTGGACCTCAACGCGCAGATCGGGGCGACGTTCCTCATCGTCACCCACGACATCAACACTGCGCGGACCGTCCCCGACAACATCGGCATGTTGTTCCGCCGTGAGCTCGTCATGTTCGGCTCTCGGGAGATGCTGCTGTCCAGCGAGGAAGCCGTCGTCCGGCAGTTCCTCAATGCCCGCAAGGTCGGCCCGATCGGGATGTCCGAGGAGAAGGACGTCTCCGAGCTCGAGGCCGAGGCCAAGCTGGGCCATGACCCGGGTGGTCTGCCGCCGATCCCGCCGCAGCTGATGCCGAGCGACGGACGGGTCCGTCCCGCTCAGCACCCGCCCGGCGAGTGGCTGCGCCAGCACGGTGTGCAGGCGCCCCCCGGCTCGTTCGTCGACGAGCTCGGGCGCAACTGGCTCGAAGAGTGGCCCCGCTATGTGGCCTCGATGGCCCCCGTCGCCGGTGGCCCACCACCTGGAGGCCCACGCTAATGACCACCCCCACAAGGCGCGAGGGGGAGGAGATCAAGGCAAGGAACGGCGGGGTGGGGCAGCGGCTCCGCCCGGTCGGCGACGGCTTCGTGAACCTCACCGTTAAGGAGCCCGGCCGCTTCTTCGCGCTCTGCCTTGACACCTTTCGTGCGATGTTCAAGTTCCCGTTCCAGTGGCGGGAGTTCATCCAGCAGGCGTGGTTCATCGTCGGTGTGACGGTGGTGCCCACCGCGCTGGTGGCGATCCCGTTCGGCGCGGTCCTGTCACTGCAGGTCGGCAACCTCATTCGCCAGCTCGGCGCGCAGTCGTTCACCGGCGCGACCGCGGTGGTCGCGATCGTCCGCGAGGCGAGCCCCATCGTGACGGCGCTGCTGATCGCCGGCGCGGCGGGCTCGGCCATGTGCGCCGACCTCGGCGCGCGGAAGATCCGCGAAGAGATCGACGCCATGGAGGTGCTGGGGATCAATCCTCTGCACCGCCTCGTCGTCCCCCGCATGCTCGCCTGTGCCTTCGTCGGCCTGTTCCTCAACGGACTGGTCTCGGTCGTCGGCATCGGCGGCGGCTATCTCTTCAACGTCGTGCTGCAGGGCGGTACGCCAGGTGCGTACCTCTCCTCGTTCAGCGCCATGGCGCAGCTCCCCGACCTCTACCAGGCCGAGATCAAGGCGTTCGTCTTCGGCATCACCGCGGGGCTGGTGGCGGCCTACAAGGGCCTCAACGCCAAGGGCGGCCCGAAGGGCGTCGGTGACGCGGTCAACCAGACCGTCGTCATCACCTTCATGTTGCTCTTCCTGGAGAACTTCCTCATCAGCGCGCTGTACTTCCAGTTCGTTCCGCAGAAGGGGATGTGATGGCTGAGCCCCGCGGTGTCGCCAAGGCGGCGAACAGGGTGGTCAACCGCCCGGTGGAGCTGCTCGACGATCTCGGCCACCAGCTCGCGTTCTACGCCCGCACCTTTGGCTGGACCTTCCGGGTGCTGCGCCGTTACCGCACCGAGGTGCTGCGGTTGCTCGCCGAGGTCAGCCTTGGCACGGGTGGCCTCGCGGTGATCGGCGGCAGCGTCGCGATCGTCGGTTTCATGACCTTCTTCGTCGGCACCGAGGTCGGTCTGCAGGGCTACAACGCCCTGAACCAGATCGGCACCGCGGCGTTCACCGGATTCGTGTCGTCGTACTTCAACACGCGTGAGCTCGCTCCCGTCATCTCGGCGCTGGCGCTGTCGGCGACCGTCGGTTGTGGCTTCACGGCCCAGCTCGGCGCCATGCGCATCTCCGATGAGATCGACGCACTGGAGGTCATGGCGGTTCCCTCGCTGCCGTTCCTGGTGACCACCCGGATGGTGGCCGGTCTGCTGGCGGTCATCCCGCTGTACGTCATCGGCCTGCTCGCGTCCTACTTCGCCACCCGGTTGATGGTCACGATCTTCTTCGAGCAGTCGACCGGTACCTACGACCACTACTTCAACCTGTTCCTGCCACCGAACGACATCCTCTGGTCCTTCGGCAAGGTGCTGGTCTTCGCCACCCTGGTCATGCTGATCCACTGCTACTACGGCTACAACGCGAGCGGCGGCCCCGCGGGCGTCGGCGTCGCGGTCGGCCGGGCCGTACGGACCAGCATCGTGGTCATCAACATCACCGACCTGCTGCTCGGGATGGCCATCTGGGGCGCCACGACCACTGTTCGGATTGCGGGGTGACCTCACGATGACGCATGCGACCGCCCCCCCCGGAGTCAGCCAGCGGGTCCGTTACAGGCTCTATGGCCTGGCGTTCCTGCTGGTGGTAGCGCTGGCTCTGGCACTGACCGTCGCGCTGTACCAGAAGACGTTCAAGGACGTCGTCAGCGTGAAGGTGCAGACCGACCGCGCCGGGCTTCAACTGCTCGATCGATCGGACGTCAAGGTACGCGGACTGATCGTCGGCGAGGTCCGGGGCATCAAGGCCACGTCGAACGGCGCCGAGATCGAGCTGGCGATCGACCACGACAAGGCCAAGCTGATCCCCGGCAACTCCCAGGCCAGACTGCTGCCCAAGACGCTCTTCGGTGAGAAGTACGTCGACCTGCAGACGCCGGCCCAGCCCGGCGCTGCCATCCATGAAGGCCAGATCATCCAGCAGGACAGGACACAGGCCGCCGTCGAGGTGAGCAAGGTCCTCGACGACGTCCTGCCGGTGCTGAAGGCGGTCCAGCCGGAGAAGCTCAATGCCACGTTGAACGCCCTGGCCACCGCGCTGCAGGGCCGGGGTGACCAGCTCGGGCGCAACCTCGAGCAGGCCGACTATCTGCTGAAGAAGATCAACCCCAAGTTGCCGACGTTGATGTACGACATCCGTGCCCTCGCCGACGTCTCTGACATCTACGACTCGGCCGCCCCCGACCTGCTGCAGACGCTGCGCAATCTCAACGTCACGAACCAGACGATCGTCGACAAGAAGTCCCAGATCGAGTCCTTGATCCCGGCGGTCACCGCTGTCTCGGACAAGGGGTCGCGCTTCGTCGGGGACAACACCAACAAGATCATCGGTGTGAACATCGCCAGCCGTGACGGGCTGGAGCTGGCGGCGACCTACTCGCCCGAACTGCCCTGCGTGTTCAAGGGTCTGATCAAGTTGAAGCCACGGGTCGAGGCCGCGGTCGGTGGGCGTAACCCGATGCTGAACCTCACGATCGAGATCGTGAAGCCCAGGCCGGCGTACAAGAAGATCGACTTGCCCCAGGCCAAGGACTACCGCAAGCCGCGCTGCTATGGGCTGCCGAACCCCAAGGTGCCGTTCCCGGACTACGTCACGCTCGACGGCACCCAGGACGACCTGTGGTGGAAGGGTGCCAAGAACAGCGGCGTGCCCAGCACGGACCCCATCGTCACGACGTCGGGTAGCCGGGGACGCGCGCTGTCGGGGATCTTCCTCCAGCCGGGTACGGACATGAGCGACCAAGACATGATCAAGAACGTGGTCGCGCCGATCCTGCGGGTTCCGGCCGACCAGGTTCCCGACGTCGCCGCGCTGGTCTTCGGCCCGGCCATGCACGGCGGGGTGGTGACGGTCAAATGAGTCAGAACACGCGTACGGCCAGTGCCGGCATCAAGCTGCTGATCTTCGTGGCGCTGACCTCGCTGGCCACCGGCGCCCTGGCGATCACGATCTCCAATACGCGCTTCACCGACACCCGGAGCTACAAGGCGGTCTTCACGGACGTGGCCGGTGTGGTCACCGGTGACGACGTCCGAGTCGCCGGGGTCCGGGTCGGAGAGGTCAAGAAGATCGACCTTTTCGAGGGTAACAAGGCCCGGCTGACCTTCTCGGTGGCCAAGGAGGGCATCTTCGCCAATGGGCTGCCCAAGTCGGTCACCGCCCAGATCCGCTACCGGAACCTCGCAGGCCAGCGTTATCTCTCGCTGTCCGAGGGGCCCGGCTCGGCCGGTGACGTCCTGGCGCCGGGCGGCACCATCCCGATCTCGCAGACCACGCCCGCGCTGGACCTGACGGTGCTGTTCAACGGCTTCCGCCCGCTGTTCAAGGCGGTGGCCCCGGAGGACGTCAACAAGCTCTCCTTCGAGATCGTCCAGACCCTGCAGGGCGAGGCGGGCACGGTCAACGGACTGCTGTCGCACGTGGCCTCCCTCACCAACACGCTCGCCGACCGGGACAAGGTCATCGGTGACGTCATCACCAACCTCAACCAGGTGCTCGGCACGATCGATCAGCGTCACGAGCAGGTCGGCACCTTGATCACCAACCTGCAGAGCTTCGTCAGCGGAGTGGCCGGCGATCGCAAGGCGATCTTCGATTCCATTGGCGCGATCAACGACCTGACCGGGGTCACCCAGGATCTGCTCGTCAAGACGCGGCCTTCGATCAAGAACGACATCGCCGGGCTCAACAAGGTCACCAAAACGCTCGGCGACAACGGCGGGACCATCGACAAGGCGCTGAGCCAGGCCCCGGGGCGGCTGAACAAGCTCGCCAACGCGTCGTCGTACGGCTCCTGGTTCAACTTCTACCTGTGCGCCCTCGACGCTCGGGTGGCGTTGCCCGGTGGGCCCGCGTACCAGACGCCGTCGATCATCAACGACAACGCGAGGTGCAAGTAGATGAGAGTTCCCTTCCGGGAGCGGAATCCGCTGCCCCTCGGATTCGCCGCGCTGGCAGCGATCGCGATCATCGTCATGCTGGCGCTGAACCTGCAGAGCATTCCGTTCATCTCCGGCGGCAGGACCTACCACGCCGCGTTCGCCGAGGCGGCCGGGCTCAAGAACGGCGAGGAGGTCCGGATCGCCGGGGTCAAGGTCGGCAAGGTGACCGGCCTCGACCTTGAGAATGACCATGTGAAGGTCGACTTCCTGGTCAATGACGGCGTGCGCATCGGTGATCTGAGCCGGGTCGAGATCAAGATCAAGACACTGCTCGGTTCGCACTACCTGGCGGTCGACCCGCGGGGTCCGAGCAGGCAGGACCCGGGCAAGACCATCCCGGTCTCCCGCACCGCGACCCCCTTCGAGGTGGTGCCCGCGATCAACGAGCTCAGTCAGAAGTTCAACCAGAACGCCGGCGGCATCGACACGAAGCAGCTGGCCGCGTCCTTCGACGTGCTCTCGACCACCTTCAAGAACTCGCCGGAGGAGATCAAGGCCTCACTGCGCGGCCTGCGCCGTCTGTCGGCCACGATCTCCTCGCGTGACGACGAGCTGCACCAGCTGCTGGGCCGTTCCACGCGGGTCACCCAGGTGCTCGCCGATCGGAACCAGGAGTTCACCAAGCTGATCACCGATGGCGACAAGATCCTGCAGGCGGTCTCGGCCCGGCGCGCGGTGATCCATCAGTTGCTGGTGAACACCGTGGCCCTGTCCACGCAGATCAACGCGGTGATCGGCGAGAACCAGGCCCAGATCGGGCCGATGCTGGCGAACCTGCAGCGGGTGAACAAGATCCTGTTGAAGAACCAGAACAACCTCGACCGCACGATCCAGCTGCTGGCCCCCTTCGCCAAGGAGTTCACAGACGCGACCGGCACCGGCCGCTGGTTCGACAGCTATATCCAGAACCTGATCCCGATTCCGGCCTCCATCGGCCAGGTGCCCTCGAAGGGCGGCACGTCGCGGAAGTCCGGAGGGACGAGCCCGTCGCCGTCAGGCAATCAGGGTAACCAGTCCACCAACCCGTTGCCGTTCCTCCCGTGAGCAGGCAGGTAGACGTGAAGTCCCCCACCCCCGTCCCCCGCCGTCGACCCATCCTTGGGTTCGGTGTCGTGTTCATCGTTGCCGCACTGCTGGTCGGCGCCGTCGTGGTGCTCTGGCCGACCGGCAAGGAGCGCCACCTCACGGCGTACTTCACCAATGCGGTCGGGCTCTACGCCGGCGCCGACGTCCGGGTGCTCGGCATCAGGGTCGGCCAGGTGACGAGCGTGAACCCGGCCGGCACCTCCGTCCGGGTCGAAATGAAGTACGACGCGAAGCGGAAGATCCCGGCGGATGCCCAGGCCGTGATCGTGAACCAGACACTGGTCTCCGACCGCTACGTCCAGCTCACCCCCGTCTACAAGGGCGGCGGGGTGCTCGCGGACAGGACGACCCTGCCGGTGACCCGCACCGTCGTGCCGGTGGAGGTCGATGACGTCACCGGCAGCCTGAACGGACTGACCAAGGCGCTCGGGCCGGAGGGCGCGAACTCCTCCGGAGCGCTCTCCCGGCTGCTGCAGGTCGGCGCGAGCAACCTCAGCGGGCAGGGCGAGGACATCCGCGGCACCATCAAGGACACCGCGACAGTGCTCAGCACGCTGAGCGAGGACCGTGGCGACATCACCGCGACCGTGGAGAACCTACGGAAGATCACCGCGGCGCTGGCGGCCAACGACCAGCAGGTCCGGAGCTTCACCGACCATCTGTCCGGAGTTTCGGGACAGCTGGCGGGGGAGAAGGACGAGCTGGGCGCCGCCCTGCAGACCCTCGGGCCGACACTGCGCAACGTGACCCAGTTCGTCAAGGGCAACCGCACCCAGCTGGCCGCCAACGTCCGCCAGCTGGCCCAGGTGACGTCGGTGCTGGTCAAGCAGAAGGACGCGCTGGGCCAGTTCCTCACTGCGGCACCGGTCGGTATCTCCAACCTGTCGCACGCCTACGACCCGATCAGCGGCACGCTGGGCACCCGGGCGGACCTGCGCCAGTTCAAGAACCCGGCGATGTGGATCTGCTCGCTGGCCTTCTCGCTGGGTTCTCCGCCCAAGCAGTGCGAGGCGATGCTGGCGCCGCTCAACAAGGCGGCGGCCGGCATCAACCTGAACCTGGACCTGTCCTGGATCACGGCGCTGACCACCACCTACGATCCGGTGCTGCCGCCCAAGGACGCCTACGGCCCGAACAGCAAGGGCGGTAAGACGACGTCTGCCAAGAGCGCCAAGACCACCACGTCGGCCAAGCAGGGCAGCACGAACTCGAACAAGACCCTTGGCGGGCTCTTCCCTGGAGGTACCCCATGAAGCGCCGCGCGCTGAGCAGAGGGTTGGGCGCCGCCGCGGCGGTCGCCGGGCTGATCGGCCTGTCCGGCTGCTCGTTCGGCGGCATCGCCTCCCTGCCGCTGCCGGGTGGCCCGGACACCGGCAGCAATCCGTACGAGGTGAAGGTCGACTTCGCCAACGTGCTCGACCTGGTGCCGCAGTCCACCTGCAAGGTGAACGACGTCTCCGTCGGCAAGGTCACCAAGATCGAGTTGCAGGGCTGGCACGCCCAGGTCGTGTGCAAGCTCCGCAGGGACGTGAAGCTTCCGGACAACGCGGTCGCCACCATCGGCCAGACCAGCCTGCTGGGCGAGAAGTACGTCGCCCTGTCGGCTCCCACGCAGGAGACGCCGTCCGGCACGCTCGGCCAGGGCGACGAGATCCCGCTGTCGCGTACGACCCGTACGACCGAGGTGGAAGAGGTCCTGTCGGCGCTGTCGATGTTGCTCAACGGCGGCGGCATCGAGCAGGTGTCGACCATCACCCAGGAGCTCAACGCGGCCATGCACGGGCGCGAGGACACCATCAAGGACGTCCTGCGTCGGGTCAACACCTTCGTGGGGACCCTCGACCGGCAGAAGGCCCAGATCACTCGCGCGATCGACAGCATCGACCGGCTCTCGGGCAAGCTCGCGGCCGAGAAGAAGACGATCGCCGACACGATCGACAAGGCAGGGCCGGCCGTCCAGATCCTGAAGGAGAACCGGGCCGATCTCACCAAGATGCTGGTCAGCCTGGGCAAGCTCGGCGACGTCAGCGTCAACGTGATCAACCAGTCCCGGGACGACCTGCTGGCCAACCTCAAGTCCCTGGAGCCACTCCTGGTCAACTTGAACAAGGCCGGATCGGATCTGCCCAACGGGCTGGAGATGCTGCTCTCCTACCCGTTCCCGTCGACGTACACGAACGCCCAGGTCGGCGACTACGCCAACATCCACATGACGCTCGACCTGGACCTGAAGAACCTGGCGCACAACCTGCTGGGCGGCACCGCGTTGGAGGGGCAGCTCGCCAAGCAGAGTGATCAGCTGCGGGCACAGCTCAAGCCGCCGCAGATCACCATTCCGCAGTCGCCGCTGGGCGTGCTGCCGGCGGGCCTCACGTCGCCCGGTGGCACCGGCACCCGTACGACCGGCGGGACGCTCCCGCCGGCGGGAAGTGCCGATCCCGGCGTCCAGACGCTGATCACGGGAGGGCTGTCATGATCATCAAACGTGGCGTCAAGATCCAGCTGATCGCCTTCGCGATGATCACCGTGCTGGGGGTGGGCTACACGCTCGTTCACTACCTCGGCGTCGGTGCGGGGTTGCTCAACTCCAAGTACACGGCCTATGTCGAGCTGGCCGACTCCGGTGGCGCGTTCACCAACTCCGAGGTGACCTACCGCGGGGTACGGGTGGGCAGGGTCGGTCCGATCAAGCTCACCAAGGATGGTGTGCGCATCGAGCTGCAGCTCGACCGTGGCAGGCACATCTCCCGGAACACCGTCGCGGTGGTGGCCAACCGCTCGGCGGTCGGTGAGCAGTACATCGACCTGCAGCCGCGCACGGACAAGGGTCCCTACCTCGACAACGGCCCCGCCTACACGATCAAGGACACCAGGGTCCCGGTCCAGACCGCGGAGCTGCTCAAGAACGTCGACAAGCTCGTCACCTCGGTGGACCCCAAGGACCTGGGCACCATCGTGGACGAGCTGAACAAGGCGTTCGCAGGCTCGGCCGCGGACCTGCAGACGATCCTCGACTCCAGCGACAAGCTGCTCAAAGAGGCCAACGCTCACTACGACTCCACGTCGCAGTTGCTGGACAACAGCAAGACCGTGCTGGCCACCCAGCGGGACAAGGGCACGGCGATCAAGACCTTCGCCCGGAACCTGGCCGTCCTGACCGGGGAGATCCGCAAGGACGACCCGAGCATCCGTTCGGCCATCAGCGCCACGGGGCCGGCGGTGATCCAGGTGAGCAAGCTGATCGACGACCTGGGCCCGACACTGCCGGTGCTGCTGTCGAACCTGACCGCGACCGGGCAGGTGGTGGCCCAGCGGATCGACGGCCTGCGGTCGCTGCTGATCCTCTATCCGGCGACCCTGGCCGGTGCGTTCACGGTCACCCCCGGGGACGGCACCGAGCACTTCGGGCTGGTTCTCAACTTCGACTCGCCACCGCCCTGCACCAAGGGCTACGAGAAGGCCCGGATCCGCTATCCCCAGGTGACCAGCAACCCCCCGGCCAACCTGAACCTCGGATGCACCCTGCCGAAGAGCTCAGATCTGAACATCCGGGGCTCCCGCAACGCTCCCCAGCCCAAGGCGGGCCCCAAGCTGCCCGCAGGCGCTCTGGACGCGGCGGGGACGCCTCCGGGCGGGGCGTACGGCACGTCCGGGACGTCAGGGACCTCTGGGACGTCAGGGCGGACCCAGGCGGGCGGCCAGAGCACGTCGACCGACTCCAAGGTCCTCCCGTATCAGTCGGGTTCGGCCAATTCGGTCTATACGACCAGCTACGATCCCGTGACCGGCGCGTACACCGGGCCGGACGGTAAGCGGTACGTCGTCGGGGCGACCGGAGGACAACAGCGCCTATTGGGGGATGCCTCGTGGAAGTGGCTCTTGCTAGGACCGTTGGCGAAATGACGTCAGACGAGTCCGAGACCGGATCCACCAGGCCCGTGGCCGGTCGGGGGATGTGGATCAGCGCCGTCGTGCTGGGGGTGCTGATCGTCGGCCTCTCGGCGACGGCGATCGTGCTCGGGCTGTCGGTGGGCGGCGCTCAGGACGCCGTGGACCGCCGGGCCAAGGTCGAGAGTGCCGCCCGGCAGGAGGCCGTCAACCTCGTCGACGTCGACTACAAACAGGCGCAGAAGGCCTCGGATCGCATTCTCAGCGGCGCCACCGGTGAGTTCAAGGACCAGTGGGGCAGCACGGTCTCCAAGCAGTTCCTGGACGTCATGACCAAGGGCCAGGCCGTTCAGACGGTGCAGACGGTCCACGCCGGCGTCGTGAACCTGGACTCCGACTCCGCGGAGACCATCATCTCCGTCTCGGCGCTGGTGGTCACCCCGCAGGTGCCGAAGGGCGTTCAGCGCAATTATCGATACTCAATGGAGCTCACCCGGGTCGGCGATCGCTGGCTCGTGTCGAAGGTGGTGCTGGTCCCATGACGATGCTTGGTCGTAGCAAGCGCGACAAGGCGGCCAAAGAGGCCGCCGATGACGCAGAGACCCCGGCCACCGAGGCCGAGGTCGAGGTCGACACCGAGGCGGGAGTCGAGGCCGAGACTGACGTTGAGGCCGAGGCCGATGTTGACGCCGAGACTGAGGTGGATGCCGATTCTGAGGCCGATGAGGCCGAAGAACCAGACGAGGCCGACGAAGCCCAGGCGGCGGGCAAGCCCGTAAAGATCGTTAAGGTCGCCAAGTCCGGCGGCGAGGTGCCCGAGGACGGCGAGGTGTCCCGGGGTTCCCGGCGTGGTGCGGTGCTGGTGCTCGCCGTGCTCTCGGTGGTCACACTCGCGCTGGCCGCCACAACCGTCCTCCTGTGGCTCTGGAAGAGCGATCTGAACGCCAAGGAGAGTGCGGCCCGGGACGGCCTCAACGCGGCCACCAGCGCCGCTCAGGACTTCTCGTCGTACGACTACCGGACGATCGAGTCGAACTTCAAAACGTCCGCCAACGCCGCTACCGGTTCATTCCGGCAGCAGTACATGGGCATGATGAGCCGGGTCCGTGACACGGCTCAGCAGCAGCAGATCGTGGTCGTCGGCACCGTCCTCAAGGCCGGGGTCGAACAGGTCGGAGCCAAGCAGATAGTCGCGGTGGTCTTCCTGAACCAGGAGACCAGCAAGCTGAACCAGGCGCGCAGCACTGACCAGTACCGTCTGCGGCTGACCGTGGACAAGGTGCAGGACCGCTGGCTGGTGTCCAAGGTCGAGGCTCTCTGATCGGACGCGCCGGAACCCGAATCTGAGTGATCATGCGGGCGGCCCCTGTGGGGGTCGGCCGCATGATCATTTTGGGGCGCTTTGGGCCGGTACCGTGTGATCCAGGTCTCTAAACTGTGGCGTTACTCACTGTCGTTCAAAGTGCGAAATGTCCACGTCAGCCCTTGACTGTGCGGCGCTGACGAGCAATCCTACGAGGCAACTGTGATGCATACTGCGGGGCTAGAGTTGCGTGCAGTGTGCCAGTCGGCTACACTGCCCCTTTGCGCTGCCTTCTGACTTTTCACGCGTGAGTGCCACCTCTGAGCTCCCTGCTCACGGCCTTGCCATGGAAGGTCTGG
>JAOPYO010000443.1 GCA_025964575.1 Actinomycetes bacterium
GTGGCGGCCACGCTGCCCGGCAGCTCCTCACCGGGGATGCCGAGGTGCCGGTCGACCATCGCTCCGGTCGAGTAGATCACCGCGTCGTAGCAGGAGAGCAGCTCCTCCCGGGTGAGATCCCGGCCGAGCTCCACGCAGCCAAAGAACCGCACCGAGGGATGCTCCAGCACGTTCTGCAGATAGCGGGCGATCGATTTGATCGACTTGTGGTCCGGCGCGACGCCGTACCGCACGAGGCCGTAGGGGGTCGGCAGCCGGTCGAAGACGTCGACCAGCACCTGCCCGTCGGCCTGCTTGACCAGAGCCTCGGCCGCGTAGAGACCTGCGGGTCCCGATCCGACCACTGCCACGCGCAAACCATTCACGTTCGCCACGAGCGACATTGTGCACTCACCAGAGGCCCGAGTGCACCATTGGGGCACGGTCATAGTTCTAGAATCTAATTCTAGGATGAGACACTCTCCGCCCCCAGCCGGCTGTGCCGTCGCCCGTACAGGAAGTAGATCCCGGCGCCGATCACCATCCACACGACGAACCGCAGCCAGGTCTCGACCGGCAGGTTGAGCATCACGAACAGGCAGGCGAGCACGGACAGGATCGGGACCAACGGCACCAGCGGCGTGCGGAACGAACGCGGCAGATCAGGGCGGGTCCGGCGAAGGATCACCACACCGGCGGATACGACCACGAAGGCGAACAGCGTGCCGATGTTCACCAGCTCGGCCAGCGCCGACAGCGGGATCAGACCCGCCATCACGGCGACGACGACTCCCATGAGGATGGTCGAACGGTAGGGCGTGCCGAACCTCGGATGCACGGCGGCCAGCCAAGACGGCAGCAGGCCGTCGCGGCTCATCGCGAAGAAGACGCGGCTCTGGCCGAGCAGCAGGATGAGCACGACCGTGGTCAGCCCGGCGAGGGCGCCGATGCTGATGATCGTGGCGAAGATCGGATGGCCGACGGCCTTGAAGGCGTCGGCCAGCGGCGCCGCCTCGCTGAGCTGGGTGTAGTTCTGCATCCCGACGACGACGAGCGACACCGCGACGTACAGCATGGTGCAGATCACCAGCGAGCCGAGGATGCCGATGGGCAGATCGCGCTGCGGATGGCGGGCCTCCTCGGCCGCGGTGGCGACGATGTCGAAGCCGATGAAGGCGAAGAAGACGATCGCGACGGCGCTGAAGATGCCGAGCCAGCCGAAGCTCACCGGCGTGATACCGAAGATGACCTGCATGAGCGGGGCCTTCAGCCCCTGGACCGTCGGGGTCGAGTGGGCCGGCGGGATGAAGTGGTGGTAGTTCACGCCCTTCACGAAGAACAGCCCTGCGACGATCACCATCAGGATGACCGCGATCTTGATGGCGACCACGATGGCGTTGACCCGCGAGGAGATCTTGATACCGAGCACCAGCAGCCCGGTGACCGCCAGCACGATGAGCACGGCCGGGATGTTGAAGTTCGCATTCTCCCCGGCCAGCGAGGAGGGCAGATGGAGACCCATGCTGTCGAGCAGCGACGCGGCATAACCGGACCAGCCGACGGCCACCACTGCCGCGCCGAGCGCCATCTCCAGGATCAGGTCCCAGCCGATGATCCAGGCCGGGAACTCGCCGAGCGTGGCGTAGGAGAAGGTGTAGGCCGAGCCCGCCACCGGCACCGTGGAGGCGAACTCCGCGTAGCACAGGCCGGCGAGCCCGCACACGATCGCGGCGAGGACGAAGGAGATCCCCACTGCGGGACCGGCGTAGCCCTTGGCGACCCGGCCGGTGAGCACGAAGATGCCCGTGCCCACGATGACCCCGACACCGAAGACGGTCAGGTCCAGCGCAGACAGATCCCTGCGCAGCCGGTGTCCGCCCTCCTCGGTCTCCCGCATCGACTGCTCGACCGGCATCGTCCGCAACAAGCTCATTCAGCGCCTCCCCGGAGTGGGTACGGACTCGTACCGCAATGCTCACCCAGGGCCACAAGTCGAAACACACTCAGCGTAACCTGCTGTTAAGAAAAGGGACCGTCCGAGCGGACGGTCCCTCTTCCAGGTCTGGTGCCCGCTCAGTCTCTGGGCGCGTGCTCCAGTTCGGTGCTGGTCACCCGTGCCACGGCCTCGGTGATGTCCCGGGCAAGGTCCTGCGGGGTCAGCCCGATGTCGGCGAGGATCTGGGCGCGCTTGGCGTGGTCGAGGAACTCCTGCGGAATGCCGAAGGTGCGGACCGGCGTGTCCACTCCCGAGTCGCGCAGCAGCCGGGCCACCGCGTCACCCACCGCTCCGACGCGGCCGTTGTCCTCGACGACCGCGACCAGCCGGTGGTCACCAGCGGCCCCGACCAGCGCGGGATCGAGGGGCTTGACCCAGCGGGGGTCGACGACGGTGACGCCGATGCCCTGGGCCGCCAGCCGCTCAGCCACCTCCATCGCGGGCGTGGCCATGGAGCCGGCGGCGACGATGAGCACACTGGCCCCGTTCGAACCGGCGTGACGGGCGAGCACGTCCATGCCGCCGAGTGAGTCGATGGCCTCGAGGTCCTCGTCCACCGGGCCCTTGGGGAACCGGATCGCCGTCGGCCCGTCGGCCACCGCCACGCACTCGCGGAGCAGTTCGCGCAGCCGGGCGCCATCACGCGGGACGGCGACGCGCATGCCCGGCACGAGCTGCAGGATCGACAGGTCCCACATGCCGTTGTGGCTGGCGCCGTCATCGCCGGTCACCCCGGACCGGTCCAGGGTGAACGTCACGGGCAGCCGGTGCAGGGCCACGTCCATCAGGACCTGGTCGAAGGCCCGGTTGAGGAAGGTCGCGTAGAGCGACACCACCGGGTGCAGGCCGCCCATGGCGAGCCCTGCGGCGGAGGTCACCGCGTGCTGCTCGGCGATGCCCACATCGAAGACCCGGTCCGGATAGGCCTCGGCGAAGGCGCCGAACCCGACCGGGTGAAGCATGGCTGCGGTGATGGCGACGATGTCCTGGCGCTCGGCGCCGATCTCGACCAGCGTGCGGCCGAAGACGCTGGTCCAGGACGGCCCGCCCGCCTGGAGAAGCTGCTTGCCGGTGAGCGGGTCGAACGCGCCCCCGCCGTGCATGCAGTCCTCTTCGTCGTTCTCCGCCGGGGCGTAGCCGAAGCCCTTGGTGGTGATGCAGTGCACGATCACCGGGCCGCCGAACCCCCTGGCCTTCCGGAGGGCACGTTCCACGGCATCCTCGTCGTGGCCGTCGATCGGACCGACGTACTTGATGCCAAGGTCCTCGAACATGGCCTGCGGCTGCAGGATGTCCTTGAGGCCCTTCTTGATGCCGTGCAGCGCCTCGTAGGCCACGTGGCCGACGACCGGAGCGCGCGGCACGGTCTTCTTGATCAAGTCGAGCGCATGCTCGTAACCCTGCGTCATGCGCAGATTGGCGAGGTGGCTGGCCAGCCCGCCGATCGTCGGGGAGTAGGAACGGCCGTTGTCGTTCACCACAATGATCACCGGGCGGTCCTTGCCCGCGGCGATGTTGTTCAGCGCCTCCCAGCACATCCCGCCGGTGAGCGCCCCGTCGCCGACCAGCGCAACGACCGTACGGTCCTCGCCGCGCAACTCATAGGCCTTGGCCAGTCCGTCGGCGTACGACAGGGCCGTCGAGGCATGCGAATTCTCGATGAGATCGTGCTCGGACTCGGCCTGACTCGGGTATCCCGACAGCCCACCGCGCCGGCGCAGCTTGTCGAAGTCATGCCGGCCGGTGAGGAGCTTGTGCACATAGGCCTGGTGACCGGTGTCGAACAGCACCTTGTCCGACGGGGAGTCGAACACCCGGTGGATCGCGATCGTGAGCTCCACGGCACCGAGGTTCGGGCCCAGGTGACCACCGGTCTTGGAGACCGCGGCCACCAGGAAGTCCCGTATCTCCCCTGCGAGCATTGGCAGCTGTGCGGGATCCAGTCGTTTCAGGTCCGCCGGACCTTTAATCGACTCCAGAAGGCTCACCGCGTCATCTCCCTTTGCTCAAAGACTCTCCCGCCTCTGATTGCTAGACGCCCGAAGTTTAATGCCGGTTTGCATCGTCTCGCCGAGCCGGGGTGGAACGTCGACGTCAGGATAAGCACAACCTGGGCTTCTACCAGGTTCGCTTCCCGGAATCTCCCCGTGGACCATAAGGTGGGCAGGGACATGGGGACGAGCAAAGACACCGATGCGCGGGGCGAAGAGATCGTTCTCCTGGACCCCGCAGGCCGGGCCGTGGGCACGGCACCCAAGATCGCCAGTCATCACGGCGACACGCCTTTTCACCTGGCCTTCTCCTGCTATCTGGTCGACGAAGGCGGGCGTGTCCTGATCACTCAGCGGGCGCACCAGAAACTCACCTTCCCCTCGGTGTGGACCAACAGCTGCTGCGGGCATCCCGCACCCGGTGAAGGGCTGCGCGAAGCCGTACAGCGGCGGCTGCGGACCGAACTCGGCGTCACCGTGACCGCCATGACACTTACGCTGCCGAAGTTCGCCTACCGGGCCGTCGCGGCCAACGGAGTGGTCGAGAACGAGCAGTGCCCCGTCGTCCGTGCCATGAGTGCGGGGCCGGTCCGGCCGAATCCGGCCGAGGTGGCGTCCGCGGAGTGGCGCGACTGGGACGCCTGCCTGGATCTCGCCGGACATCCCGAGTCCTCGCCGTGGTACCGGCTGCAGCTAGCCGAACTCGCCCCCCTGGGGGCTCCGCTCGACTGGCCGGCTGCCGAAACCTCTCTGCTGCCGCCCGCCATCGCCTGGTAGCCGCAGCCCGTAGATCACCTATTGACCGATTCGCCATCCAAGCGGACGCTTGTTCCGTAGCACGCACGCAACACAGATCCCACCAGCACGGGTGAGGTCTGGTCGGGGGTCGGAATCAGATACCCGAAGGGACATGGCGATGCGAGGACGGTGGACCGCCGCGACGGCGGCCGCTCTGGTGCTGGTAGCGGCCGGCTGCGGCGGGGGCGGCGGTAAAAGCGGCCCTAGCGGCACGGGCTCGACGAAGGTCGAGGTCTTCTCCTGGTGGACCGGGCCCGGCGAGGCGGACGGCCTGGCAGCGATGAAGGCCGACTTCGAACAGCAGAACCCAAAGATCCAGTTCGTCAACGCGGCGATCGCCGGTGGGTCCGGCACCCAGGCCAAAGCGGTGCTGGCCAGCCGGCTGCAGAACCAGCAGCCGCCGGACTCGTTCCAGGGGCACGCGGGCGCGGAACTCCTCGACTACATCAAGGCCGGGCAGATCGAACCCCTCGACTCCTTCTATGACCAGAACGGGCTGCGGCAGGCCTATCCGCAGCAGCTGCTCGAACAGATCAGCTATCAGGGCCACATCTACTCGGTGCCGGTGAACATCCACCGATCGAACGTCCTGTGGTTCAGCCCGGCGGTCCTCAAGGAGGCCGGTATCTCGGCCCCGCCCAAGACCGTCGCGGAGTTCATCACCGATCTGAAGGCGGTCAAGGACAAGACCAAGAAGATCCCGCTGTCGCTCGGCGCGCAGTGGACCGCCGACCACCTGCTCGAGAGCGTCCTGCTGGGCGATCTCGGGACCGACGGCTACAACGCGTTGTGGAAGACCGGCGCGGACTGGAGCGCGGCCCCCGTCACCAAGGCCCTGCAGGACTACGCCACGATCTTCGGCTACACCAACACGGAGGCCGCCTCAACGGACTGGCAGGGTGCCGCCAAGGACATCGTCGACGGCAAAGCCGCCTTCAACATCATGGGCGACTGGGCCTACGGCTACTTCACCGGTAGCGCCCCCAACGGCCTCGGCAAGAAGCTGGACACCGACTTCGGCTACGCCGCCTCCCCCGGCACCGACGGCACCTACCTGTGGCTGTCGGACAGCTTCACGCTGCCCAAGGGCGCACCCCACCATGCCGCCGCCCTCTCGTGGTTGAAGGAGGCGAGCAGCCAGAAGGGCCAGGATCTCTTCAACCCCAAGAAGGGTTCCATCCCTGCCCGCAAGGACGGCGACAAGTCCCTCTACACGGGCTATCTGGCCTGGGCCTTCCAGCAGTGGCAGACCGACAAGCTGGCCGGCTCCTTCTGGCACGGCGTGGTCGCCAACAACAAGTGGCACACCGACATCGACACCGCGGTGGGCCTGTTCCTGCAGAACAAGAACGTCGGCACCTTGCAGAGCGCGCTGGTCAGCGCGGCCAAGAACGACGCGTCCTGAACCCCCTTCGTGATCATGCAATCGTTCGTCGAACGATTGCCTGATCACGAACCGAAGAGGCCGGGAGGTACGGCACGTGCATCGACGGGTTCGTCAGTGGCTGCCAGGCCTGTTGCTGCTCTTGCCGTCGATGATCGCGATCGGCGTGTTCGTCTATGGGCTCATCGGCTGGAACGTGCGGCTGGCGCTCAGCGGCAAGCACGACGAGATCTCACCGGAGAACTTCAACGGCGGGAAGAACTTCGTCAAGCTCTGGAGCGACCCCAGCTGGCCGGGTGCGGTCCGGCACGCCCTGATCTTCACCGTGGTCTTCGTGGGCGGGGCGCTGCTGCTCGGCTGGTTGCTGGCGTTCCTCATGGACAAGGGAATTCGCGGCGAGGCGGGGTTCCGGGCGATCTACCTGTTCCCGATGTCGGTGTCGTTCATCGCCAGCGGAGTGGTCTGGCGATGGCTGATGAACCCGGCTCCGCCGGAGCGAGCGGTCGGCTTCAACCAGCTCTTCAGCAAGCTCGGCCTGGGCTTTCTCGCCAACGACTGGTGGCAGGACCAACGCTGGGGCATGGCCGCCATGGCGATTCCGGCGATCTGGCAGATGGCCGGCTATGTGATGGCCCTCTACCTGGCCGGTTTCCGCGGCGTACCGGAGGAGCTGCGCGAGGCCGCCCGGGTGGACGGCTGCTCTGAGTGGCAGGTCTACCGCCACATCGTGTTCCCGCAGCTGCGGCCGGTGACGCTGTCCGCGCTGATCATCCTGGGTCATATCTCGCTCAAGGTGTTCGACCTGATCATCGCCATTGCGGGCAAGCAGATCATCGCGTACGTGCCCGGGGTGTCGATGTTCGTCGAGACCTTCGACCGTCATGACCCCGCCAATGGAGCGACCATCGCCATCTACATGCTGCTGGCCGTCGCGGTGCTGGTCATCCCCTATTTGGTCTGGTCGATGCGACAGGAGCGCCGGTCATGACGGCGGCCACCCATTCCACGCCGTACGGCACGCGCGCCCGGCACCGGGCGCGGGCCCTTCAGACGGTGAAGTTCGCGATACTGCTGGCATTCGTCGCGGTCTTCCTGATCCCCGTGTACGTCCTGGTCGTCACCAGCTTCAAACCGCTGGCCGAGGCAGATCCGAGCCGGGCCTGGAACCTGCCCGCCCACTGGACCCTGGAGGGCTGGCGGGCGGCCTGGCCACAGCTCTCCCAGGGATTGTGGAACAGCACCCGGATCTCGGTGACCGGCTCGCTCATCTCGGCGGTGCTCGGCTCGCTGAACGGATTCGTGCTGTCGAAGTGGCGGTTTCCCTACGCCGACGTGGTCTTCACGCTGTTCCTGTTCGGCATGTTCATCCCCTATCAGTCGGTCATGATCCCGCTGGCGGGACTGCTGGTCCATGCCCATCTGGCGGGCACCATCAGCGGGCTGGTGCTGGCGCATGTGGTGTACGGCATCCCGATCTGCACGCTGATCTTCCGGAACTACTACGCGACCATCCCCGACGAGCTGATCGAGGCGGCCAGGGTGGATGGCGCCGGGATGCTACGGACCTATCGTTCGGTCGTCCTGCCGCTGTCCGGGCCTTCGTTCGCGGTGGTGCTGATCTGGCAGTTCACCTCCTCGTGGAACGACTTCCTCTTCGCCGTCTTCCTCGGCACCCCGAGCAGCTGGCCGGTGACGGTGTGGCTCAACAACACCGCGGGGTCCGGCGCGGCGGCCGTGCCCTACAGCCAGCAGATGGCCGAGGCGCTGTTGGCGTCACTGCCGACCTTGCTGGTCTACATCCTGCTCGGCCGGTTCTTCATGCGTGGTCTGCTGGCCGGAGCCCTCAAGGGGTGAGAGAGACCTGATAAATGACAGAAGTTCTTTCGAACCTTTTGTCATCCGGCGACGTGTGTTCTCACATGAGTGTCTCCCTTGCCGTGTCGCCACGCTTTCCTTGCCCAGAGGCTCGGACCGTGCCGACAGAACTCGCGAATATAGGACATGACTGGACAACATTCTTGGGTGAGCTGAGCCGAGATAGCTGGTCAGGTGACGATGGGAGGCACTGAGTGCAGGCGATCAGCATCAAGCAACCGTGGGGCTGGGCCATCGCGCGAGGGCATCGGAAGGTCTCCAACCAGGCCGCGCCCACCGCTTACCGCGGGCCGCTCCTCGTGCACGCCGCAATGCGGGTCGATCTGGGCTCCTGCCACTCGCCGCTGATCCGGGCCGCCGGCTGGGATCCCCGAGACCCCCTCGCCACGCTCGGCGCCGTGATCGCCGTGGCCGAACTCGCCGACGTCTGTTCCCCCGGGGCGGATAGGGCGCACTGCGACTGCGGCCCATGGGCCGAGCAGGAAGCCCACCACTGGCGTCTCACGAGTGTCCGGGCGCTCCCCCGCCCCGTCGTCGCCCTGGGCTGGCTGGGGCTGTGGGAGCCGCAGGCCGCCCTCGTCTCCGACGTCCTGGCCATGGTGGCCGCGGACGGCGCGTCGGCCTCCTGGCCGGGAGCCGCCGCCTGAAGGGCATGTCCAGTGGCTCTTAGGTGCTCAGTGGGCTCCTGGCTGAGGACGGGCCCGGCCCCCGGGGCGGGCCCGTCGCAGCATCGCCCTATTTCGCGGGGCGGATCAGCCCGAGCAACCCGTTCTGCTCCCCATTGATGCCGGCCGCGTTCCCGAACATGCATACCTCCCTGGATTGCGGACGGCGCGCGTTGCGGGCGCGCCGCTGTCGTCGGAAGGCACGGTCCGGGCTGGGGGGCGGTTCGGAGAATGGGTGGCCTGTGTCGGCCACGGTGACAGATGATCGCGTTGAGAGACCGCGCGGATAGGACTGCGGTATCACGAACTATGGGCACGAAGACGCTTGAATTCTTCCGCGATCCGATCCAGCGTCCAACTCGCGTTGAGGCCGCTGGGGTTCGGCAGCACCCAGAGCCTGGCAGGGCCGAACATCTCCTCCTGCGCGCCGATGACCGTGCCCCGTTTGCCGAACGCGGTCCGATAGGCGGTGACGCCGGCCACTGCGAGGACCCTGGGCGCGTGCCGTTCGACCAGGGCCGCCAGCCGTACGCCGCCCTCCCGCAACTCCTCGGCGGTGAGCTCGTCCGCCCTGGCGGTGGCCCGGGCCACCAGGTTCGTGATTCCCAGTCCGTACTCCGGCAGCAGCCCCTGCTCGTGCGGCGCGAGCAACCGGCCGGTGAAACCTGACCGGTGCAGGGCCGGCCAGAAACGGTTGCCCGGCCGGGCGAAATGATGGCCGGTGGCCGCCGAATAGAGGCTGGGGTTGATCCCGCAGAACAGCACCGCCGTCGGCGAGCCGTCCTCGGGAAGGACATCCCGGATCGTACGATTCTGGGCCGCGACCAGCTCGGCCCTGCCCGGCCGTCCCACCATCGCGTCAGCCATCCGCTCACCCTAACCAGGCCCACCGTGACTCGGGTGCGGCCGGCGGCCTGGCCATGCCGTCAGAGCAGACTGCGGACGAGCAGGACGACCGCGGACGCTCCCGTGATGGCGAGTATGGCGTTCCGGGTCGCCCCCCGGTCCAGATAGCGGCGGAACGGGCCGGAGACGGCGAAACCGGCGACCACGAACGGGGTGAGCGCCAGTCCCGCCCAGACCTGCCGGGACGGAAGCTCATGGACGGCCGCCAGCGTCAGCACGGACAACAGTGCGCCCACCGTGAAGAACACCGAGAGCGTGGCCCGGATCCGCGGCCCGGACTCCCGTTGGTAGATCAGTGCGATCGGCGGACCCCCGAGGGAGGTGGCGGTGCCCATGACACCGGCCAGCACCCCGGCTCCGATCAGCGTCCCGGCATTACGCGGAACCCGCCCCGACCACAGGCTCAGGCCGATCGCCGCCAGCACCATCCCGCCCACCGCCAGGCCGAGCGCGCGTTGCGGCACGATGGCGACGAACCAGACGCCTAACGGGGTTCCGGCCAGCCGCCCGCCGAAGGCCCACCGCAGCCCCCTCCAGTCCGCATGGCGCACCTCTCTGGCGACCACGAACAGTGGCAGCACGGCGGCCGCGATGAGCAGCGATCCTGGCATCAGCGAGGGGAACAGCAGCGTGACGATCGGCGCGGCGACCAGCCCCAGGCCGAGTCCGATGCCGCTCTGCACGATCGCGCCCAAGGCCGCGGCCAGTCCGGCCACCAGCAGAAATTCAAGATCCGGCATAGCATCCAGAACCGTACAGCACCCTTGAAATCGATTGGCATGGCCCCGGGGGCGTACGACAGGGTATGACTGTGAACGATCTGGGAGTGCGGCTGGTGCGCGATCACACGGTGCTGTCCGTAGTGGTCGGCTCGCGGGCGTACGGGCTGGCCACGGCCGACAGCGATGTGGACCGGCGGGGGGTGTTCGTGGCGCCGACTCCGCTGTATTGGCGGTTCGACAAGCCGCCCACCCATGTGGACGGGCCGGACGCGGAGCGCTTCTCCTGGGAGTTCGAGCGCTTCTGCGGCCTGGCCCTGGACGCCAACCCGACCGTGCTGGAATGCCTCTGGTCACCGCTGGTCGAGCAGGTCACCGCCATCGGCGGGGAACTGCTGGCCCGCAGAGGCGCGTTTCTCTCGCGGCGCGCGCACCGAACGTTCCACCGCTACGCCGAGAGCCAGTTCCGTAAGCTGGAGGCCGATCTGCGCAACCATGGGGAACCCGGCTGGAAACACGTCATGCATCTGCTCCGGCTGCTGCTCAGCGGCCGGCATCTGGTCGAGCACGGCGAGCCGCTGGTGGACGTGAGCGAGCATCGGGAGCGGCTGCTGGCCGTACGCCGCGGCGAGGTCGGCTGGGACGAGATCGAGGCCTGGCGGACGTCGCTGACCACCGGCATGAACGCGGCGCTGGCCACCAGCCCGCTGCCCGGTGAGCCGGACCGGGCCTTGGTAGAGGAGCTGCTGGTGTCCGTACGACGCAGGGAGGTCGGAGCGTGAACCTACCCGAGGCTGTCATGACGGAGGTCGAGCGCGCCCACCCGTATGACCGGGCGTTCATTACGGTGAGCGGCGCACATCTGTACGGCTTCCCGTCGGCGGACTCCGACCTCGACCTGCGCGGCGTACACCTGCTGCCGCTGGAGCAGATCGTCGGCCTGCGCACCGGTGAGGAGACCATCACCCGGACCTGGCACGACGACCTCGAGGTCGACCTGGTCACCCACGAGCTGGCGAAATTCTGCCGGATGCTGCTGAGCCGCAACGGCTATGTGCTCGAGCAGGTGCTGTCACCGCTGGTCGTGACGACATCTCCCTTGCACCAGGAACTGGTCGCCGTGGCACCTCGCTGTGTGACCCGGCTGCATGCCCATCACTACCTCGGCTTCGCCCGCAACCAGTGGCGGCTGTTCGAGAAGTCCGGGGAGCTCAAGCCACTGCTCTACACCTTCCGGGTGCTGCTGACCGGCATCCACCTGATGGGCACCGGTGAGCTGGTGGCCGACCTCAACACCCTGACGGGCGGCCCCGCCTATCTACCGGAGCTGATCGAGGCCAAGCGGACCGCCGAGCACGGCACGCTCCCCGAGGGAGCTCCAGACGTGGAACGGCTGGGCGCCGACGTGGTAGCCCTGACCCTGCGGCTGGAGGAGGAACGCGACCGGTCCACGCTGCCCGAGGAGCCGGACGCCCACGACGCCCTGCACGACCTGGTCGTACGGACCCGGCTCGGGACGTGATCGCGCCGCACCCTGCGCGTGGGTCCTACCTGGGGAAATAGCCCGAAGCCGACCGGTGTTCAAAGCTCATGGCTAATATCGGACGCACACATTCCAAGCAGATCGGCGGCTCCGACCTCGCTGTTTTCCCACTCGTCCTTGGCGGCAACGTCTTCGGGTGGACCGCCGACGAGGCCCGGTCCTTCGCTGTTCTTGATGCCTACGCGGAGGCCGGCGGCAACTTCATCGACACCGCGGACGTCTACTCCGCCTGGGCCCCCGGTCACTCCGGAGGCGAGTCCGAGACCGTCCTGGGCAAATGGCTCGCTTCCCGCGGCAACCGGGACGACATCGTGGTCGCCACCAAGGTCGGCGCACACCCCCGGTTCAAGGGCCTCAAGGCGGAGACCCTCCGGAACGCCGCCGAAGAGTCCCTGCGACGGCTGGGCACCGACCACATCGACCTCTACTACACGCACTTCGACGACGAGAGCACACCTGTCGAAGAGATCATCACTGCCCTCGACCTGCTGGTCCGGGAGGGCAAGGTGCGCCACATCGCCGCCTCCAACCTCTCCCCCGCCCGCCTCGCCGCCTCACTCGCCGTCTCCGACCGCGAGGGTCTGGCGAAGTACGTGGCGTTGCAGCCGCACTACAACCTGGTTTCCCGGGACACCTATGAGGGCGAACTCGCCGCCCTCGTCGCCGAGCACGGACTCTCCGCCCTTCCCTATGCCGCCCTCGCCGCGGGATTCCTCACCGGCAAGTACCGGCCGGGCGGCCCCGAGGTGGACAGCCCCCGCGCCCAAGGCGCGATCAAGCATCTGGACGATGAGCGCGGCCCCAAGGTACTGGAGGCTCTGGACGCCATCGCCACCGACCGTGGCGTCGAGGTCGCCACGATCGCGCTCGCCTGGCTGGCCGCGCAGCCGACGGTTGCGGCGCCGATCGCCAGCGCCAGTACGGTGGAGCAGCTGCCCGCGCTGCTCGCCGTCGCCGACCTGAAGCTCACCGAGGCCGAGCTACAGTCGCTCACCATCGCCTCCGGCTGAGCACGTTCTTGATCCGGGAGGATCGCCCTCCTTGGCGAACACGTTCCTCCCGGACCATGCGGTACGGGCCGCCTCCCGGCATGGGGAGGCGGCCCGTACGGCGTATCGGTCCTACTTGCTGATCAGGTTGCGCAGGACGTACTGCATGATGCCGCCGTTGCGGTAGTAGTCCGCCTCACCCGGGGTGTCGATCCGGACGACGGCACTGAACTCCTTGCCGTCGGCGGTGACCGTGACCTCGGACGGGATCCCGCCCTCGTTCAGCTTCTCGATGCCGGCGACGTCGAACGTCTCGGTGCCGGTGAGGCCGAGCGAGGCGGCGGACTCGCCGTCCTTGAACTGCAGCGGCAGGACGCCCATGCCGATGAGGTTCGAGCGGTGGATGCGCTCGTAGGACTCGGCGATGACGACCCGGACACCGAGCAACGCGGTGCCCTTGGCCGCCCAATCACGCGAGGACCCGGAGCCGTACTCCTTGCCGGCCAGCACCACCAGCGGGATCCCCGCGGCCTGGTAGTTCGCCGACGCGTCGTAGATGAACGACTGCTCCCCAGAGCGGGTGAAATCGCGGGTGTAGCCGCCCTCGACGCCGTCCAGCAACTCGTTGCGCAGCCGGATATTGGCGAAGGTGCCGCGGATCATGACCTCGTGGTTGCCACGGCGCGAGCCGTACGAGTTGAAGTCCTTGATCGCGACGCCGTGCTCCTGCAGATACTGGGCGGCCGGGGTACCGACCTTGATGGCGCCGGCCGGGGAGATGTGGTCGGTGGTGACCGAGTCGCCCAGCTTGGCGAGCACCCGGGCGCCGTGCACATCGGTGACCGGCGACGGCTCCATCTGCATGCCGTCGAAGTACGGGGCCTTGCGGACGTAGGTCGAGGCCGGGTCCCACTCGAACGTGTTGCCCGTCGGAATCGACAGACCCTGCCAGCGGGCGTCGCCGGCGAACACGTCGGCGTAGTCCTTGACGAACATCTCCTGGCCGATGGACGACTCGACCACCGAGGCGATCTCCTCGGCTGACGGCCAGATGTCCCGCAGGTAGACCGGCTGGCCGTCCTCGCCCTCGCCGATCGAATCGTTGAGGATGTCGATGTCCATGGTGCCCGCGAGTGCGTACGCCACCACCAGCGGCGGTGAGGCCAGGTAGTTCATCTTCACATCGGGGCTGATCCGCCCTTCGAAGTTCCGGTTGCCGGACAGGACGGCGGTCACCGCGAGGTCCGACTGGCTGATCGCCGCGGAGATCTCCGGGTGCAGCGGGCCGGAGTTGCCGATACAGGTGGTGCAGCCGTAGCCGACCAGGTTGAAGCCCAGCTTGTCGAGGTAGGGCGTGAGCCCCGCCCGCTCGTAGTAGCCGGTGACGACCTGGGATCCCGGGGCCAGCGAGGTCTTCACCCACGGCTTGCGGGAGAGCCCCTTCTCGATCGCCTTCTTGGCGAGCAGCGCCGCGCCGATCATGACGTACGGGTTGGACGTGTTGGTGCAGGAGGTGATCGCTGCGATGACGACGGCACCGTGGTCCAACTCGAAGGACGTGCCGTCGGCGAGCTTCACCGGGGTCGGGTTGTTCGGCCGGTCACCGTTGGTGCTGGGTATGCGCGGCCGGTCGCCGGCGGACTGGTGGGAGTAGGCCGGCGAGTCGGAGGCGGGGAAGGACTCGTCCGAAGCCTCGTCGCCAGGCCCCTGGATGCTGGGCACATAGGTACGGACGTCGCGGCGCCAGGTCTCCTTGGCGACCGAGACCTCGATGCGGTCCTGCGGGCGCTTCGGGCCGGCGATCGACGGGACGACCGTGGAGAGGTCGAGCTCGAGGTATTCCGAGAACTCCGGCTCGGCGGAGGAGGAGTCGAGCCAGAGGCCCTGCTCTTTGGCGTACGCCTCGACCAGCGCGATCTGCTCATCGGAGCGGCCGGTCAAGCGCAGGTAGCTGAGGGTCTGGCCGTCGATCGGGAAGATCGCACAGGTGGAGCCGAACTCGGGGCTCATGTTGCCGATCGTGGCCCGGTTGGCCAGCGGCACCGAGGCCACGCCATCGCCGTAGAACTCGACGAACTTGCCGACGACGCCGTGCTTGCGCAGCATCTCGGTGATGGTGAGCACCAGGTCGGTGGCGGTCACTCCGGCCGGCAGCTCACCGGTGAGTTTGAAGCCGACGACCCGCGGGATGAGCATCGAGATCGGCTGGCCCAGCATGGCGGCCTCGGCCTCGATGCCACCGACGCCCCAGCCGAGAACGCCGATGCCGTTCTCCATGGTGGTGTGCGAGTCCGTGCCGACACAGGTGTCGGGGTAGGCCACTCCGTCGCGGTCGAACACGACGCGGGCCAGGTGTTCGATGTTGACCTGATGCACGATGCCGGTGCCCGGCGGGACGACCTTGAAGTCGTCGAACGCGGTCTGGCCCCAGCGCAGGAACTGGTAGCGCTCGTTGTTCCGCTCGTACTCGACGGCGACATTGCGCTCGAAGGCGTCGGGCGAGCCGAAGTAGTCGACGATGACGGAGTGGTCGATGACCATCTCGGCCGGAGAGAGCGGGTTGACCTTGGCCGGGTCGCCGCCGAGGTCACGCACGGCCTCACGCATGGTGGCCAGGTCGACGACACAGGGCACGCCGGTGAAGTCCTGCATGATCACACGGGCCGGGGTGAACTGGATCTCGTGGCTGGGCTGGGCCTTGGCGTCCCAGCCGGCCAGCGTGCGGATGTGGTCGGCGGTGATGTTGGCGCCGTCCTCGGTGCGCAGCAGGTTCTCCAGCAGAACCTTCAGGCTGTACGGGAGGCGGGCCGAGCCCTCGACGGCGTCCAGCCGATAGATCTCGTACGACTTTTCGCCTACAGACAGCGTCTGACGGCTGTCGAAACTATTGGCGGACACGACTGACTCCTCCTCCATCGCCGCGCCTCCGGCCAGATGGCTTCCGGCGCGACGTTTCGATCCATGGGCGCTGTGTAACGGCCACTGCCGGCTCATGCGCCACCGATCCCATCCTGCCCCGTCGAAGGGCGGGTGAACGGCGGGCGAGTTCGGCGCGGTGGGTTTCCCCTATGAATCCTGCCCTAAAGCCGCCAATCCCCCAGCACTGAGGATTGCCTAACTTCCGCAAGACTTCTCTTGACGTCAAGCTACTGCGGATTTATCTCGACATCAAGTTACCCGCGGGTTAAGGAACCTGCCTTGCCGCTGGACGCCTCCCACCTCAGCGCGGCTGCTTACCCGCGCCCCGCACTTCGATCGACGCGAGCAGATCCGCGGTGGCCGACGCCACCACGGCGACAGCGCGTTCGAACGCCTCGGCGTTGTGCGCGGCGGGCGTACGGAAGCCGGACACCTTACGGACGTACTGCAGCGCTGCGGCACGCACATCCTCATCGGTGACGTCGTCCTCGAACGGCGGGCGAAGGGTCTTGATACTGCGGCACATGACCACATTCTCTCTCCAACTGGTGGGATCGTGAGCGATCAGCGCAGCGAGATCCGGGGCACTCGCAACTGGTGACCATGCGTGTGCATGGTGCAGCGATACGCCAGTGATTAGGCGCACATCGGGAATCCGCACCACACTCGCGAGCCTTCTTGGAGACAAGGAAGCTCGCTCATCCCTGACGGCCGGGAACCAATCCTTGACTCCCAACGTTTCCGATATATCGTTGGCGTATCGTGAGTGCTCTAAGAGAGCTCTCAGAAGTGGGTGAAGAATATGGGATCGACACCTGGAGATCCGGGGCGAGGCTCGGGGCCGGAGCCGTGGGAGGCCGCGGCTCAGGCGGCCGCGCAGGCGGCGGCCAAGGTCGCCGGAGCTGCCGCGAAGGTCGCGCAGGAAGTGGCGCAGGAGGGTGTGAAGCGCGGTGTCCGTCATGGGATGCGCGGTGACTTCCCCGGCTGGATCTTCGGCGGAGGCCCGGGCGGACCCGGACCGTGGGGGCGGGGACCCCGTGGGCGCGGGCCAGGGGGACGCGGGCCGTGGGGCCAAGGCCCATGGGACTCCCCGCCCAAGGCCAAGAAGGGCGACGTGCGGGCGGCCATCCTGGCGCTGCTGGTGGAGGGGCCGTACAACGGCTACCAGATCATCCAGGAGGTCGACGAGCGCAGTGGCGGCCTCTGGCGGCCGAGCCCGGGCGCGGTCTATCCGGCCCTGCAGCAACTGGCCGACGAGGGCCTGATCGAGGGCGTGGAAGAGTCCGGCCGGAAAACCTTCCACCTCACCGACGCGGGCCGCACCTATGTCGAGGAACACCCGGACGAGCTGGGCACCCCCTGGCCGACGCCGACGGGGGCAGGGCCCGGGGGCGGCGTCGGTGACCTGTTCAAAGAGGCGGCGCAGATGGGCGGGGCCCTCATGCAGGTCGTCCACGCAGGCTCGGACGAGCAGGTGGCCGAGGCCCGGCGACTGGTCGCCGCGACCCGGCGCCGGTTGTACGGCCTGCTCGCCGAGGACGCCCAGAACCCGAACAACGACGAGGGTGAGGCATGACGACATGACGACGGGCCCGGACTACCTGCGTGTCGGCGACACCGAGCGCAACGAGTTGGCGGATTCCCTGCACGAGCACTTCGTGCAGGGCCGCCTGAACCGCGAGGAACTGGACGAGCGGCTGGCCGCCGCCCTGACCGCCAAGACCGTCGGTGATCTGCGCGCGGTCAGCCGGGATCTGCCCAAGCCGCCGGCCGCGTACGACCCGGGCGCCGGCCTCGACGAGCACTGGGGCGGGCCACCTTGGGCCGCCCACCATCGCCTTGCGCGACGCCAGGGCCTCTCGCCGGCACACCATCGGCATGGGCCACGCCCGATGAGGTTGCTGCTCGCCGCCGCCATCCTCATCGCCATCGCCACCGCCGGTTCGGGCTGGGCGGTCTTCGCGGTGATCCGGGTGTTCTTCGTCGCCTGGCTGGTGATGGCCGTGGTGGGCATGGTGCACAGCCGCCGATGGCATCGGATGCACAGACCACCGCGGTGACGCCGGACCGGCTCCACGACCTCGTGCAGGTCAGTCCCATTCCCAGCGGATGCCGTGGTAGCCGGCCACGCCGAATTCAATGAAATGCACCGCATGCGAACTCGACATCCGCAGGTCCGCCGTGTCCGTGACGGCGGTCTGCGCGTCGGGGCGCCAGGTGCGATAACACCGCGCCGGCAGCACCTCTGGATGGAACTGGATCTCCAGGAGGTACTCATGCTGGGGAAGCCTGAATCCGCGTCCCTCCTGGGTGACGGCCGGGCCGGGGCCCTCGAATCCGAAGCCGTACTCCAGTAGATACGTCTCCCCCTGCCGCAGCGATCGATCGAACAGCAGCTCCGCCGCGATCAGGCCGCTGTCCGGATCCGCGCGGACCCGGCCGAACCGGCAACGGCTGGCCTCCCGCCGGGTGGGGAGCGCTCCGTGGTGCGGGCTGTGGTAGACGGCGAGCCATCGGTCCACGCCATGCCGGTGCGCCTGGAGCACTGCTCGGGTCCGCAACTCGCGCAGGTCGCGTCGCGGTCCGATGACGTGACGATCGTGCAGGCTGAGGCCGGTCAGTCTCCCATCCGCATGGTCACCGATCTCTTCCAGCAGATCCCGGACGCCGGGTTCGGGGCAGATCTCCTCCATGGCCATCGAGGCCCCCGCGGGGGAGCGATCAGCGGACGTACTGAGAAGCGGCCGGAGCAGAGTGAGAAGTGAATAGCGGGGCAGCCTGAGAATGGTCTCCAGACCTCGCACCGCGCGCAGCGAGTCGGCCCGCACCGGACGAGTCCGGCCGCGCTGCCAGTAACTCAAGCTGGACAGACTGACCCGAATACCCTGTTCGCTGAGCCGCTGTTGCAACGTCTCCAAGCTCAGCCCGCGGGACTGGATCGCAGCTTGCAGTGCCACGTGGAAGGGACCGAGCCGCAGCAGGTGGAGAAGATCGTCCTCCGTTACGTTCTGCACTGGTCATGGCCTCCCGGTCGGCGGTGGCTGCATCCCCGGCCCAGCCTTGACGTCTTGATTTACTAGATGACGACTCCTTCCATTAGTCAACGGTAGATTCTTACAAACAAGAAAGACTCCGCGGGTCGCACAGGCGGCCTCGCGGAGGCTTTCCTATGGGTTCGGAGCAGGTCAGAGCCCGTTCGTGTAGAGAAGCAGGTTCGGAGTGCCGGACGGGTTGTTGGTAATCTTTCCGGAGGTGGCGTTGCTGGTCAGCCAGCTACGGATCGTGGAGTACGACGCGTTACCGTAGGTGGCCTTGTAGAGGGCTGCGACCCCGACGACGTGCGGGGTCGCCATCGAGGTTCCGCTGAGTGTGGCGGTGCTGTTCAAGTAGTCCGAGACGATGTTCACACCGGGTGCGTACAAGTGGACGCATGAGCCGTAGTTGCTCCATGACGGCTTGGTATCCGTGCTGCTGCTCGCCGCGACGACCGTCGCGTTGGCCGCGCTGGAGGGCGAGTAATTGCACGCGTTCGCCCCGCTGTTACCCGCCGCCACCGCCAGGAAGACCCCGGAACTGGCCAGGCTGTTCGCCGCGCTGTTGACCGAGCTGGAGTAGCTCCCGCCCAGTGACATGTTCGCCACGGCCGGGTTCGAGTGATTGGTGGCGACCCAGTTCATACCGGCGATGACCTGGGAGTACGTCCCGGACCCGTTGCAGTCCAGCACGCGTACGGCGCGCAACTGGACGCTCTTGGCCTCGCCGTACGATGTTCCGCCGATGGTGCCGGCCACGTGTGTGCCATGGCCGTTGCAGTCCTGGCCGTTACCTCCGAGAGCGTCGTAGGCCACTGCCGCGCGGCCGCCGAAGTCGGAGTTGGCCGTGTAGATGCCGGTATCGATCACGTATGCATACACGCCGGACCCAGTGCTGGTGTAGGTGTAGCTCAACGACAGCGGCAGCGGCCGCTGATCCACGCGGTCCAGGCCCCAGGACGGCGGATTGCTCTGGGTGCTGTCGGCCGTCATGACGCCGTCCTGTTCGATGGCGGCGACGCTGGAATTGGCGCGGAGCCTGCTCAGCTGCGTGGACGACAACTTCGCCGCGAAGCCGTTGAGCACCTTGCCGTAGCGATACAGCGGACTGGAGTGGGACTGGGACACGGCCGCGCTGATCGATGCGCCCTTCTTCAAGGTGATGATGTACTGGCCGGAAATGCCGTGACCCGCTGCGGCCGTGGTGACCGGGACTAGAGGTGCGGCGCTGGCGGGAGCTGCCAGGCCGACGGCCAGTAGCACCGCTGCCGCGACGGACAGTAGGAGCCTTCTCACCGGGTTTCTCCTTCGCTTGGCGGGGGCGGCCGCATGAAAATGCGTCCGGCTCGCGAAGGCGAGCGAGAAGAATCGTCAACGAAATCGGTAAATGCAGTCAACGATTTCAAGGAGCGATAGATTTAACTGTTAATTCCGCTCCCACTCGATTCCGATGATTCCACGCGGCACGTCACTGGTAGCGAAGTGGGCGCTACCGGATGTGCCTATCCACAGTTCATTCATCTGCTTCCGAGGAGCTGCATCGGTGTCCTGTGCATAACGGTGGCAACGCGATGGAAATGCGTCCGGGTGAAATCGCAGCACCACAAGGTAATCACGCACCGGATGGGGAAAACGCCGACCGTAACGGCGGCCGAGCGGGCCCTCTTCCGGGAATTGCAGCTCGTACTCCACGACCGCGGTCTCGCCGTCCATGAGGACCCGGTCGAGGAGGAGCTCGAACGCGATCAGGCCGGCCTCGGTACGCACCCGGCCCGGCCGGCAGTACCGCAGCCCGCCAAGCACCGGCGGCGCACCTGGACAGTCCACCTGATGGACGCCGATGACCCGGTCGATGTCGTCGCCCAAAGCGCGCAGCACCTCGCGTACCGCCAGCGTCCGGGGCCGGATGTTCTCGTCGAAGTTGCAAATGTCGTGCAGGCTCAGCCGTTCGAGGCGATGGTCGCCGGATCGGTCGAGCTGGGCGAGTGTGCGTGCGAACAACTCCGGATCGGGCCACAGGTCGGCGACTGTGCTGCGGGTCGGCACCTGTCCGCCCTGCTCGTCCAGCAGACGGGTCAGGATGCCGGGCGAGAGCCCGAGGATCACCTCCAGGGCCTCCACGGACGTCCGGGAACCCGGCCTGCTCCGGCCGCGCTGCCAGTAACTCAAGGTCGCCACGCTGACCTGAACACCGTGCCGATCGAGCCGATGCCGTAGCCGATCCAGCGTCAGGCCGCTCGCCCGGATGGCTTGCCGCAGCGCACCGGCGAAGTCCGTGCCGATATCGCTCATGTGCGGACTTTACGGTAGTGACATTGGCAAGCCAGGGGGTTAGATCAGGGGCGGACGGCGGCGGCCTGGCGGGCGAGGTGCTCGATCTGGGCCCAGTCGCCGGCCTGTACGAGCGCGGGCGGCGTGAGCCAGGTACCGCCGACGCAACCGACGTTGGGCAGCGCGAGGTAGTCGGCGGCGGTCTCCAGGGTGATGCCACCGGTCGGGCAGAACCGGGCCAGGGGCAGCGGGCCTCCGAGTGCGCGCAGGTAGGCGGTGCCACCCGCGGCCTTCGCGGGAAAGAACTTCATGGCGGTGACGCCGTGCTCGAACAAGGTCAGCGCCTCGGAGGCCGTCGCTACGCCGGGCAGAAACGGCAGCCCGCTGTCGGCCATGGCCCCACGCAACCGGTCCGTGCAGCCGGGGCTGACCAGGAAGCGGGCGCCCGCGTCGGCCGCCGCCTTCACCTGGTCGGAGGTGATGATGGTCCCCGCGCCGACCACGGCCTGCGGCACCTCGGCCGCGATCCGCTTGATCGCGTCGAGCGCGGCGGGCGTACGGAGCGTCAGTTCGATCGCGGGCAACCCGCCCGCCACCAGGGCGCGGGCCAGTGGGACGGCCAGGTCCGGGTCCTCCAGCACGACGACCGGGACAACCGGGCACAGCCCCATGAGTTCGTGAGCGTCCATTTACACAGTCTCCAGAGCGGATAGACGGTCGCCCAGCCACGCGGCCGCCCCGGCCAGGGCAGGGGTCGGGGCGATGATGAGCAAGGTGGGAATGGCCTTGAGATACTCCCCCACCGCGGGTGATTTCGCCTCGAACCGGCGGCGGAAGTCGCTGCGCTGAAGGGCCTCGGTGATGCGGGGCAGGACGCCGCCGCCGAGGAAGACCCCGCCACGTGCGCCCAGGGTGAGCGCGGCATTTCCGGCGAAAGAGCCGAACAGGGCACAGAATATCTCGAGGGTCTCGGCGCACAGCGGATCGGTCCGGTCGGCGCAGATCTCGCCGGCGGTGAGCGGTTCGGCGGACACCCCGTGGATCTTGGCGAGCAGCCCGTGCAGCCGGGCCAGCCCTGGCCCGGACAGCACCAGCTCGGCATGGGCCGACCCGTGCTCCGCCCGCAGCAGGCGTACGACCTCGAACTCGAGCGGAGTCTCGATGGGCAGGTCCGCATGACCGCCCTCGGCGGGGATCGGCACCCAGCCGGCACCCGCCGGGATCAGCCCGGCCACCCCGAGCCCGGTGCCAGGTCCGAGCACGGCCACCGGCTGATCCGGCCGCCGGGTACCGCCCCCGACCGCGCGCAGGTCGGCGGGCCCGAGGGTGGGCAGTGCGCGGGCCAGCGCCACGAAGTCGTTGATGAGCTCGAGGTACTCGAACCCCAGGTCACCCTGGATCTGGGCGAGGGTGCCCGACCAGTGGGCATTGGTCATCTGGAAACTGCCGCTCTGGATCGCGGCCGCCACGGCCACGCAACCCGCGGTGGGCCGTGCCCCGGCGTACCGGGTGAGGTAGGCGTCGGCGGCCTCACTCAGCCCCGGATAGTCACGGCATGGCACTACCTGCACCCGGGACGGCGCGGCACCGGGCGCCTCGATCAGGCCGAAGCGGGCGTTGGTGCCGCCGATGTCGGCGACGAGCCAGGGCTGTTCGGCGGAGGGAATGATCATCTTAGAAGACCCGTGCCCCGCGCTCGGCCGGACCCACCGCCTGGCGGAAGGCGGTGAACAACTCACGGCCGGTGCCGGTCCACTCGTCGCCTCCGAGAGCGCCCCCGCTGGGCTCTCGGGCGGCGAACTCCTCATCGGGCACGAGCACCTCGAGTTTCTCGGAGTCCACGTCGAACCGGATCACGTCCCCGTTCCGTACCCGGGAAAGCGGCCCGCCCGCGGCGGCCTCGGGTGACACATGGATCGCGGCGGGTACGGCGCCGGACGCGCCCGACATGCGGCCGTCGGTGACCAACGCGACACGGTACCCCCGATCAAGCAGCACGGACAGCGGTGAAGTGAGTTTATGCAGCTCAGGCATCCCGTTGGCACGCGGGCCCTGATAGCGGACGATCACGACGACGTCCTGGTCGAGCTCTCCGGCGGCGAACGCCTCGTGCAGCGCCTCCTGGTCGTCGAAGACGCGGGCGGGTGCCTCGATGAGCCGGTGGTCATGGGAGACGGCCGACACCTTGGCTACTGCGCGGCCGAGGTTGCCGTCGACCATGCGCAGCCCGCCCTCGGGGGCGAACGGTTCGGCAGCCGGGCGGAGCACGGCGGGATCGCCGCTGTGCTCCGGTCCCGGCTGCCAGGTGAGCACGTCCGAGAGCAGCCGCGGGGTGGCGCGGTACTCCCTCAGTCCCTCGCCGCCGACCGTCCGCACATCCTCGTGGAGCAGTCCCGCGTCGAGGAGCTCCGAGATGAGGAAGGCGGTGCCGCCCGCGGCGTGGAAATGATTCACATCCGCCGACCCGTTCGGATAGATCCGGGTCAGCAACGGGGTCGCCGTCGACAGGTCGGCGAAGTCGTCCCAGGTCAGCTCGATGCCGGCGGCAGCGGCGATGGCGACCAGGTGCAGGGTGTGGTTGGTGGAGCCACCGGTGGCCAGCAGCGCCACGACGCCGTTGACGATGGCCTTCTCGTCAATGACCTCGCCGACTGGGGTGTGCGTATCGCCGAGTGCTGTCAGCTCGGTCACCCGGTGACCGGCGGCGGCGGTGAGCGCCTCGCGCAATGGCGTGTTGGGCGGTACGAAGCTCGCACCCGGCAGGTGCAGCCCCATGACCTCCATGAGCATCTGGTTGGAGTTCGCGGTGCCGTAGAAGGTGCAGGTCCCCGGCGAGTGGTAGGAGGAGGACTCGGCCTCGAGCAGCCGGTCGCGGTCCACCTTGCCCTCGGCGTAGAGCTTGCGGACCCTGGTCTTCTCGTTGTTGGGCAGCCCGGAGGACATCGGGCCGGCGGGCACCAGGATCACCGGCAGATGCCCGAACGACAGGGCCCCGATGACCAGGCCAGGCACGATCTTGTCGCAGACACCGAGCATCAGCGCCCCGTCGAACATGTCATGGGCCAGGGCGATCGCGGTGGCCATGGCGATGATGTCCCGGCTGTAGAGGGAGAGCTCCATGCCGGCCCGGCCCTGGGTGATGCCGTCGCACATGGCGGGGACCCCACCCGCGAACTGCGCGACCCCGCCGGCCTCGCTCACGGCCTTCTTGAGAACGTCCGGGTAGTCCTTGAACGGCTGGTGGGCGGAGAGCATGTCGTTGTACGACGACACGATCGCGATGTTGGGCTTGACCTTCCCGCGCAGACCGAGCTTGTCGGCCGGTCCGCAGGCGGCGAAGCCGTGCGCGAGGTTGGCACAGCCCAGCGAGCCACGCGCCGGGCCCTCCGCGGCTGCGGCCCCTATCCGGGCCAGATACGCCGCGCGGCTCTTGGCGCTGCGGTCGGCGACGCGCTGCGTGACCCGTGCGACGACGGGATGCAGGGGGTGCGGCATCAGGGGGACTCCGGGGGTGGTGGGCTGACACGGAGGAAACTATCCATACATTCGAAGTCAGACAAGACCTCTTACGAATGAAAACTTACGAAACTTTCTGATATCTGCATCTCGACCTTCGGAAGTCAGCCGTGATTGACTGGCCCGATGCCCCGACGTCCTTCCACCAGCGGCGAGGTCCTGCGCCTGATCCGGGAAGAGGGCGTGGCCACCCGCACCGAGCTCGGCCGCCTCACCGGGCTGTCCCGGCCCGCCGTCAGCCTGCGGGTCACCGAACTGATCGCCCAGGGCCTGGTCACCGAACGCGCGGACGGGCCCTCGACCGGTGGCCGCCCGCCCGCCCGGCTGGAGTTCAACGCCGCCGGCGGAGCCGTGCTCGTCGCGTCCTTGGGCCACACGCACGGGCACCTCGCCGTCTGTGACCTCGCAGGAGAGGTCCTCGCGCAGGAGGCCACCGCCCTCTCGCCGGATCTCGGGCCGCACAAGGTGATCCCGGAGTTGCTGGACCGCTGGACCTCGCTGCTGACCACCGCGGCCCTGGACCCCTCCGGTCTGAATCCCGCGACAGTACGTGGCGTCGGCATCGGCATCCCCGGCACGGTCGAGTTCGCCACCGGCCGGGCGCAGGACCATCACGTGCTCCCCCGCTGGGGCGGCGTGGACATCCGGCCGATCGTGGCCGAGCGCTTCCCGGTGCCGGTCTATCTCGACAACGACGTCAACGTCATGGCACTCGGTGAGCACCGGGCCCGGTCCCGCGACGGCACTGACGACCTGCTGTTCGTCAAGCTGTCCACCGGCATCGGCGCGGGCGTGATCTCCGGCGGCCGGATCCAGCGCGGGGCACTCGGGGCGGCCGGCGAGATCGGCCACATCCCGGTCCAGGACGGCGGCAACCTGCGCTGCCGCTGCGGCAACCTCGGCTGCGTCGAGGCCATCGCCGGTGGCGCGGCGCTGCTGGCCAAGGTGGACCGGGCCGCCGACCTCGCCGCACTGGCCGGCCTGGCCCAGGCCGGAGATCCCGAAGTCGTCACACTGGTGCGGGAGGCCGGCCGCAGGATCGGCGAGGTCCTCGCCGCCGCCGTCAACCTCCTCAACCCGGCCGTGGTCGTGCTGGGTGGTGACCTGGCCGGGGCCTACGAGCCGCTGATCGCCGGGGTCCGCGAGATCGTCTACCAGCGCTCCACGGCGCTGGCCACCCGGCAGTTGCGCATCGAGCCCAGCCGCCTCGCCGCCCTGGCCGGGCTGCGGGGCTGCGCCACCCTCGTCCTCGACCACATCCTCGCCCCCGAGGCCATCGACGCCGCTCTTGCCGGACCGGCTGTACTCAGGAGGTCTGTGAGGTAACGGGGTTCGTCGTCCGGTCGGGCGACGAGTGCACGATGACCGCGCGGCCTCTAAGCCTAAGTCTGCCGCTCGGACCATTCGGTGAGGCCCCGCTCGGTGAGGAAGGCGTCGAAGGCGATCTCCGTGGCGCCGATGAGGGGACCGTCGGCCCCGAGCACGGCCGGACACAGTGGTGGGGGCGCTGATCGCCGGAAGGACATCAACCCGGAGATGTACGCGCTGGTGAGCGCCTCCCCCGCGGCCTCCCGAAGAGGACCGGCGAAGCCACCGAGGCTCACCATGTCGGGATCGAGCGCGTTGACCAGACCGGCAAGGCCCCTTCCGAAGGCGAGGGCACATCGTTCGACCGCTTCCGCGGCGGCCGGATCGCCAGCGGCCTCGGCCAGGGTGGCGGCGGCGTAGCTCCACGGGTCGGTGGGCGGAGGATCGCCCCGGTGCCGGGCCATGGCACGTCCGTCGACCTCCAGGTCCCAGCAGCCGCGGGCGCCGCACGGGCAGGCCAGGCCGGGATCGCCGAAGGGGAGGTGCCCGAACTCCCCGCCCGCTCCGGTGGCCCCGGTGACGGGTCTGCCGTGGTCGACCAGGACTCCGCCCAGCCCGACCTCGATGGTCAGGTACAGCACGGTCCGGGCCGTGCTCGCGGTGCCGCGGCGCGCCTCCGCGACTCCGGCGAGGCTGGCGTCGTTGCCTATCAGCAGAGGTAGCGGTCCGCCGTGGCCGTTCTGCAGGTCACCGAGATCGACCTCGTGCCAGCCCAGCGTGCTGGCCTGCACGAGCCGGTTGTCCTGCACGGCGCCGGCGACCGCGATGGAGATGGCGCACAGCCGGGGACCGTAGGCACGCCTGACCTCGTCCAGGGCCGTACGCAGCGCCGCGATCAGTGCGGCGGGGTTGTCGCCCGGGCGGCGGCCCCGCGAGAGCGGGACGAGATCGCCTTCCAGGTCCGCGGCTGCGACCTCCCAGTCCTCGTGCCGGATGTCGACGACGGCGACCAACGGCCCCTGGTGACCAGCGCGCAGGGTCGTGGTGGGCCGGCCGCGTCCGGTGGGTGGCGCGGGACGTTCGTCGAGCAGGCTCAGGTCGCGCAGCCGGGCGGTGATCTCGGCGGCCGAGCCGCTGCTGAGCCCGAGGTCCTGGGCGGCGGCCGCCCGGGTGATGCCCGGTTGCCTGCTGACCAGCCGCAGCAGGTCGAGCGCGCCCTGCCAGCGTGCGGCCTCCGCACGGCCGACCACGGTACGGACTGGCACAAAGGCCCCCTTCTCTATTATCCTCGCCACGCGAGTATATTTCGGGAGAGGCGTCGTTGTGGAACTTTCGGCCGACATGGCCCCGGCCGGCAACAGTCCGCAGGCGGTCTCCGCCGGGCCGAGAGAGGATGATCTCTCCGTCGGGATCGGCCTGGCCTCCCTCGGCTTCCTGCTGGCGGGCCTCGGTCCCGCCGTGGTGCTGCTCGCCGCCGAGCTTCACCAGCCTCGCGAGCACCTGGTCTTGCTGTCGTCGGCTTTCGGTGCCGGCCTGCTGCTCGTCGCCGTGATCGGGCCGATGGTCATGCGGGCCGGCGCCGGCCGGGTCCTGCGGGTCGCCGCGATCGCCGTCGCCCTCGGTACGGTCGCGATGGCGACCACCCGACTGCTGCCCGCGGTCAGTGCCGGGGCGTTGCTCGTCGGTCTCGGCGGCGCCCTGATGGTCCTGGTCACTCCGGTCCTCATCCAGGGGCGCGCGGCGGCGGCCCGGCTCACCCGGGTCAACGCGATCGCCAGCGCCACCGGCATCTGCGCACCCGTGGCCATCGGCACCCTGGAGCACCTGGGCGTCCATGGGCGGTTCGCCCTGCTCGCGCCCCTGCCGGCTCTCCTCGTCCTCGCGATCCGGCGGCCCGTCCCCTCACCCGGCGGCCGACCGTCGCACACGGCCCGCACGCCGCTCCCTGCTGCCGGCCGCGCCGTCGCCGGGTGGGTGCGGATCGTCCTCGCGGTCTCCTGCGAATTCTGCTTCGTCATCTGGGGGGTGGCCCGGATTCAGGACACCGGCGCGTCCACCGCCTCCGCAGCCGCCCTGAGCTCGGCGTTTCCCATCGGCATGGCCATCGGCCGGCTGGCCGGGGTCAGACTGGCCGGTCGGTCCGGGGCGGTCCTGGCCGGCTGCCTGACCGCCGCGGCGGGCACCGGCCTCGTCTACGCGAGCCAGAGCCCCTGGCCCGTGACCATAGGCCTGGCGATCGCCGGACTAGGGACAGCCGTGCTGTACCCGGTCACGCTGGCCCAGTTCGTCGGCACACCGGGTCTGGCACCACGGCACTCCGCCTCCCTGGGCGCGCTCGCCTCCGGGGCGGCCGTCCTGGCCGCACCCGGTCTGCTCGCGGCCCTCGACGGCTTCCTCAGCCTCCGCGTCGCATTCCTGCTGCCGATTCCGGTGCTCGTCGCACTGCTGATCCTGACCCCCCGGAGCCGCACATGATCGCTTCCCGCCCAACCGGACGACGGGTCACGCCGCCGTGGCGATGAGTTGCCCCGCGGTGATGAGTGCCTGGTGGGTGCCGGCGGCTCCGCAGGCGTAGACCCCGGCCACGGCGCCGTACCGTACGCACTCCGCGATCGGACGCTCGGCCAGCCAGCCGTACAGGAACCCGGAGACGAACGCGTCGCCCGCGCCGTTGCTGTCCACCACGGGTCCGCGCGCCGGTGGAAAGCTGCGGATCTCGCCGTCGACCCGGGTCAGCACATGACCGCCACGCTCACCCGCGGTCGCCACCACCACCTGCGCCCGACCGTGCTCGAGGATGTCCCGCATCGCGGCATGCACCCGTCCCTCCAGTGCCGAGGCACTGAGGAAGACCAGGTCGGAGCCGTATGCGAAGTCGCGCTGGTGGTCGTTCTCCCCGTCCCAGTCATGCAGGTCGGTGGAGACCGAGATGCCGTGCCGGTGCACCTCGGGGTAGAGGTGCCGGGCGTAGTCCATGATCGACATGTGTACGTGGCGGGAGGCGGCCAGGAACGGGCGTACGAAATCGGCGGACATCCGCTGCCCGGGGAACTCTCGTCCGTCGTAGAACGACATCCGCCGTCCCCTGTCGTCGACGAGATTGACCGCCCGGCGGGTGCCCACCGGGTTGAGCAGCCAGGACCCGTCCACGCCGGCCGCCTCCAGGCGCTTCCGGACCAGCTCGCCCAGCTCGTCGTCGCCGAGATAGTCGGCCATCTTCACGCGTAGCCCCAGGGCCCGGGAGCCCAGCGCGACCCCGTTGCCGGTGTGTGCCACGTACTCCTGGATCGGCGGAACGTGCACCGAGTCAGCGAAGGGCACGGGCAGGTCGGGGACCCGCACGATGGTGTCCACACCGGCTCCGCCGATCACCAGTACGTCATGGTCGGTCATCAAGCGCTCCTAGCGATTCGGGCACCGTGCGCCCCTGGTAGATCCGGTTCTTCTACACCTCCGGCACGAGTCAACCACTGCACCTCGACCGAGGCCATGCCCGCCCACACGCTCATCGCCGAGATCATCGAGGGACTGCGGTTCTCCTGGGGGCGCCCCCACAGCCTCAGGACGGCCCACGCGGCTTCCTGACCACGATCGGCGGCCGGTGGGTCCTGCGCCGCCTTCAAAGACACCGTAGATTTCGGCACGATTACCGTTGTGTTACACAGCATCAGGGCTTCTGCAAGCCACCGCAAGACGTCCGAGGCGTGTTCCTGGGCCCCCCGCAGTGCTGTAACCGGCCCAAATTGGGCCTTGTGCATTTGCTGACAGGGTGCTGTGGTCGCCCGAGACGGCTGCTTTATAACGAAACTTGCAGCATCTTTCTGCAAGCCGTTTACACGTTTGCAATCCGTTGCTAATGTCCCGGCCAAGTCACCCCACGTCAGGACAAATGGGGACAGCCCTGGGGTCGTGGACGATCCCTGATCTAGGAGGAACGCTATGCGGCGCATCCCCATGGCCGGTCTGGCCGCCGGCCTTGCGCTCGCGCTCGCCGCTTGCGGCGGCGGCGGCAGTGGCAGCAAGACAACGGCCCAGCCGAAGAGCGGTGAGCTCAGCGGTCGCGGACCGATCACCTTCGTGACGGGCAAGGATCTGTCCGGCAACGTGCAGAAGCAGGTCGACACCTGGAACAGCCAGCACCCGACCGAGCAAGCCCGGATCATCGAACTGCCCGAGGACGCCGACTCGCAGCGCCAGCAGATGGTCCAGAACGCGCAGACCAAATCGGACGCCTACACCATTCTCAACCTGGACGTGGTCTGGACCGACGAGTTCGCGGCCAACCGCTGGGTCGCCGAGATCCCCAAGAGCCAGATCGACCTGTCGAAGTTCCTGGCCCCGACCGTCTCGACCGGCCAATACCGCGACAAGCTCTATGCCGTCCCCTCGGCCTCCGACGGCGGCCTCCTCTACTACCGCAAGGATCTGCTGGACAAGGTCGGTATCAAGGCGGCCCCCAAGACCTGGGCCGAGATGTTCGCCGCCTGCGACAAGCTCAAGGCGGTCCCCGAGGCCAAGGGCGCCGGGTGCTACGCCGGGCAGTTCGACAAGTACGAGGGCCTCACCGTCAACGCCTCCGAGGCCATCGGCGGCGCGGGCGGCTCCGTGGTGGACGCCAGCGGCAAGCCGACCGTGAACACCCCGCAGGCCAAACAGGGTCTGGACTTCCTCGCCAACGGCTTCAAGAAGGGCTACATCCCCAAAGAGGCCCTCACCTACAAAGAAGAGGAAGGCCGCCGGGCCTTCCAGGCCGGCAAGCTGATCTTCCAGCGCCAGTGGCCGTACCAGTACGCCCTCGCCGAGAAGACCGACGGCTCCTCCAAGGTCGCGGGCAAGTTCGCGGTCGCCCCGCTGCCCGGCCTGACCGGCCCCGGCGCGTCCACCCTCGGCGGTCACGACCTGGCGATCTCGGCGTTCGCGAAGAACCAGGCCACGGCGCTCGACTTCATCAAATACATCACCGGTGAGGAGGCCCAGAAGGCCAACCTCCTGGCGACCTCGCAGGCACCCACGGTGGCGTCGCTGTACGACGACCCCGCGCTGGTGAAGAAATTCCCGTACCTGCCGACTCTGAAGGCGTCCATCCTCAACGCCAAGGCCCGGCCCCTGGTGGTCAAGTACAACGACGTGACCACCGCCATCCAGGAGGCCGCCTACTCGGTCATCACCGGAAAGCAGACCTCGGACCAGGCACTGACCGAGCTGCAGACCAAGCTCGGAACGCTGATCCAGCCGTAACCGAAGCCGGACCGCACCGTGGTGGGGCGTCGGACAACGCCCCGCCACGGTCTTCGAGGAAGCGACCGTATGGCGACCACCATCAAGAAGCCCTCCGGCGCCTCGCCGGACACCGGCGAGCGCCGTGAAAAGCGGCGTGACGTCCAGGGCACGGGCCGGCTCACCGCCGTCCTGCTCTCCCCCGTCTTTCTGGTCCTCGCCCTCGTCGTGGGCTATCCCGTGCTGGCGGCCTTCCGGGAGTCGCTGTATCAGCACAAGGAGGGTCTCGACTCCAGCGGATTCGTCGTCAGTGGCGACACGTTCTCCGGCCTGGACAACTACACCGCCATCTTCAGCGGTGACAACGCGCACGTCTTCTGGAACGCGTTCTGGAACACGACGTTCTTCACGGTCGCCCAGGTGGGCATCGAGACCGTGCTCGGCGTCGCGATGGCCCTCATCATGCAGCGCGCGTTCCGCGGCAAGGGCCTGATCCGGGCGAGCGTCCTGGTCCCCTGGGCGATCCCGACCGCGGTGTCCGGGCTGCTGTGGCGCTGGGTCTTCCAGGCCGACGGCATCGCCAACTCGGTCATCGGGCAGAAGGTGCTCTGGACGACCGAGGGCTTCCACGCCAAGGTCGCCGTGATCATCGCCGACACCTGGAAGACCGCCCCGTTCATCGGGCTGCTCGTGCTCGCGGGGCTGCAGATGATCCCGCGGGAGGTGTACGAAGCGGCCAAGGTCGACGGCGCGAGCGCCCTGCAGCAGTTCCGGAGCATCACCCTTCCCCTGGTCAAGCCTGCCCTGATGGTCGCCGTGCTGTTCCGGCTGCTGGACACGCTCCGGATGTTCGACCTGCCGTTCATCCTCATCGGCGCGCACAAGGAGTCGGTGGAGACCCTCTCGATGCTCGCCCTGTACGAGGCCTCCAACCTCCGTTATGGGCTGGGGGCGGCCTACGCGACCGTCCTGTTCCTCTACATCGCGGTCATCGCCTATGTGTTCGTCAAGCTGCTCGGCGCCGACATCATCGGGCAGGCCCGGGAGACCCGGAAAGCCGACGCCAAGAAGCCCCTGCTGCGCCGGATGAAGGTGAGCTCATGACGACTCTCTCGGCCCCCTCCCCCACGGCGACCTGGGCCGGCCGGATCCGGCGGGCGCTGCCCTACCTCGGCGTCGTCCTCGTGGTGGGCTACTGCCTGGCGCCGTTCTACTGGATGATCGTGTCGGCGTTCCGGCGCCCCGCGGACCAGTTCGACAACTCCGCGCTACCCGTGCACTGGTCGATCAAGAACTTCTCGGCGGTGTTCCAGTCCGACAACGGGTTCGGCCGGTCCCTGCTCAACAGCCTGGTCGTGGCCGGTACGACGACCGCACTGGCCCTGCTGATCGCCATCTTCGCCGCCTACGCCCTGGCCCGGCTGGACTTCCGGTTCAAGAACGCCACCCTCGCGCTCATCATCGCGACCTCGATGTTTCCTGGAATCTCCCAGGTTGTACCGCTGTTGAAGCTGTTCACCGACATCCACTGGATCAACACCTACCAGGCGATGATCGTGCCCAGCATGGGGTTCGCACTACCGCTGGCCATCTGGAACCTGACCGTTTTCTTCCGGCAACTACCTTTTGAGTTGGAGCAGGCTGCAATGGTGGACGGCTGCACCCGCGGCGCGGCCTTCCGCAAGATCATCATTCCGCTGGCCGCGCCCGGCGTCTTCACCACCGCGATCATCACGTTTATCGCGGCGTGGAACGAGTTCCTCATCGCGCAGACCATTGTGAACAAGAAGGAGATGACCACCGCGACCGTGGCCATCTCCAAGTTCACCGGCCAGCACGGCTTCGACCAGCCCTTCGGCACCCAGATGGCCGCCGGGGTCATCGTCACCGTACCGCTGGTGATCGTGGTCCTCATCTTCCAGCGACGCATCATCGCCGGCCTCACGGCCGGGGGCGTTAAGTAACTCTTGCCGTTCCGTGCCGGCTGCCCGGCACCATCCCTCGGGGGACTCTCTTGACTCAGCACATCGGCCTCTCCCCTGCTCTCACAGAGGAGCGCGGCGCACCCTACGCCTCCGTACAGCAGGAGGGCGGGGACGCGGCACCGACACGGTGGTGGCGGGACGCGGTGATCTACCAGGTCTACGTCCGCAGCTTCACCGACAGCGACGGTGACGGAATCGGCGACCTGGCGGGCGTCCGCAGCCGGCTGCCGTATCTGGCCGCGCTCGGCGTGGACGCCCTCTGGCTGACGCCGTTCTACCCCTCGCCGATGGCCGACTTCGGCTACGACGTGGCCGACTATCGCGACGTGGACCCGATGTTCGGGTCGCTGCCGGACGCCCGGGCACTGATCGAGGACGCCCATGAGCACGGCCTCAAGATCATCGTTGATGTCGTGCCGAACCACACCTCCGACCAGCACCCGTGGTTCCGGGACGCCCTCGAGACCGGGCCCGGCAGCCCCGAGCGGGGCCGCTACCTCTTCCGCGACGGCACCGGGCCGGACGGCGCGCTGCCACCCAACGACTGGGAGTCGGTGTTCGGCGGCCCCGCCTGGACCCGCGTCGCCGACGGCCAGTGGTACCTGCACCTGTTCGCGCCCGAGCAGCCCGACCTGGACTGGGAGCACCCCGAGGTCCACGCCGAGTTCAACGACGTCCTGCGCTTCTGGCTCGACCTCGGCGTCGACGGATTCCGGATCGACGTCGCGCACGGCATGGTCAAGCGGTCCGGACTGCCGAACGTGGGGTACTCCGACCAGATCAAGATGCTCGGCACCAACGTGCTGCCGTACTTCGACCAGGACGGCGTGCACGAGATCCACCGTAACTGGCGCGGCATCCTCGACTCCTACGAAGGTGAGCGGATCGGAGTCGCCGAGGCCTGGGCGCCCACCGCCGAACGGCTGTCCCGCTATGTCCGGGCCGACGAACTGCACCAGGTGTTCAACTTCCCCTATCTCAGCGCGGAGTGGGATGCCCGGGCGCTCCGGGAGGTCATCGAGGAGTCCCTGGCCACCGCCGAGTCGGTCGGCGCGCCCACCACCTGGGTGCTGTCCAACCACGACGTGCAGCGGCACGTCACCCGGTACGGCGACGGAGAGACCGGCCTGCGGCGGGCCCGGGCGGCCGCGCTGCTCACCCTGGCACTGCCCGGCTCCGCCTACGTTTATCAGGGTGAGGAGCTCGGGCTGCCCGAGGTGCTCGACCTTCCGGAGGAGTTCCTCCAGGATCCACAGCGGGCCCGCGACCCTGAGTCCGGCCGGGACGGCTGCCGGGTGCCGATCCCCTGGTCGGGTGAGGAGCCGCCGTTCGGCTTCGGGCCAGGCTCGAGCTGGCTCCCCGCGCCTCCTCGCTGGCGGGACCTGACCGTGGCCGCTCAGTCCGCCGAGCCCGAGTCGATGCTGGAGCTCTACCGGGCGGCGCTGCGCATCCGGCGCGGCCATGCGGCCCTCGGAGACGGGGCGCTGCGCTGGCTGGGCGGCCCTCCCGGGACGCTCGTCTTCGCCCGCGGTTCAGAAAACGGGGGCGGCCGGCACTTCGGCTGCGCGGTGAACCTGGGCGAGCGGGCCGCCCGGATCGCCGTCGCCGAGGAACCGCTGCTGACCAGCGGCCCGGTCGCCAGAGAGGGCGACTGGCTGGTCATCCCGCCGGACACCGCCGTGTGGTGGACCATGTCGCCGAACGGCCAGGTCAATGGGGGGTAAGTTCAGACCTATGACGACACGCCTGGCCGACATTGCGGCCCACGCTGGGGTGAGCGAGGCCACCGTCAGCCGGGTCCTCAACGGTAAGCCCGGGGTGGCCTCCGCCACAAGGCAGGCGGTGCTCACCGCCCTCGACGTCCTGGGTTATGAGCGCCCACCCCGGCTTCGCCAGCAGAGGGCCGGTCTGATCGGACTGATCATCCCCGAGCTGACCAATCCGATCTTCCCTGCGTTCGCCCAGGTCATCGAGAACGCCCTGGCCATGGCCGGCTACACCGCCGTGCTCTGCACACAGACGCCGGGTGGCATCACCGAGGACGACTACACCGAGCTCCTGCTGGAACGAGGTGTCGCGGGGATCATCTTCGTCAACGGACTGCACGCCGACTCACGCTCCGACCGGGGCCGCTACACCCGGCTCACCGACCGCGGACTGCCGATCGTGCTGCTCAACGGTTACCGGTCCGGCCTTGAGGTGCCGTTCATCTCCAATGACGACGTCGCCTCACTGGAGATGACCGTGGCGCACCTGGCCAGCCTCGGGCACCGGCGGATCGGGCTCGCCGTCGGCCAGGAGCGGTTCGTGACCTCCATCCGCCGGACCGAGGGCTTCCGGCACGGCATGGCTCAGCACCTCGGGACGACCGACGTCGACGACCTCATCGTCAACACGCTCTTCACCATCGAGGGCGGTCAGGCGGCCGCTAACCAACTGCTCGACCGGGGCTGCACCGCGATCTGCGCGGGCAGCGACATCATGGCGATCGGGGCGATCCGCGGGGTCCGGCAGCGTGGGCTGCGGGTCCCCGAGGACGTCTCGGTGGTCGGGTTCGACGACTCCCTGCTGACCGCCTACCTCGACCCGCCCCTCACCACCATCCGCCAGCCGGTGCGGGACATGGGGCTGGCCGCGGTGAGCAGTCTGCTGGACGAGATCGGCGGCGCCAAGGCGCCGCGCACCGAGTTGCTCTACCGGCCGGAGCTCGTCGTCCGGCGTTCCACCGCCCCCGCTCCCCCGGCCGAGCTGTCCGCGGTCGCCGGCGGCTGATCACCCCAACCTCAGAGAGGGCCACCGTGCCTCTGCAGATGACCGGTGCGCCGGACGAGCCGGGGCTGCTGGGACTGCCTTGGAGCACTCCCTTGGAGGAGTGGCCGGAGCATCTGTTCGTCGCGCTGCCGCGCGGCATCTCGCGGCACGTCGTACGGTTCGTCCGGCTCTCCGGCCGGGTCTACGCGATCAAGGAAGTGAACGAGCGTTACGCGCGCCGTGAGTACCGCCTACTGCGCGACCTGACCCGGCAGGACGTGCCCGCGGTGGAGCCCGTCGCGGTCGTCACCGGCCGTACGGACCTCGCCGGCGAGCCCTTGGACTCCGGGCTCGTCACCCGGCACCTGCAGTTCTCCCTCCCCTACCGGGCCGTGTTCTCCGGCACGCTGCGGCCCGACACGATGACCCGGCTGCTGGACGCGCTGGTCGTCCTGATCGCCCGGCTGCATCTCGCCGGTTTCTTCTGGGGGGACTGTTCACTCAGCAACACCCTGTTCCGCCGGGACGCCGGCGCCTTCGCCGCCTATCTCGTCGACGCCGAGACCGGTGAGCTGCATCCGCGGATCAGCGACGGGCAGCGGGCCCAGGATCTCGACACCGCCCACATCAACATCTACGGGGAGCTCCTCGATCTGGAGGCGGGTGGCCTGCTGCACGCCAGCGTCGATCCGCTGGCCACCGCAGGGGAGATCATCCGCCGTTACCAGGCGCTCTGGGACGAACTGACCCGGCAGGAGGTCGTCCCCGAGGTGGAGTGGCATCGCGTGGACGCCCGCGTCCGGCGGCTGAACTCCCTCGGCTTCGACGTGGCGGAGATGTACATGCAGCGCAAGCTCGGCGCTGCCGGGCGGCTCATCGTACGGCCGAAGGTGGTCGACGCCGGTCACCACCAGCGCCGGCTGCTCCGGCTCACCGGACTGGACGTGGAGGAGAACCAGGCCCGGCGACTGCTCAACGACCTCGACGCCTACCGCGCGGCCCGCCCCTACCCACGGGACGAGGAGATCCTGGCGCACCAGTGGCTGTCGGAGATCTTCCAGCCGACAGTGCAGGCTGTGCCGCGGCATCTGCGCGGCAAGCTGGAGCCGGCGCAGCTCTTCCACGAGGTGCTCGACCACCGCTGGTTCCTGTCCGAGGCCGCCGGCCACGACGTCGGGCTCACCACGGCGGTCCGCTCGTACGTCGGGAACGTGCTGGCGTTCAAGCCCGACGAGAAGGCCGTCCTCGGCGAACCCCCCGAGTGACGGGACGATTCGTCCGAGCCTGTCAGCCCAGGGTGACCCGTCTGCGGACGAACGTCTATACATCTTTGAGATCCTCTATCGTCCGCTTTACCCTTCTCCCTTTAAGAAACCTGATGGGGAGCACAGGCGATGGAATCACTCCCGTTGAGAAAAGACCAAAAGGCAAGATCTCTGATACGGCTCCGAGGGCGACCGACCGGGATCGAACCGAGTGCTTCCAGGGCCACAACCTGGTGTGCAGACCACTACACCACGGTCGCCACGGCCGGGCTCTGGGTGAGCCCGGCGCAGCGTCTCCGGCAGGGTTCGAAC
>JAOPYO010000452.1 GCA_025964575.1 Actinomycetes bacterium
GATCGCGTCAACGCTCTGGTCGTGCAGCGTTGAAGCCGGCCCCTGGAGTAGGCGGCGGCAGCTACGTCGTTTCGATCCGCGCATGGGCGGCCGGGCTTTCCGCGCTGCCCGATGACGCTGAGGTTCACCGTGACGGGAGGGATGTGATGGAGGAATCCGGTCGGACGCTGAGCGATGTCGTCGAGGGCATCGCCGCAAGGGCCGATCTCGACGCGTAGCCGGCGAGCCTGGCCACCGGCGTTCACCAGCAGGGCGGCGACGGCACCGAGGGCTTGGACGGTTCGGTGTCGGTGCCCTGGTGATCAGCGCGCGAGCTGGTCGTTGATCTGGTCGAGGTGCTGTCCGGTGACCAGGTAGACGACGTTTGCGGCCAGGTCGACCGCGTGGTCGGCGAAGCGCTCGAAGTAGCGGCTCGCCAGGGTGATGTCGACTGCCGCTTCCACGCCGTATGCCCATCCCGGCGAGAGCAGGAGGGTGAACAACCGGCGGTGCAGCCGGTCCATCGCGTCGTCATCGGTGTCCAGTTCCAGTCCCAGGTGGACGTCGCTGGTGGCGATGACGCTGCCGGCCTTGGCGACCAGCTGGTCGGCGATCCGCGCCATCTCCCTGACGATGGCTTGGAGTTCTGGTGGGACGGCGGATTCGGGATGGCGGCGGCGGGCGGTCTGGGCGATGTGGACGGCCAGATCGCCCATGCGTTCCAGGTCACCGCTCATCGGCAGTGCGGTGATGACCGTACGCAGATCACCGGCCACCGGCTGCTGACAGGCCATCAGATCAAAAACCGAGTCCTCGATCTCGGTCTTCATCGTGTCGACCTGGCCGTCGCCGCTGATGACCTCTTCGGCCAGAGCCAGGTCCGCATCCAAAAGCGCAACCGACGCCTGTGCCATCGCTGAGCGCACCAGCCGGGTCATCTCCACCAGCCGACCGGACAAAGCCACGAGCTGGTCGTGATAGACGTCGCGCACGTCGCTTCCCCTCAGTTGCAGACCCTCACCTGGAGTCTTCCCACTGAGGCCAGAAACGAGCCGATTGTCCTCTGTTGGCCAACGACATGGACGCCCAGGACGGCTCGGCGCCGCGCCATTCACGGCCACCTACGGCCGGACGGTGACCCGTTCGGTTGGCACAGCCTGCCACCTCGGCACCCGAAGCCCCCCATCCTCGTCAGCTGGACAACAACCGAGCGCGAACTACTGGCAACAACCCGGCGCTCAACAATTGTCCTGTCCGCCTGAACCTTGCGAGTGATCATGCGACGTTCGCATGAAGTCTGCGAGCCGCCCCGGGTGGTAGGCCAGGATGTCGGGAACTCACCACCGCCGAACTCGCCGCCAAGCTCGGACTGTCCCCGCAGACCATCCGCCGGATGGCCAACGCCGGACAACTCCCCGCCCTCAAGACCGGCAAGGACTTCCGCTACTCCTGGGCGGCCGTCCGGCAGGTCTTGCGGCAGCCCCATCAGGAACCAGGGGAACCATCAGCACACGAGCGCCACCAGCGTGGCGCCGGCTTCCGCGCCCAACGCCGCGCCCAGGAAGGCGCCGACACCGCCGGATGACCCCGTACCGACCATCAGCCACCACGTCGCCCTCTGCTTCAGCGCCCGACCGCAGGGGCGAAGCCTCAGAGATCGGCGACGTCGTCAAGATCTCCCAGATCACCGGCGACCCGTACACCGAGAGGCCGAACACGCCGGATTCGTGTACGCGACCAACTACCAGTGGCACCAGCTGAAGGAACCTCATGGAAACCCTGAAGTACACCGACCTGACGTCCCCTGTCGGCCTCATGACCCCCGCCGCGCCCTCGGGCTCGGCCGTACCAAGGCCTACGAACTCGCCCAGCACGGCCAGTTCCCCTGCCGCGTCATCAAAATCGGAGACACCCACCGAATTCCCACCCCTGAGCTGCTGCGGCTCCTGGGCGCCCTCCCGGACCCCGGACCGCCCAAGCCGAAGTAACAGCCGTACCGCCGCAGGCCCCGGTCGGACCGGCCGATCAAGGCCTGACCGGGGCCTGCGGCCGGGAAAACGAACTATTGATGCCGCCCGGTGTCGCCGGATCTCACGGACGAATCACGGACAAACGCAGAAGAGCCATGATCACAAACCTTGTGATCATGGCTCTGAGCTGGTACTTCTTGTGTAGTCCCGAGCGGATTCGAACCGCCGTTACCGCCTTGAGAGGGCGACGTCCTAGGCCACTAGACGACGGGACCATGATCTTCTTTTGATTTCCTTACGGTCTCCCGCTTGAGCAACGCCCACCTTACCGGGCGCATTCCCCTTGTTCGAACCGGTTTCCGGGAACCACTCCGCACAAGACGAAACGAGTCAATCGACCTCAAGATCAATTGACTCAGCTGGGGTACCAGGACTCGAACCTAGAACAACTGATCCAGAATCAGTCGTGTTGCCGATTACACCATACCCCACCGGCGTATCCACCCTCACGGGTCGCTCGCGCCATGGAAGAGACTACCGGACACGGAGCGCTAGAGCCAAAACGGTTTAGCCGAGCCCCTGCCGGCGGAGTGATCAAGCCAGCTGTTCGTTGCCGCCGATGTGCTCGGCACCCCACTCGACGAGGGGCCTCAACCGCCGCCAGGCTTCCCGTACCCGCTCGATCACCTCGGGCCCATCGCGCATCCACGGATCCGCAGGCCAGCCCTGGTGGGCATAGAGCGAGCGGTGCCGCAGCAGTTCCAGCCGTGGATGATCCTGTTCCACTCCGCGCGGCCGGGTCTTGAGCCGGTCCCCCGCGATCTCGAAACCCTCGGTCCGCAGCTCATCGACGATCCTGACCAGCGCCTTCCCGGTGGAATCGGCGTCCACCGCCGCCCGATAGCGGGCCAGTTGCTCCGGCGACGGCGCGTACATCCCGCCTGCCACCATCAACCCGTCGGCGTCGAGCTGGAAATAGAACCCGCCCTCGGCATGCCCGCCCTGATGGCCCTTGTAGGGCGACTTGTCCTTGGAAAACCGCACGTCCCTGTGGGGGCGGAACATCTTGGCCTGGCCGAACTGAGGCTCGAGCTCGGCGAACAGCGCCATCATCGGACCGCGTACCAGGGTCTCGTAGGTCGCTTTGTGCACGGTCCAGTACGTCTTGGAGTTGTCCGCGACCAGGCCCTCATAGAAACCGAATGCCTCGTCCGTGAAGCCGGTAAAACCCATGCACCCGACGATACGACTCCCGTACGACAGAAACCCAAGTCAACGGCGACGAGAGCACGGAGGGGCGGCGGCTGGCCGCTGGGAGGATGAGTTCCTGTGGGGGCTCAGTCGCGGGCGAGGACCCGGTTGGAGAGGGTCCCGATGGACTCGATCGTCACCGAGACCTCGTCGCCGATCTCCATCGGCCCGACGCCCTCGGGAGTGCCGGTCAGGATCACGTCGCCCGGGAGCAGCGTCATCACCTGGCTGACGTACTCGATCAGCGTGGGGATGGAGTGGATCATCTTCGAGGTGCGCGAGTCCTGCTTGACCTCACCATTGAGCAACGTCTGGATGCGCAGATCCGAGGGATCGACGTCGGTGGTGATCCACGGGCCCAGCGGGCAGAAGGTGTCGAAGCCCTTGGCCCTCGTGTACTGCACGTCCCGCTTCTGCAGATCCCGCGCGGTCACGTCGTTGGCGCAGGTGTAACCGAAGATCACGTCCACCGCGCGGGCGGCCGGCACATCGCGGCAGAGCCGGCCGATGACGACGGCGAGCTCCCCCTCGTAGTCAACCCGGGACGAGAGCTTCTGTGGGTAGGCGATCGCCTCGGTGGGCCCGATGACCGCGGTCGACGGCTTGCTGAAGATCAGCGGCTCGGCGGGAGCCTCACCGCCCATCTCCCGGGCGTGATCGGCGTAGTTCTTGCCGACGGCGATCACTTTGCTGGGCAGCATCGGTGCCAGCAGCCGTACGTCGGCCAGCGGAAACCGGTCTCCCGTGAGCTGGATCTCCCCGAAAGGGTGAGCGGCGATGGCGGCGATCGACTCGTCCTCACCGACCAGCCCGAAGGACACTTCGCCGTTCTTGACGAACCTCGCGATACGCATCCCACCAGCCTAGCCAAGGCCTACGGCCCCACAGCGCACGCGGGCACACCTCCGAGGTCTTCGTCCGGCAGGCCGGAGACTCCTGCTAAGCCTAAGGAGTGAAGCCGCACTCCCGGCCGCCGAAACGGCAGCTCTGCGGCATGGAGGGGGCGCCGCCCGCGCCGAACTTCACCGCGAACGTTCCGCCGGGTGGGATCGGGCCGGTCCTCGGGTCGTTCCGGATGATCACCTGAGATCCCGCCTGCACGAGCACGCCGCCCCAGACGGTCCTGACCTGTGCACCCGGATAGCTGAACGAAAGCTCCCAGGTGTAGAGCGGTGCGGAGGTCCGGTTGGTGACCGTCACAGTGCCTTCGAAGTACCCCTGATCCCGCTGTACGGTCCGGTAGGGCATAGCGAGACCGTTCGGCGCTGCACCGCCAGGAACCGCACCGCTGGGAACCGCACCGCCGGGAACCGCACCGGCGGGTGCCGGAGCCGTGGAGGCCGCCGGTCCGGGTGAGGGCGGAGCGCTGGTCACCGTACCGCTTGGGGGCGCGGAAACCTGGGGAGACGGGGTGTTTCCGGCCGACGGCCCGCCTCCTGGAGAGGCGGTGCCACCCGGGGCGGGAGGCGCGGAAACGGACACGGCCGCCACCGGATGTTTGCCGCCACCTCCTGGCCACATCACCGCGGTCAGGGCGCCGGCCGCCACGACGGCCATCGCGGCGACCAGAGCGAGCCCCCACCGGCCGCCGGAGCCGCGACGCCTGGCAGGCGGTGGTCCGGAGGGTACGAAGCCGCCCGGAGGCTGGAACGGCGGCAGTGGGTTCTGGTGGGTCGCCTCGTCCTGCGAAGGGAGCGGTGGGAGGGCGAACGCGGCGGTCTCCGGACGAGGCGCGGCCGCCGCGATGGGCAGCGGCACCCGGTCGGTGGGGTCTTCGGGACCGGCCTGCAGATGGTCCACGGCGGTGTTCGCGGCGGAGGCGGACGTCTTCTCCGGGAGCGCGATGTCCGTCGTCAGCTCATGATCCGGAACGTCCGAAGCGTTCAACTCATCACCTTCTACGGTGGAAACAGGACTGATTCACTGAATCCGACGTCGACAGCGATGCAGAAGTTCGCCCGATTTGCTCCCTGGATCAGCCGACGGTCAGCGGCTCGATCGCACGGCGGGCGGCGAGCCGCTGCTGGCGGTTGAGCAGATCGGTGATGAGCTCGACGGCATCCGGGCTGGTCTTCACCTCGGAGAGCCAGCGCGTCGCCTCGGCCAGCAGCATCTCGGGCGACTGCTTGGTCTTCGTGCCCTGCTCGTCCGCGAGCCGGCCGAGCACGCGACCGAGGCGGAGCGCCGCATCGGGGAAGTCCGCCTCTGCGGCGCGGCGGAACGAGCGCGCCGCGCCCTCCAGGTCCCCCTCGCGCTCGCACCACATGCCCAGTTCATACGCCGCGTGTGCCTGTGAACCGGCGACAGGACGGCCCAAAGACTCTGGGCTCCAGCGTCGGACAGACATGCGATCACTCCGGTTTGCATCAGGTGGGACAAGAGGTCTTCGGGCGGCAGCGGAGACACCGGGCCACCCGCGTCGGCTTGAGGCCGTGGATACACATCGTGGCAATCGCGACGGGGTTTCGCCACCTATTTGATGGTGTTTTGCTAACTTTCTCAGTAGTTGGGCAATTACGGGTTGTAATGACATTCAATCCGACCTGCGTCGATCTCACTGTGTGACGAACACCGGATGACCGTCCAGACACAACCGTAAGGGCAGCTGCAAACTGAACGCCATTCCAGTTCCAGGATGCCAATTGATGCCTTTAATGCCGTAATAGGCGACTCCTCCACCCCCCGGATACCGGGGGGTGGACGGTTGCGCGCTACGGTCGAAGCATGTCTGTCGTAAAGATCAATGTGCTGACCGTAAGTGCCGAGATGCGCGAGGAAATCGAACGCCGCTTCGCCGGCCGGGCGGGTCTGGTGGAGTCCGCCGACGGCTTCGAGGGCTTCGAACTGCTCCGCCCCGTCGACGGCACCGACCGCTATCTCGTCTACACCCGCTGGCGCAGCGAGGAGGACTTCCAGCGCTGGACCGAGAGCCAGGCGTTCTCGAAGGGCCATGCCAAGGCCGCCGCCGACGCCCAGGCCTCAGGTGCCGCTGGGCATGGCCATGGGCACGGTCAGGGCGGCCCCGCGGCCAGCGGCTCCGAACTGTGGTCCTTCGAGGTCGTTCAGTCCGCCGGCCCGAAGTAGTCCTGGGTGGAGATCAGTCGGCAACCAGGTCCTTGTACTCGGGATGCTTGCCGATGTACGCCTTGATGAAGGGACACAGCGGCACGGCCTTACGCCCGGTCGCCCGGACGTCGTCCAAAGCGCCCCGGGCGAGCTTGCCGCCCAGCCCCTGCCCCTCGTAGGAGGGGTCGATCTCGGTGTGGGTGAAGATCACCCGATCATCCCGCAGGCGATACTCCGCGAACCCCGCGAGCGAGCCGTCCTGGTGGATCTCGTAGCGATTCTGTGCTGCGTTGTTCGTGATCTCCGCGCTCATGCTCATCTAATGCCCATGCGCAGGAGAAGATTCCCGCCCGGCCTCCTTATTGGCCGGCGTCGTATCCGGCCCGGAGCAGGGAGTAGGTCACGGCTTCCTCCAGGGCCTCCCAGGAGGCCGCGATGACGTTCTCCGCGACGCCGACCGTGCCCCACTCGCCGCGGCCATCGCTGGACTCGATGAGCACCCGGGTGCTCGCGCCGGTGCCGTGCGAGCCCTCCAGGATCCGGACCTTGTAATCGATCAGCTCCAGCTTGGCCAGTTCCGGGTAGAGCCTCTCCAGGGCGATGCGCAGCGCGGTGTCCAGAGCGTTGACCGGGCCATTGCCCTCACCGGTGGCGACGATCCGCTCTCCCTTCGCGTGCAGCTTGACGGTCGCCTCGCTGACCATCACGCCGTCCGGCCGCCGTTCGACGATGGTGCGCCAGGACTCGACCTCGAAGTAGGTGGTGCGGTCGCCGAAGAGCTCGCCGCGCAGCAGCAGCTCGAAGGAGGCATCGGCGGCCTCGAAGGTGTAGCCCTCGGACTCCAGCTCCTTGACCTTGTCGACGACCTCCTTGGCCTTCTCCCCCGACAGGTCGTACCCGAGCTCCTTGCCCTTGAGCTCGACCGACGCCCGGCCGGACATGCTGGAGACCAGCATCCGCATGTCGTTGCCGACCCGCATCGGGTCGATGTGCTGGTAGAGGTTGGGGTCGACCTTGACGGCCGACGCGTGCAGCCCGGCCTTGTGGGCGAACGCCGAGACGCCCACGTAAGGCTGTTGCGAGCTGGGCGTGACGTTGGTGATCTCGGAGACCGCGTGCGCGATGCGGGTCATCTCGGCCAGCTGACTGTCGGTGACCACCTGCAGGCCCCGCTTGATCTGCAGGTTGCCGACCACGGTGAACAGATTGGCGTTGCCGCTGCGCTCGCCATAGCCGTTGGCGCAACCCTGAACGTGGGTCGCGCCGGCCGTGACCGCAGCGAGGCTGTTGGCGACCGCACAGCCGGAGTCGTCGTGGCAGTGGATGCCGACCCGGGCGCCGGACGACACCACGTCATGGACGACGTCGGCCAGTTCGTCGGGCAGCATGCCGCCATTGGTGTCGCACAGGGCGATCACATCAGCGCCGGCCTCCGTCGCGGTCCGTACGACCTCCAGCGCATAGGCGCGGTTGGCCTTGTAGCCATCGAAGAAGTGCTCGGCGTCGAGGAAGACCCGCTGCCCCTCCGCCCGCAGATGGGAGACCGTGTCGCGGATCATCGCGAGGTTCTCCTCCAGCGTGGTGCGCAGAGCAAGCTCTACGTGCCGGTCGTGACTCTTTGCGACCAGAGTCACGACCGGCGCGCCGGAGTCGCGCAGGGCGGCCACCAGAGGGTCGTCAGCGGCCTTCGCACCGGCCCGGCGGGTCGCGCCGAAGGCGGTGAGCTGCGCATGCTTCAGGTCCAGCTCGGTCTGAGCCAGCTTGAAGAATTCGGTGTCCTTGGGATTGGCGCCGGGCCAGCCACCCTCGATGAAGCCGACGCCCAGCTCGTCGAGGTGCCGCGCGATGGCCAGCTTGTCGGCCACGGTCAGGTTGAGTCCCTCTTGCTGGGACCCATCGCGCAGCGTCGTGTCATAGACGTGGAAGCCGTCGTCGAGCATCGAGCTCTCCTCCATACGGGGTGACGCGCCATCAAGGAGATCGGAAAAGCAAAAGACCCCTCACGGACGTGAGAGGTCTGCGCGCCGGCGGTGACTCTGGTCAGCCGGCGCGCCCGCCAATAATGATCGAAGCGTGGCGCATAACGGTTTCAGTGTGCCACAGCCGAAACGCGCACGTCACATCGGTCTCGACATCCGAGATACCTTCGTGATCACCAGGCATTCGACGCGCCCCGCGACACCGTTCGTGATCATCATGGTCGGGCGGCGTTGAACCCAAGATCATTGACTGAGCCCGGGAGGACAACGCATGACGACACATGAGCACGGACCGGTTCAGGGTCAGGTCAAGTCCTGGAACGACGAGGAGGGCTGGGGAGTTCTCGTGTCCCCGGAGGCGCCAGGAGAGGTGTGGGCTCACTTCTCCGCACTCCGGCTACCTGATCCCGGCGCCTACCGGACGCTGGTCCCCGGCGAACCAGTGGCCTTCATCTGGGAAGAGGCCGACCAGGACGGCTATTCCTACCGTGCGGTCGAGGTACGCCGGGTGGCGGACGTCGACGACACCACACAGTGGGGTTCCGACGACTTCGGCGATCACGAACCCGGCACAGGATCCAGCTCCAGCCTGAGCATCACCTGGGACACCGACTGACAGACAGAGACTTCTCCGCGATGCACCCCACCCCGCGCGCCAGGAGCGGGCGATCTCGTGACCAGCGGTCGCCCTCTGATACACGCGACACCAGATATCAGTCAAGAGCCTAGGGAACTATTTAGCGACGCCCCGTATTAGGTCTACAGCATCAATTTTGGTTTCCACCCGGCCTCTTTTTATTTGCCCGATGAGCCACCTGAGGCAGAGTTCGCGCGAATATTGGCAGGTAGGACACTCCTTGACAGCGAACATTCTCCTGCCATTACCGCAAGGCGAGACGATCTTCGGAGTTGAAGAACCACGATGGACCGGCGATGATTCACCTGTCCCCAGCAAGGGGAGCGCATTCACCGCACTGATTCACGGCGAAGCCGTGGCCTTGCCTGAGAAGAATCCACCAGGAGGTGCCTCGCTCAGACGACGGCACCGACCAGACCCGCCGCGGACAGCGATGAGGGCTCGATGACCGAGTTCGGTCGGGCTGGCACCACGAGTACCCCCTGATCGTGGGCCAGCGACTGTCTCGTCATGACGCGGGCAATCCCCCTGAAAGGAAAACTGGAATGCGCATGCGCAAAATCGGACGGCTAGCGATGGTCTCCGCAGCAGCCGTCGGCCTTACCCTGGGCTCCACCGCCGGTGCCGAGGCTTCTGTCGCGAAACCCGCCAAGGCGGTGCTCAAGCCGTTCGTCTTCGACAGGAAGCATGAGAGCCACGTCTACAAGGGCAACGGCATCATATTCACCGCTCAGATCAACCTCACGCGCGGCCCCTTCGCCCCGGGCTTCCCGATGCCCTGGTCGTACCGTATCGGGCCGGCTCTCCGGGCCATCGCCACCGGCCCTATGGCTTGTGTCGCCACCGGCCATGACGGTTACCATGACAGCCACAGCAAGCCGCCGATCCCGGTCAACTACTATTGGCATTCCACCGTCAGGAAGCATGTCAAGCACAAGGTCTACGACCTCTATCTCACCTGCAAGTTCCCCGTCAATGTGGGCGGCAACCCGGGTATCGCGACCTCGAAGCATCACTTCAAGTACAAGATCAATCCCTAAGTAGGGAACAGCGGCCATAGCCGCGGTGTATCGGAGGGCGCGCCTTACGAGCGAAGGCGCGCCCTCGCGTCCGCACGGAGCCGGTGGAGCCGCGCAGACGCAGAACGCATCAGGCGATCTTGTGGATCCAGCCGTACGGGTCGGGGCGGGATCCGTACTGGATGCCGACCAGCTCCTCGCGGAGCCGCATCGTCACCGGTCCCGGCTCGCCGGAGCCGATCAGCCACTCCCGGCCCGGGCCCTTGACCCGCCCGACCGGCGTGATCACCGCGGCGGTGCCGCAGGCGAAGACCTCGGTGAGCTCACCAGAAGCGTTCCCGGCCTGCCATTCGTCCGTGCTGATCCGGCCCTCCTCGACCGGGATGCCGAGGTCGGGGGCCAGCTTCAGCAGCGAGTCGCGGGTGATGCCCGGGAGCAGGGTGCCGGTCAACCCCGGGGTGAGCAGCCGGGCCTCAGGCCCGGAGCCCTGCACGAAGAAGAGGTTCATGCCGCCCATCTCCTCGACCCAGCGGTGCTCCACCGCGTCGAGCCAGACGACCTGGTCGCAGCCTTCCCGGACGGCCTCGGCCTGGGCGACGAAGGCGGCCGCATAGTTGCCGCCGCATTTGGCGAAACCAGTGCCGCCCTGCGCGGCGCGGGTGTAGTCCTCCGACAGCCAGACCGACACCGGCTTGATCCCGCCGGAGAAATACGCGGTCGAGGGCGAGGCGATCACGATGAAGAGGTACTTCGAGGACGGGCTGTTGACGCCCATCCCGGTCTCCGTAGCGATGATGAAGGGGCGCAGGTAGAGGCTGTGGCCCTCCTTCGTCGGCACCCAGTCCTTGTCGGTCGTGACGAGAAGCTCCAGTGACCGGATGAACAACTCCTCCGGCAACGGCGGCATGGCCATCCGCTCACAGGACCTGTTGAAGCGGGCCGCGTTGGCCTGCGGGCGGAACGTGACGATCGAGCCGTCCGGCTGCCGGTAGGCCTTGAGCCCCTCGAAGAGCTCCTGGGCATAGTGGAAGACCTTGGTCGCCGGGTCCAGCGAGAGGGGTCCGTACGGCTGAAGTCGCGCGTCGTGCCAGCCCTGTTCGGCGTCCCAGGCGATCGTGATCATGTGTTCCGTGAACAGCTGGCCGAATCCCGGGTCTGCCAGCAACCGGTCGCGTTCGGCGTCGTCGACGCGGTTCTCAGCCAGCTTGATGGCGAAATCTGTGGTCATGTTCTGGTCCTCTCCCGGATCACCGGTACGACCCCGGCATCCCTATTGTCGCCCTTAAGTTCTCCTCAGATCACGAGTGCGCACGACAGAACGGGCGCGCCCGTGAGGACGCGCCCGGAGAAGCCTCTGCCCTAAGTCAGAGTGGCGCGCCCTAGCCGGCTACTCGCTTGGCGATCGTGTCACCGATCTGGCCGGTGGACCGGGCCGGAGCCTCCTGGCGCTCGACCAGGTCCTCGGAGACCGCCTGTTCGACGCGGCGGGCCGCCTCGGGCAGCCCGAGGTGGTCCAGCAGCATGGCGACGGAGAGGATCGTGGCGGTCGGGTCGGCCTTGGCCTGCCCTGCGATGTCGGGGGCACTGCCGTGCACCGGCTCGAACATCGACGGGGCGGTCCGGTCCGGGTTGACGTTGCCGCTGGCGGCCAGCCCGATGCCGCCGGCGATGGCGGCGCCGATGTCGGTGATGATGTCGCCGAACAGGTTGTCCGTGACGATGACGTCGAACCGCTGCGGCTGGTTGACGAAGAACATCGTCGCCGCGTCCACGTGGCAGTAGTCGGTGGTGACCTGGGGGAACCCGGCGCCGACCTGCTTGAGAAGGCGCTGGTAGAGCTCACCGGCGAAGGTCAGGACGTTGTCCTTGTGCACCAGGGTCAGCTTCTTGCGCGGCCGGGACGCTGCCACCTCGAAGGCGTAGCGGATGACCCGCTCGACCCCGAAGGCGGTGTTGACGCTCTCCTGGGTGGCGACCTCGTGCGGGGTGCCCTTCCGCACGACACCGCCCACGCCCGTATAGGGGCCCTCGGTGCCCTCCCGGACGACGATCATGTCGATGTCGTCAGGGGTCACGCCGGCCAGCGGGGTCGTGATGCCGGGGAACAGCTTCACCGGGCGCAGGTTGACGTAGTGGTCCAGTTCGAACCGCAGCCGCAGCAACAGCCCGCGCTCCAGCACGCCACTCGGCACGGTCGGGTCGCCGACGGCGCCCAGCAGGATGGCGTCGTGCGCCCGGATCTCCTCGAGCACCGAGTCCGGCAGCACTTCGCCGGTCCGGTGCCAGCGGGCCGCGCCCAGGTCGTACGGGGTCTGCTCGATCGTCAGGTCGTACGAGGGCGCGACGACTTCAAGGACCTTGAGGCCCTCGGCGACGACCTCGGGACCGATGCCGTCACCAGCGATGACGGCGAGACGGATGCTGCGGGAAGCCATGGATGTACCTTACCTAGACGATCTCACTTAGCGAAACGGGATCTCACACTTCAGACACACGACGCCGCGGCGCCCAGGCAACGCACCGGCCCTGCCGAGCCGTTCTTTCATGGCCGGAGCCCCCGAGAAGGCCTGTGACCAGGGAGGACAGGACTCAGCCGCGAGGGGTGCCTTCAGGGGGCCAGCAGGATGGCGAGCTCGTCCTGGCCGGTCACGCCGAGCCGCACGCAGACCTCGACCAGTTGCTCGCCGACCATGCGCGCCGGGATGTCCATCGCCTCGGCGATCTCACGCTCGGTGCGGCCCGCGGCGACCAGCTCGGCGATCTCGTACTGGATCCGGGTGAGATCGGGAACCGCGGCCGTGCGCAGCGCGGGAGTACGCACGTGATCACAGCGCTGGGCCAGCACCCAGGCCCGGGAACCCGCGGCCGCCGCGTACTGCTTGTCCCAATGCGCCTCACCGGCCTGCGCTGCGGCCTCCGCCGCGTGCAGGATCATCCCGAGCCCCTCGAACTCCACCGAGACCGCCATGAGTTCGGCCGGGTCCACGGCCGCGGCCGCCAAGGCGTGCCGGGCGCACAGCGGCGCCAGCACCCCGTCCACATCCTCGGCCAGCCGACCCAGCCGGTCGGCGACCACGCCGGCCGCACCCAGCCGTACGACGTCGTGCAGCGCGAACAGTGCATAGGCGCGCAGTTCCAGCCTTTCGGCGGCGGCTGCGGCGTCGAGCAGATCGTGTACGGCCGCGCCGACCGCCCCCTGAGCGGCGAGCACCCAAGGCCGGGCCAGCGCGACGGGGAACCACAGGGCCCGGAGGGCGGGAACCGCTCTCCGCTCGGCCTCGGCGAGGGCCGCGCGGGCCGCGTCGAGCTCACCGGTCAGCGCGGCCGCATGCGCCAGTTCGCCCAGGCAGGGCCCAGCGAACAGGGAGGTCTTGGAGTGCAGCCGCCCCGCGCCGTCCCCGCTCAGCCGCAGCGCCTGGCGGATCTTCCCCCGCTCCCGGCTGACCCGGGCCAGTACGGCCGCATGCGCGACGGCGTCCCCGTCCCAGCCGGGATCGGCCGGCTCCTCGGCGGCATCCAGATCTCCGGCGGACAGCCAGGCACTCGCCCACGCGAACTCCAGTGCCGGCCCGCACTCGGGGACCGTCGCCGTCCAGGCAGGGGCGGACCGCAGCGCTTTACGGGCGGTGTGCAGCGAGGCGGTGGCCTGCCCGGTCAGCGCGGCCGCGAGCGCCGTCACGACAGCGATCTGGGCGCCCACCGCCGGGCTCGGCGGTCCCAGCTCTCGGACGTCGTCAACGCCGTCGAGGGCCTCTCTGCAGCGGGCCCGGTGCAGGTCGACGGCGGCCCGCTGGGCCCGCACCCGCTGACGTGAGTCCACCTCAGTGATCGTGTCTGCCGTTTCGCTGAGCAGCCGGTCGGCCTCATCGGCCCGGCCCAATCCCCAGGCCAGGTTGGCCGCCCGTGCGCAGGCGTACGCCGCCTGAGCCTGATCCGAGTCCGAAGACCTTGTCGCCCGGGCCAGCACCGTCTCGGCCTCGGTGGCCCGCCCGGTTTCGCTCAGCAGCGCCGCGACCGCGAGGGCGGCCTCCAACGCCAGTGACGGTACGGATTCGCCGTCCAGAGCGTCCTGTTCCAGCAGACCCGAGAGCCCGTCGGCGGCGGGCAGATCGCCCTGCCATCGCCAGCCGCCGGGGGCCTCTGTCAATGCCCCGGTCGACCGGCCCGCACGCGCCAGTTCGCGAAGGAGCGGCGGATCACCATCGGCCAGACGGCCGAGTCCGCCGGCCGTCCGTACCTCGACCGGCCCGCCGAGCACGCCGGCGAGCAGCTCGGAGATCTCCTCTTCCGGCATCGCGCTCACAAAGCCGAGAGTAGATACCGAGAGGCGTCCCGGCCAGTGTTCCGGCGGACTGGCTCTCGTGTCGCGCGCGTGGCGCTCATCCAAAACGGCATTACTTACCGAGATCGGCATCGACCTTATCCGGCTGTGGCATGGTGAAGGCGATTTATTCGTCTTGATATATGAGACAATTCGCCACAAGTTGGGACAGTGATGCTATAGGCGAGTAACGTCGCAGCTTAAGTGACGTTGTATACATTCCCCGCTATCGCATCTCACCCGGAGCATCCCGCCCATGAACGAGAAGCACGCCTACAGCTCCGCCGAAGAGGCTCGGCAGGAGGCCGCGAAGGCCCTGCAGACCGCCCTGGACCGCCGGGACAGCGCTTCGCCGCCCGAGAGCGGCGCGGCCTCCAAGTAGCCGACCCGATCGAGCTCGGCCCCACCACGCGGCACCGGCGCGTGATATGCAAACCTCTGTGCAGGTATCGGGGGAGGATCGCGTGGGGCTCGACAAACCGACTGCGAGCACGACAAGCGTGCTGCGCGTCATCAATGAGCGGGCCGTCTACGAGCAGATCCGGCTGAACGGGCCGGTCTCGCGGCCCGAGGTGGCCAAGGCGACCGGGCTCTCCAAGCCCACGATCTCGCTGGCCCTGGCCGATCTGGAGAAGGTCGGACTGGTCCGCACCGTGGGCCACCGCACCGGTGGCGCCGGCCGGGCTGCGGTCCTGTACGAGATCCATCCCGAGGCGGGGTGGGTCCTCGGCATCGACATCGGCCGTGAATGGGTACGGGCCGCACTCGCCAATCTGACCGGTGAGGTCGTGGTCCGCCGGGACGTACGTTCCCAGGCGGCCAACGCCAGCGCTCTGATCGACCAGCTCGAGGGGCTCGTCGTCGAACTCGCGGCCGAGGCCGGAATCGGGACGGCCGATGTCACCTACATCGTGATCGGCACCCCCGGCGTGCACGACCTGGAGAACCGGCGGCTGCATCTGGCGCCGAACCTGCCCGGGTGGCATCGCCCCGGGGTGACCGCCCGGCTGGCCGAGCGGCTGCCCAGCGAATTCGTCATCGAGAACGACATCGCCCTGGCCGCGCTGGGTGAGCAGGCCTACGGTCTCGGCGCCGGGGTCGCCAACTTCGTCTACTTCTCCATCGGCACCGGTGTCGGCATGGGCGTCATCCTGGGCGGCCAGCTCTATCGGGGCGCCCGCGGGGCCGCCGGAGAGGTCGCGTACCTGCCGCTCGGCGAGTCCGACCCGCTCACCAGCGCGCCCGGAGCCCTACGGCACGGCATGTTGGAGAGCGTCCTGTCCGCCTCCGGGGTGGTGGCGACCGCGAGGCGCTACGGGATGACCGGCAGGCTGACCCCGGAGAAGGTCTGGGACGCGGCCCGGGCCGGTGACCCGGCCGCCGTCCAGGCCCTGGGCTACGAGGCGAGCAACGTCAGCCGTGCCCTCTCCAGCGTCATCGCGATCCTTGATCCGGAACTCGTCGTGATCGGCGGCGGGCTCGGCCGGCACGGTGAGGACGTGCTGCTCGAGGTCGTCCGCGACCAGCTCGAGAGCATGACGCCGCTGAGCCCGCCGCCCATCGAGGTGTCGACGCTCAGCCGGGAGGCGGTGGTGCTGGGAGCTCTGGCGATCGGGCTGACCACCGCCCGGGAGATCGTCTTCAACCGGGTCGTCGCCGAACCCGCCGTTGGCTGACCCGTGCCCGATCTTGTGACCCGGGCGCTCGCCGAGGTGTCGGAGCTGGGGCCGTACTTCGCCATATCGACCGACCCCGCCCAAGAGGCGGATCCGACCTGGCGGCGGCTCGACGCCCTGGGCGCCGAAGACCTCAAGCTGCTGATCGCCGCCTATGCGCACCGGCTGGGCGGTGTCGAGGACCGGGTCGCCGCCTCGATCCTCTTCCAGGGGCTGGCGTCCCGCCTGTGGTCGCCGGTGATCGCCTGCGCGGCTGGGTACGGAGTCGTACCCGGCCTGACCGGGCTGCACTGGCGCTGGGCACCCGGTGCGCCGATCGCGCTCTGGCTGGCCGATCCGGCCGGCGTGGCCGCATCCGATCCGGTCACCGTTCACTCCGCCGTGGTGGACGGTCAACTACGTCCGCTGCGAGAGGCCTTCGGCGCGGCGGTGAAGCTCGCGGACGGGCTTCTGTGGGGCAACGCCGCGTCGGCTCTGGTGGGCACCCTATGGGCCGGTTCCCTGCGTTCCGAACTCGCCGAACCCATCACCGGCCTGGTCGGATCCCTGCTCACGATGGAACCCTTGACCGGCGCCGGATACTTCACGGCCGGTCCGTCGGGGGGTGTCGTCCAGCCTGACGCATTCGTACGGCGCAGCTGCTGTCTCTACTACCGGGTCCCACCCGGCGGCGGAATGTGCGGCGACTGCGCACTTCTCCACCATCCGTGATCATGCAATCGTTCATCGAACGATTGCATGATCACAGCTAGCGGACGAGAACGTCAGGCGTCCAGGTCGATACGGCGGGCCATGTCCGCGCCGATCGCCTCGGAAATGACGTCGAGCACATCCGGAGTGATCGCGGAGTCGACGGTCAGCGCGGTCAGTGCGGTTCCGCCCTTCGCGTTCCGGCCCACCTGCATACCCGCAATGTTGATGTTGAGGTCACCGAGGAGCTTGCCGACGACACCGACGACACCGGGCCGGTCGACGTAGCCGAAGACGGCCATGTGCTCGGCAGGCACCAGCTCCATGTCGTAACCGTTGATCTCAACGATGCGCTCGAGGTGACGTGGTCCGCTGAGCGTGCCCGACACCGAGACGATGGAGCCGTCGGCCATGGTCCCCTTGACGGTCACCAGGTTGCGCCAGTCGGGGCTGTCCTCGCTGGTCGTCAGGGTGACCTCGACGCCACGGTCACGGGCCAGCAGCGGGGCGTTGACGAAGGTCACCGAATCCTCGATGACGTCGGCGAAGACACCCTTGAGCGCAGCCAGCTCGAGCACCTTGACGTCATAGCGGGTGATCTCGCCGCGGACGACGACGTCGAGCCGGACCGGCACGCCACCGGCGAGCGCGG
>JAOPYO010000472.1 GCA_025964575.1 Actinomycetes bacterium
ACGGCCAGCCGAAGACGCTCGACGAGATCGGCAAGGTCTACGGGGTGACCCGTGAGCGGATCCGCCAGATCGAGTCGAAGACCATGTCGAAGCTGCGTCACCCGTCGCGGTCCCAGGTGCTTCGCGACTACCTCGACTGAAGCCGATCACACAGAGCGGGTCCGGACCGAAACGTCCGCACCCGCTCTTCTGTGTTTTCGGACGCGCCCGGTGAACGAATCACTACCTTTGGTGGAAAATCTCCTGTCGCGACACGCCCACGGTGGCTGCGTAACACAACCTTTACACGAAGGTAGCGGGAGGCGCCTTGGTCCTTCCTAGGCTCCCGCGCTATGGGAGTGATGGAGGTTGACCGGGTGCCTACACCCCCGGCCGGGGCACGGCCCCGGGCGTCCCGCGTGATCCATGGGCGCCCCTGGGCAGATTCCGTGCTCGATAAGGCGATCGATGCCGTACGTGATCGCTACCTGAGGGTGGCCATGGCCGCCCTCGCAGAGACCCGACACGATCCGGAGCTGCGTTCGCTTCGGGTCGAGGCCCTGGCCAAGGCCGCCATCGGCTGGAGCCACGGCATCGAGTCGCTTCTCAACGCCGACCCGGCAAATCCCGACCTGTGGCTCTGGCTCGGGCGGACCAGGGTCGAAGAGGCCTGGGAGATCAGGCCGGAGCCACGTGGGCGTGCCGTTCAGGCGGCGGCCTACAAGGCGTTCACGAAGATGATGCAGTCGGCCCGCGAACCGCTCATGACCGCGGCCGAGAAAATGCCGGACGACCCGGTGCCGTGGGAAAGCATGATGTGGGTCGGTCTCGCCCTGGAACTGGAGCCCGAGGACAAGGACCTGCTCTGGCGGCAGGCGGAACGGCGCTGTCCGACGCTGTACGGGGCACACGTGGCCAGGGTCCTCTCGCTGTCCCCCCAGTGGGGCGGGATGGCGGAGGGAATGTTCGACTTCGCCCGGCTGTCGATGAGCACGGCCCGCAAGGAGGACCCGCGGGCGGCCCTGATCCCGCTGGCCTACTTCGAGTTCTTCGTACAGGAACGCTCCGGAATCATCCGTGGCTCGTCCTCATGGTTCTCCGACCAGGAGATCCGTGACGTGGAATCCGCGGCCCGAGGCTGGTTCTCTGGGGTGGCGGGGCGTGATCATGGAGGGGGGACAGGGCGTCCCCGACCGCATCCCCGCACGATCGAGGCGCACAACCTGTTCGGTGCCGCCTTCCATCTCGGCGATGCGCGCAGGCCGGCCCGCCAGCACCTGAACCGCACGTACGGCCGCCCCAGCCGGTTGCCCTGGACCTACTTGGGGGGCAACGAAGTAGATCAATACACCAAGGCCTGCCGTCAGCTCAATCTCATCGGCGGATAGGTCGCTCTGCCCGGTGCCTCTACTCGCTGAGCACGATGTCGGCCGTCCACGTGCCATCGGCCCGCGTCGGTTCCTCCATCTCCACCACGTGCCCCAGGTCGCTCAGCACTTTCGCCAGCTGCGACGGTGACTCCGGTGCCGCACCACTGATGATCAGGTCACGGGCGATCACGCCGCGGGTGGCCTTGGCCATGTGGCTCACCACCGACCGTTTGACCACGCCGCCGACGATCCGCTCGCGTACGACCCGTACCGCCACGGTGGGACCGCCGGGTCGCCAGGCCGCCGCGTAGGGCGCCGAGCGCATGTCCACGATCAGCCGGCCGTCCGCCAGCGCCGGCAGGTCATGGCTCAGGATGGGCCTCCACACGGCCGCCAGCGCGCCGAGGGACGGCAAGTTGACCCCCATGGCCAGTCGATAGGGGGGAACGCGGTCATCGATGCGCAGCGCGCCCCACAGGCCCGAGAAGATGAGGATGCTCCCGGCCGCGCGCTCGCGCGCCTCGGCGTCCAGAGTGGCCAGATCCAGGGTGTCGTACAGCACACCGGTGTAGAGCTCGGCGGCGCTCAGCGTGGGCGCGCTACGGAGCGTACGGTTCCGTACGACCGCGTCGGCCTGGCCGGGGGAGAGCCCCAGCACCTCACGGGCCGCCTCCTCGGGGCCGTCGCAGAGCGCGATGAGCGCCTCAAGGACGCGCTCCCGCACCGGCGTGCACCGGGGCAGGGTGAGCGTCCCCAGTTCCAGTGGCGGCCCGTCTCCGCTGGACGCCTTTCCCTCCGAGGGAGGCAACAGGATCAGCACGGTCCCCTCGGTCATTCTCACGGCTGGGAAGTTGAGCGCGCACGACGGCGGCCACCGTCGCCGGTGGCCGCCGTTCGTGATTTTTTGGGTTTATGTAGGGGCTGTTCGATTCACCTCAGTCGTCCACGACGGCGGTGGGGGTTTCGATCAACCGGTCGGTCTCGTCGTGGATGTCCGCCCCGTTGGAGCGAAGCGCCTCACTGAATTTGCGTCCGTGGTGGGCGCAGAACAGAAGGTCGCCGCCGCCAGTAAGGACTGCACGGACATACGCCTGGGCACCGCAACGGTCGCATCGGTCTGCGGCCGTCATCGGCTTGGATGGGGCAAGGGCTCCAGTCACGGCACCTTCCTCGTCTCGGGGTCGGTACTTAGGAC
>JAOPYO010000011.1 GCA_025964575.1 Actinomycetes bacterium
TGGTTTGATTCGTAGACATGCCCGGCTTCGGGCAGATGCCTTACGTCGCCCCCGTGGCTTCGCCCCACCACCCCCACTACGCCCCCGTGGCTACGCCCCACCACCCCCACTTCGCCCCCGTGGCTACGCCCCAGCACCCCCACTTCACCTGGAGATCCACACCATGACCCGGATCGGGAACGTGCTCTACCCGGCCAAGGACGTCGAGGCCGCCGTGGCGTTCTACCGTGACGCCCTCGGCCTGACCGTGAAGTTCCAGGACGGCTCCCGGTTCGCGGCGCTCGACGGGGGCGGCACCACCTTCGCCATCGCCGGTGAAGAGGAGGACGTCACCGAAGGTGTGCCCGCGGTGTCGTTCAGGGTCGACGACGTCAAGGCCACGACGGCCGAGGTCACCGCGGCCGGCGCCCGGCTGGTCCGTGGCCCCGAGGAGGGACCGCACGAGATCCGCGCCGTGCTGCGCGATCCGGCCGGCAACCCCTTCGTCCTGTACTCGAGCAAGTAACCCACCCCTCATAGGCCGAAGGAGACGAGTCGTGGCGCGAGAGAACTCCCCTTTCACCAACTACGCCTACGCCATTCTCACGGCGAACGCGCTGCGCACCCCTGACAAGGTGGCGCTCACCTACTGCGGTGAGCAGAGCTTCACGTTCGACGAGCTCAACCGCAAGGTCAACCGGGTCGCGCACGCCCTGCTCGCCGCGGGTGTGACACCGGACACCCGGGTCGCGTCGCTGATGAACGAGACCCTGCATGTCGCCGAGGTCTATCTCGCCCAGATGAAGATCGGCTCGGTCGTCTCCGCGCTCAACCCGTACTGGCCCGAGGACACCCTCGCCCAGGTGGTGGAACACTCCGAATGCACCGTGTTCGTCTACGACGCCACCGTCGAGGAACTCGTCCGCAAGATCCGGCCGCGGCTCTCGAACGTGAAGCTGTGGCTGCGGGTGGGCGGTGCCGCCGACGATGCCACCGACCTGGACGCGCTCGGCGAGAACGCCTCCGAGGACGAGCCGCCGCTCGGCGGGTTCGGCAACGATCTCCTCGCGCTCTTCTACACGAGCGGCACGACCGGCCTGCCCAAGGCGGTCATGCACACCCACTTCTCCAGCCTGGCCACCGCACAGATCTGGCTGGACGTGGACCGCGACCAGGACTCGGTCATGGGCACCGGCGCCATCATCTGGGGCATCGGCTTCCCCGCGCTGGTCGGCCCGGCGTTCTACGCGGGCATGAAGCTGGTGCTCGAGCAGGACTGGGGTCCCTCGAACTTCCTCAGGGTCGTGCCACGTGAAAAGGTCACGCACGTCAGCCTGATCCCGAGCTTCTTCTCCGCGCTGCTCGGCTCGGACGAGCACGAGGGCGTCGATCTGAGCTCGCTGAAGGCGATCATGCTCGGTGGCGAGGCGCTGCTGCCCGCAGTGCGGGAGCGCATCGTGACCCGGATCCCGGGCGCGGCGATCTACAGCTACTACGGGCAGACCGAGGCGCCGTACACCTGCTTCGGCCGCCAGGACGACGGCAGCCAGGACATCTCCGCCTCCGGCCGGGCCCGCATGTCCTGTGCGGTGCGAGTCACCGACCCGGGCGGCAACCGGGTCGTCGATGAGGTCGGGGAGATCAACCTCAGCGGCCCGAACGTGATGGTCGGCTACGACAAGCTGCCCAACAAGACCGCCGAGGTGCTCCGCGGCGGCTGGTACGTCGGCGGCGACCTCGGGACGGTGGACGCCGACGGCTTCCTCCACGTGATCGGCCGGCGCGAGGACGCGATCCTCAAGGGCGGCCAGTGGTCGCAGCCGGCGCAGGTCGAAGAGGCGGCCATCGAGGTCGACGGCGTGGCCGAGGTCGGTGTGGTCGGTGTGCCGGCCCATCCCGAGGGCCAGGACGCCGTCGAACAGAAGATCCTGGTCGCGGTGGTGGCCAGGGCCGGGGTGACGCTGGACGCGGGGGCGGTCAAGGCCGCGATCGCCTCCAGGCTGCCCGCCCATCAGGCGCCCGACACGGTGGTGGTGGCCGATGAGCTGCCGCACACCTCGGATGGTTCCGGCGGCCCCGGCAAACTACTCCGCCGCGGCATCCGCGACCAGTACGCCGACCAGGTCCAGTAGGGATGAGCAATCTCCCTGAGCATGTCGTCAAGGCGTGGGTCTCCGGGTTCGGCGTCTCCGTGCCGCGGGGGGTGACCGTCCCGGATCCGGGGGCCGTTGAGGTCGCCGGTGCCGAGCTCACCCCTCCGCTGGTGGTGAAGGCGTACGGCCCGGGACTCGTGCACAAGAGCGATTCCGGAGCCGTACGACTCGATCTCTCCTCGGCCGCCGAGGCCGCCGGGGCGGCGGCGGAGATGCTGGCGGCGCTGACCGCTCAGCGCATCGTCCCGGACGGGTTCCTGGTCGAGGAGCAGTCGGCGCCCGGGGTCGAGGTCATCGTCGGAGCCGTCCAGGATCCGGCGTTCGGCCCGGTCCTGCTGGTCGGCCTGGGCGGTGTGTGGACCGAGGTGCTGCACGACACGGCCCTGCGACTGTGCCCCGTCACCGAGGCCGACGCCCGGGAGATGCTCGACGAGCTGCGCGGCAAGGCACTGCTCGACGGCTTCCGAGGACAGCCTGCCATCGACCGCGACGCCCTGGTGAAGGTCCTGCTCGCCGTAGGCGGCGCGGACGGCATCGCCGAGACGCTGAGCGGCACCCCCGCCGAATTCGAACTCAACCCCGTCATCTGCCGACCCGATGGCGCGATCGCCGTCGACGCCCGTCTCACCGGCGCCGACCTCCCGTTGAGTCGTGGCATGTCCCGCACCGGCGAGGCCGCGGACGCGGGGCACGCCACGACTCAACGGAGCGACTTCGGCCGGCTGTTCGCACCACGGGGGATCGCCGTGGTGGGGGCGTCCACGAAGAAGGCGAACTTCGGGAACATGTTCCTCGGCTTCTACCGGGCCGTCGGCTTCGCTGGAAGGTTGGTGGCGGTCCATCCGTCGGCGACGGAGATCGATGGAGTCCCGTGCATCGCGTCGCTGGCCGATGCTCCCGAGGACATCGACTACGCGCTCGTCGCGGTCCCTGCCGCGCAGTGCCCTGACGTCGTACGGCTCGCAGCACACATCCCTTACGTCCAGGTGATGAGCGGCGGATTCCGCGAGATGGGCGAGCCCGAGCTGGAGCAGCGGCTCCTAGATGCCGCACAGCAGGCCGGCACCCGGCTGCTGGGCCCCAACTGCATGGGCGTCTACTCGCCCAAGGGAGGGCAGACGTTCATCGGCGGCGAACCGGGCGTCCCCGGCCAGATCGCGGTCGTCTCGCAGAGCGGCGGCATGGCCGGCGAGATCATCAAGGTCGGTGAACACCGGGGCCTGCGGTTCTCCAAGGTCGCGACGGTCGGCAACAGCGCCGACGTCACCCCCGCCGAGCTGCTGACCTACTTCTCCACCGATCCCGACACCACGGCGGTGGGGCTTTATCTGGAGGACCCGCGCGATGGGAGGGGGCTCTTCGCGGTCCTCAAGGACGTGGACCTGCCGGTCGCCGCGCTCATCGGCGGGCGCAGCCGCCAGGGGCAGCGGGCCGCCGCCTCCCACACCGGCGGGATGGTCAGCGACACCCGGGTCTGGTCGGCGCTGGCCGAGCAGACCGGGATCAGCATCGTCACCAGCCAGGACGATCTGATCGGAGTGCTGGACTTCTTCGATCTGCACGCCCACCGGAAGGCTCCCGGCTCCCCCGAGGTGCTCGTCATCGGACCGAGCGGTGGCGCGAGCGTGCTGGCCGCCGACGTCTTCGACACCGCCGGTCTGGAGCTGACCGCGTTGCCCGAAGGTGCCCGCGAGGCATTGTTGCGGCTCGGCCTGGGCGTGGGCAGCTCGCTTGCCAATCCCCTGGAGATCCCCGTCGGGCCACGCGGCAAGCCGGACCTGATCCGGCACGCCGTCACCGCGATCCTTGAGGCCACCTCATACGCGGACGTGGTCGCGCACGTCAACGTCCAGAGCTTCTTCACCTATGGCAACAGTGCCGACCCGCTGATCGCCTACGCCCACGCGATCGGCGAGCTGCAGGCCGCGCTGCCGGACACCCGGATCACGCTGGTGACCCGCAACGCGGAATACGCCCCGGCCGGGGTCGAGGACGCTGTACGGGCTGCCGCGCGCGAAGGCGGGGTTCCGGTGTACCGGAACATGGAGGCCGCGGCGGTCGCCGTCGCCGCGGGTAAGACTTTCAGCAGGAAGGGTTGACATGGGACAGCTCGACGGCAAGGTGGCCCTGATCACCGGTGGGGCTCGCGGCATGGGCAAGGCCCATGTGAAGCGTTTCGTCGCCGAGGGCGCCAAGGTGGTGTTCGGTGACGTGCTGGAGGAGGACGGCGCCAAGCTGGACACCGAGCTCGGCGACGACGTCCGCTTCCTCCGGATGGACGTGACCCAGCCGGACGACTGGGCGGCCGCGGTGGAGCTCGCTGTGAGCACCTTCGGCAAGCTGGACGTGCTGGTCAACAACGCCGGGATCATCAAGCACAAGAACACCGAGGACATGAGCCTCGAGGAGTTCCGGCAGGTGCTGGACGTCAACCTGGTCGGCCAGTGGCTCGGAGTGAAGTCGGTGATCGCGCCGATGAAGGCCGCGGGCGGCGGGTCCATCATCAACGTGTCGTCCACCGAGGGTTTCGTCGGTGCCGCCGGCATGACGGCCTATGCCGCCAGCAAGTTCGGCGTGCGGGGCCTGACCAAGTGCGCCGCCCGGGAAGTCGGCGAGTTCAACATCCGCGTCAACACGATCCATCCCGGCGCGATCCTCACCGCGATGTCGCTGGACCCTGATGTCGTCGCCGCCACCGCCGACAGCGCCGACGCCTTCATGAACGCGCTGCCGCTGAACCGCATGGGCAAGACCCGCGAGGTCAGCGGAGCCGTGGTGTTCCTCGCCTCGGACGACTCCTCCTACTGCACCGGCACCGAGGTCCTCGTCGACGGCGGCATGCTGACGGGCGCCGGCTACTGACCCGGCGGACCAGGGCTTCACACCCCCGGTGGGCGACGTTCCGTCCAGCCTTCGGCCTGCTCGAGCTGGGCCGCCAGGGAGATGAGGGTGGCCTCGTCGCTGTCGTGGCCGAGCAGCTGCGCGCCGATCGGCAGGCCGCCGGAGCTGAGCCCGGCGGGCACGTTGACGCCCGGCCAGCCCAGCACATTCCAGGTCCAGGCGAACGGGCAGGCAGCGGCCGACGCCGACTGGGTCTTGTGATAGCCCGCCCCGTCGAGAGCGCCGACCCGCAGCGGCAGCCGGGCCGTGGTCGGGGTCAGCACGACGTCGGCGATCCGGAAGATGCGGCCGACCCTGCGGCGAAGATACGGATCCAGCCTGCGCGCCACCGGCAGCAGCCGTTTCCCGACGATCCGGCCGATCTTCGCCTCCGTCTCGGTGCGGGCCTCGGGATCGGCGCCCGGAATGGAATCGAGCCAGTCCGCCACGCCCGCCGTGCCGCGCGGCACCAGGCCCAGTGCGATGGGCCCATAGTCGGGGTCGGCCGGGAACACCTTGTGCCCCAGTGAGATGAGAGTCCGGGCCAGCCGCTCGACGGCCAATCGGATCTCTGGATCGACCTTGCCCGGCACCCCGAGGGCCGTACGGAAGGAGATGGCGATGCGCAGTTGCCCTGGGTCGCGGCGGGCGGCCTCGGCGAACGGCGTGCGGGGCGGGTCGAGCTGATAGACGTCCTGCGGGTGGCTGCCGGACAGCACGTCCAGGAGCAGTGCCGCGTCGCTGACGCTGCGGGCCAGCGGGCCCCACACGGTGATGCCGTTGAAGGGGTCGCGGTTCGGGAAGCCGGAGACCCGGCCGCGCTGCGGCTTGATGCCGACCAGCCCGCTCCAGGCCGCCGGGATCCGGATGGATCCGGCACCGTCAGAACCGACCGCCGCCGCCACCATGCCCGCCGCGACCGCCGCCGCCGAGCCGCCGCTCGAACCACCAGGGGTGTACGCGGGGTTCCATGGATTGCGGGCATTACCGAAGCCGGGTGACTCGCTGAACGGCCAGAGCCCGATCTCACAGGTGGTGGTCTTCCCGACGATGATCGCCCCGGCGGCCCGCAGCTTTCGTACCAGCTCCGCGTCCTGCGACACCGGCCGGTGGTCGCCCCGGACCGCGAACGGCGTGGTCTCCCCCGCCAGGTCGGTGTCGTCCTTGATGGCGATCGGGACACCCAGCAGCGGCAACCGGGTTTCATCCCCCCAATCCCCTCGCGCGATCCGCTGATCGGCCTCCGCGGCCTCGGCGAGCGCCGCCTCATGCCGCACCACCCGGAACGCGCCGATCCGGCCATCGACGGCGTCGATCCGCTGCAGCGAGGCCTCGACCAGTTCCCGGGAGGAGACCTCCCCCTTGGCCACCAGCTCGGCCTGGGCCGCCAGTCCCGCGTCCACCAGATCGCCGCTCATCCCGCCACTCCCCTTCACCCACGCCGTGATCTCGCTGTTCATGTCGACATGCAGAGCTTCCTGGCATGCCTCCGGCACAACGACCTCCTGACGTGCCTCCGGCACGACGCAAAGACAGCGGCGGGATGAGTCGTTCGTTCGAACGAACGATAACCTCAAAGGGGGAATGGAGGGAAGACCCGGCCGACTACGAGAGACTGAACTCGATGAATGCAGCCACGACCCGACCCGAAGCGGCCCGCGACCGGATCCTGCGGGCCACCATGCGCCTCATCGGTGAGAGCGGGGTCGGCGCGGTGACCAACCGCGCCGTGGCCAAGGCGGCCGGGGTGTCGCTCGGCTCGCTCACCTACCACTTCCCCAGTCAGGCCGACCTGCTCAGGGAGAGCCTGCACCGCTTCGTGGATGACGAGATCGGGCGGATCACGGCCCGCCTGGAGCAGCTGCGCGAGGCCGGGATCGACCCCGACCAGGCCGCCGATGAGGTGGAGAAGGCGATCGTGGGCTTCTCCTACGGCCCGGAGGAGATCGCCAACCTGGAGCTGCATCTGCAAGCGGCCCGCGATCCGGAGGTACGCAAGGCCGCGGAGCGCTCGATCAAGGCCTACGACCAGCTGGCCACCGCGGTGCTCACGGCGCTGGGCATCCCCGATGCCGAGCGGCACGCGCCCACGGTCGTGGCTCTCTTCTACGGCTTGGCGATCCGCCGGCTGTCCACCGGCGACACCACCGCCTCGGGCACCGCCGACGCCCTCCGCCTCTTCCTTCATGGCGCGCTGGCGCAGCCGGCCCGGCAAGGAGACTCCGCGCCGAACTGACGGCGAACGACAAGCGTACGGTCCACAAAAGGCCACATCTCGGGCCTGTTACCATCACCTCTTCCAGAGCAGGCCCGCGTGACCCACGACGAGTTGAGCGCGCAGGCCCAGAAGCGGGTCAGCGGATTCCGCGTGGGCGGAACTGGATGCTGATCCGTGGTCCGGTGGGCCGTGCGGTCTTGGGGATGGCGTGCTGCCACGTGCGTTGACAGCTGCCGCCCATCACGAGGAGGTCGCCATGACCGAGGTCGTGGCGCAGCGTCGGGCCGCCTCCGCGCGGACGGAGCAGCAGAGTACGGGGCGTACCGATCGAGATGATCGCGACCATGGTGTCTTCCGTCCTACCGCGCCCGATGGTGTCGCCGTGCCAGGCGACACTGTCCCGGCCATCGCGATACAGGCACAGCCCGGCGGTGCGGAACGGCTCACCGAGTTCCTCCGCGTAGTGCTCGTCGAGCGCTTGCCTGGCCTCGTCGAGTGCGGGGTCGGGAAGGGGCTGGCCCTCGGCGTAGAACGCGAGCAACCGGGGGACGTCAACGATCCGGTCGTACATCTGCCGTTTCTCCGCATGCCACGGCACCGCCTGGAGCAACCGATCGAACAGCGTGTCGGCGCCGGCGATCCAGCTCGGTCGAACGTCGATCCAGGCCCCATGGCCAAGGGATGTTCGCCGCACCGATGATCCGAGCGGACCCGGACCGACCTCCT
>JAOPYO010000043.1 GCA_025964575.1 Actinomycetes bacterium
GTCGCGCCGAAGCGGGCCGACCCGAAGGCCAGCGTGCCGACCAGCGCCGCACCGGCCAGGCCGACCAGGCTGCCGACGATGCCCACGACCGCCGCTTCCACCGCGGCGAGCAGCATCAGCTGGCGGCTGGACGCGCCACGGGTTCGCAGCAGCGCCTGTTCGCGGCGCCGCCGGGTCGCTCCCGCGCCGGTGACGGCCGCGGTCAGCAGACCGGCCAGGACCGCGCCCGGGAGTCCGAGGAACAAGAAGAGCACCTGCGAGTACGCGGCGTCCTGGCGGGCCGCGCCCAAAGCGGCGCCGAGGTTGTCGCCGACCACGGCTCCGCCCGAGGTCCGCGCCTCGAAGTTGTGTGCCGACGCGGTGACGGCGGTGAACGCCGCCGCGGGGTCGGCGGGCAGTTGGTGGGTGCGGCTCACGTGGATCTGCTGGGTGACCAGATCGGGCCGGGCGGTGGCGAGCGGGTCGAAGAGCTGATGCCATTGCGACTGCGGAACCAGGAGCACGTTGTCGGGCGGGGCGACCGGCTGCGATCCGACGGGCGCACCCACCTTCTGGAACAGCGAGTCCGCCTGCGGCAGGTCAACGACCCCGTCGACGCGGATCCGGACGGGGGGAAGGCCCGCGCGGCCGATCGTCACGGTGTCGCCCGGACGGGCGTGCAGGTTGGCGGCGGTCTGCTGGGCCAGCAGCACTCCGGTGCCGGACCCCGCGAGCGACCGCAGCTCGCCGGGGAACGTCTGCGCGTAGCCGTCGGGGACGCCGAGCACCACACCCGCTCCGGTGGTCTGCGTGGTGGCCCCGGCGTTGGTCAGTCCGGTGGTCTGTCCGAAGCCCACCGGGAGTGCGTGGCGTACCCCGGCGGTGGACTGGAGGGTGGTGAGCACCGACGTGGGATCGGCGCCGGCCTTCACTTCCACCTGCCAGTCGACCGGCACGTTGCCGGCCGCCCGCGCGGTCATGGTGGCCTTGGAAACGGCGAGGAAGGCGCCGAGCGAGCCGAGCAAGGCGACGGCGACGGCGATCCCGGCGGCGACGGCGGTGAGCCGGGCAGCACGTTTGCGCAGCAGGCCGCGCACCCAGGTCCAGGTCATGGTCGGTTTCCACTCTGTGAGGTCGATGCGGTGACCAGCGACCCGTCGCGCATGGTCCATTGGTCGTCGAGGCGGGCCGCGACGACGGGGTCGTGAGTGCTGACGATCAGAGCGGCGCCGAGTTCGGCGGCGGCTTCGAGCAGCACGGAGATGACCCTGTCCCCCGCCTCGTGGTCGAGCTGGCCGGTGGGCTCGTCGGCGAGGATGAGCGTGGGACGGCTGGCCAGGACCCGGGCGACGGCGACGCGCTGCGCCTGGCCGCCCGAGAGCTCCTCGGGAAGCTTGGGCGCGAGATCGTCGATCCGGAGCCGATGCAGGGCCTGGGCCGCGCGCTCGGTGGCGGTGGCACCGGGCACTCCGGAGAACAGCAGCGGCAGCGCCACGTTCTCGGTGACGTCCAGCGCGGGCAGCAGGCTGGGCCCCTGGAAGACCACGCCGACCGTGCCCGGACGTCCCTGCGGACCGCCGCCCAGCGCCGGCCATTCGACCGTGCCGGAGGTCGGGCTCTCCAGTCCGGCCATCAGGTGCAGCAGCGTCGACTTACCTGAGCCGGAGGGCCCGACGAGTGCGATCCGGGCACCGGGCATGACCTCGCAGGACACCCCATAGACGGCGACGAGCGCGGTCGGCCCCGTCCCGAAGGTACGGGCCACCTCCACGCAGCGGACCAGCGCGGGATCGGCCGTCGACGCCCCCGGGTCTTCACTCAGGACTTGCGCGGTGTGGGACGTCATGACTGAATCCTTCCGTCGGTGAGGCGGATGACCCGGTCGGCGATGGCGGCCACGGCGGGGCTGTGGCTGGCCACGAGCACCGCCGCGCCCGCCCGGGCCCGGCTCACGAGGAGGTCGAGAATTTGGGCCTCGGTGGCGGAGTCCAGCTCGCCGGTGGGTTCGTCGGCGAGCAGCACGATCGGATCGTTGGCCAGCGCGAGTGCCAGCCCCGCCCGGGCGGACTCCCCACCGGAAAGCTCACTCGGATAGGCGTGCGAGCGGGCCGACAGACCCACGGACTCCAGCAGTTCGCCGCGGTCCGCTCGGTGCTCTTTTTTGGCGAGGCCCTGGGACAGGCTGACGTTGCCCTCGACGGTGAGGTGCTCGAACAGGTTCGCTGACTGGAACAGCACCCCGATATGGCGGGCGCGCAACCGGGCACGCGCGGGTTCGGGCTGATGGCTGATCCGCCGGCCCCCGATCAGCACGGTCCCGCCGTCGGGCTCGTCGAGACCGGCCAGGCACGACAGCAGGGTCGACTTCCCCGACCCGGACGGGCCGGACACCGCGACGAACTCGCCGGGCGCGAGCGACAGCGAGACACCCTGCAGAGCGAGTGTCTCCTCCTCGCCCGCCCGGAAGAAGCGGTACAACGAGCGTGCTTCCAGCGCTTTCTCCACCGGCTGCTCGGCGCTCTCCGTCGGCCGGCCCGCGGTCTCCGCGACAGAGGTCACTTGTTCCACCGCAAGGAGTCGGTGACGATCCGCCACGGGTCGACGTTGTCAGCACCGGTCGGCCCCGACAGGGTGAGCACGACCTGATGACCGTTCTTCCAGAACTCGTATTGCTCGACCGCGTCGGCGACGGTCTTACCGGTCACCGGGTTCGGTGGCGAGTCCGCCCGGTACGTGATGCGGATCGCCTGTCCGGCCTTGCGCTGTACGGCGGTGACGTCGCCCGCCGAGAAGCCCTTGGCCGTGGACTTGATCTTGGGAAGATCCTGGGATCGGGCGGAGGCGACCGTTGGGGCAGCCGTGGCCGGGAGGGAGTCGATCCGTACGGTGTTCAGCTTGTCCGTGAACACCGTGGCCGTGCCCTCCTGGGTGCGGGCCCATCCCTCGGGGACCTTGACCGTGAAAAGCCCGCCCGAGTCGGTGTAAGGCACGTACACCTGGCTGTCGGGAATGTCGCCGGACGGGTTGGTCTCCTTGCCGGACGGTGTCGGCGCGGTGTTCTTCTGCGCGGCGTTCGTCTGCGCGGCGTTCGTCTGGCCCGGTGAACCGGATCCAGCGGAACCACCCCCGCCACAGGCGCCCAGCGCCGCGATCAGGGCCAGCGCAACGGCGGCGTAACGCGACGTACGGCGGACCACATTCATGGTCGACCTCCAGTGACAAGAGGGAAAATCCTGACAATCCGACGCTAGGCAACCGGGAGATAGCGCCGGACTCGCCAAAGGCCAGCAGACGGCAAAATCGGACGCCGACGTACCGCGATGGTCCTTGTGGAAGGCAGACTGACCGCAGGTGGCAGGTCGTTCTGGGAGGCACGGTGCGCAAGCGAATCGTCAGTCTCACCGTGCTGGCCGCCGTGCTGGCCATCGCACTGTTCGGCATCCCGCTGGCCGCCGGCGTGGTCCGCTACTACCTGGCCGATGAGCAAGGCGAGCTGCAGCGGGTCGCCGACGAGGCCACGATCGCGGTGTCCAGGGACCTCCTGCGCGGTCATGACTCCGCAGAAATGCCCGCCACCGAACCCGGCATCAGGCTCGGCCTGTACAACCCGGCCGGTCACCGGATCAGTGGGCGCGGACCGGCCGAAGCGGACGCCGCGGTGCGCGGCGCTCTGCGTGCCCACGTCACCACTGGCAGTAGCGGCGGCGACCTCGTCGTGTCGGTGCCGATCGCCGACAACGAGCGGGTCGTCGCGGTGATCCGCGCGGCCGCCTCCAGATGGCAGGTGTATCTGCGGATCGGCAGGACCTGGCTCGTCATGCTGGCCATCGGCGTGGTGGCGATCATGTTCACCTGGCTGATCGCCCGCCGTCAGGGCCGCCGGCTCGCCCAGCCGATCGAGGAGATGGCGGCGACCGCTCAGCGGCTCGGCGACGGTGACTTCAGTGTCCGCAACCGGCCCACGGGGATACCCGAGATCGACACGGCCGGGGCCAGCCTGGACGTCACCGCCGAGCGGCTCGGCACCCTGCTCACCCGCGAACGCGCCTTCTCCGCCGATGCCTCACACCAGCTGCGTACTCCCCTGACCGGGCTGCGGCTGCGGCTGGAGGCCGCCCGCGACACCCCTGGGGTCGACACTCACGCCGCGATTACCTCCGCCATCACGGCGGCCGACCGTCTCGAGCGGACCATCAACGAACTGCTGGCGCTGGCTCGGGACACCCCGCATCGGACGGAGCCCCTCAGGGTGAACGCCCTGCTGGAGGAGGTGCGGCAGACCTGGCACGCCGACCTCGCCGCGCGGGGACGCCCGCTGCGCATCGAGATCGGCCCGGAGCTTCCCGTCTGCAGGGCGTCCACGGCCGCCGTGCGGCAGATCCTCGATGTCCTCATCGACAATGCGGTGCGGCACGGTGCGGGGGCCGTGACCATCCACGTCCGCGAGGCCGGAGACGCTCTCGCCATCGACGTCACCGACGAGGGCACCGCCATCGGCGACGACCCCGGCGACCTGTTCCGCCGGCGTACCGCCGCGAACGGGCACGGGATCGGGCTGGCGATGGCACGGAGCCTCGCCGAGGCCGAAGGAGGCCGCCTGCTGCTCAGCCGACCTTCGCCGCCCACCTTCACCCTGCTGCTCCCCGCCAGGCAATAGCGACGAGGGAGCTGGGGAACGCAAGGTAAATATCCGGCTAACCCATCTCTGTCTCCCTGTTCACCCGTGGGTTTCTACCGTGGCTTCCAGGACCGGCTCCGCCGGCATCAGACATCTCCGGGAGCAAGGCATGCAAGACATCACTCACGACTCTCTCCCCTCCATGCGATGACCCCCGCGCTCGAGATCATCGACGTGTCCATGTCCCACCGGCACGACGGATACGAGATTCCGGCCCTACGAGGTGCCTCACTCGAAGTTCAGCCGGGCGAACTGGTCGCGGTCATCGGCCCGCAGGGATCGGGCAAGTCGGCGCTGATCTCCTGTGCCGCCGGGCTGGCCGAGCCCGACAGCGGCTCGGTGCGGGTGGCCGGCACCCGCCTCGATCGTCTCAGCGCCACGGAGAGAGCGGTGTTCCGGGCCGGTCACATCGGGCTGCTCACCCGGTCGGGCCTGGACGACGCGATCAGCGTGCGGCAGAACGTGGATCGTGCACAGCGCGCCGCCGGGCGTCTCGATCCGGAGTGGCGTGAGGAGATGTTCAACCTGATGTTCCTCATGGTGCACGCGTCCCAGCGTCCCAGCAGGCTCAGCGGTGGTGAGGCGGTGCGGTCCAGGCTCGCGGTGGCTCTGGCCAACCGGCCCGGCCTGGTGCTCGCCGACGAACCGATCGCCGAGTACGAGCAGGCCGCCGAGCGCGGCGTGCTGGATCTGCTGCGCCTGCAGGCCGACTACGGGGCTGCCGTGGTGATCGCCTCCCGGGGATCGGCCGTGCGGCGGGTCGCCGATCGCGTCTTCGAACTGCGGGACACCGCCGCCGTCTGATCACGCCGGCCCGGGGCGCCTGCGGATCGCGTCATCCCCGCATACCCCCCTCCGCGGTACGGCCGTTTCTCGGGACCGCTGGGTGGCGGCCGGCGAAGTCCACGTGCTGGGCGAAGATCTCGATGAACTGCGCTGACCTGCCAGTCAACCGGCCGGGCGTGGAGTTTATAGCGCTGTCGCGGGGCAGGGCTATGGGTGTATCGGAGGAGCACACGAGAGAACAGGAGCGATCGTGACCGAGCATCAGAACAACGTGGTCGACCTGCTGACGCAACAGCACCAGGAGATACGTCGGCTGTTCTCCACGGTGGACAAGAGCACCGGCAAGAAGCGCGCGGAGGCGTTCGATCGTCTTCGGTATCTGCTCGCCGTGCATGAGACTGCGGAGGAAGAGATCGTGCACCCGTACGCACGGCGCACGATCAGCAATGGCACTCAGGTGGTCGAGGCCCGGCTGCACGAGGAGAACCAGGCCAAGCAGACTCTGCAGGAGCTGGAGAGGATCGGCACGGACTCAGTGGGGTTCATCCCGATATTCACTGAATTCCGGAAGGCCGTCGAAACTCACGCCGAGCACGAGGAACACGAGGAGTTTCCGCAAATCGCGCGCGAGGCCACGCCCGCGCAGCTACGGGGCATGGTCGCGGCGGTCAAGGCCGCCGAGGCGATCGCCCCCACCCACCCGCACCCGGGAGTCGAGTCCCCGCTCAAGAACCTGATCGCGGGGCCCTTCGCGTCCGTGATGGATCGCACCCGCGACGCGATCCGCAAGGCGATGAGCTGACCGGCGGTATCTGGTCGCGTCCGCCGGGCGGGCGCGACCAGACATCGCTCACCCGAGCTCAACGGCCGATCGAGCCGCTCGTCGCCTGACCGTCCCGGCCTGCGATCGCATCCCGTCCATTGCCTGTTCGATGGTGCGGTAGATCTCCAGCTCCTGAGGGAGCCCGCTGACCTCGAACAGATGCGCCGCCTGCCTGCTGGGGCGGGCGATCGCCACGCTGCCCCCGTCGTTTCTGATGTTGGTGGACGCGTCGGCCAGCACGCGGAGGCCGGTGCAGTCCATGAAATCGACCTCGGCCAGGTCGAGGATCAAGTGGGGACTGTAGTGCGATCGGGCTTTATGGACGCAGGCGTCGAGGTCCTGGACAGATGCCACATCGATCTCGCCCGTCACCCTGATCACGGCGGCCCCGTCGCGGGATTCGATCGAAAGACTGAACTGGTTCATCCGACAGGTGTGCCCGTCATGCCGAACCTAAACGGGCGGTGCGGTGCCCATCTCAGGGTTCTGATCCCGGAGACGTTGCCGCTGAGGTAGGACGGTGTACTTGGGGTCCCTGGCCGAGGCGATGCCGGCCTCGAAGACACCGAACCGGGTGCAGGCGGAGCCCGCCAGCAGCGCGGCACCGGACAGGACCGCGGCGGCCCTGCATCGTCCGCCGAGGGCCACACCGGTGACGGCACCGGCGATGGTCAGTGCTTTGCCGGCCCGCATGAGACGGCCGCCTCTGCCGGTGGTGTAGGGCTCGGAGATCATGCCGAGACGCCGTTCCATCCGCTCGGCGGCGGCCAGTTCCACCACGGCACCGTAGGCCGCGGCCATCCGGGCCGGCCCGGTCTCTTCCCGGGGGGCGGCGAGCATGCCGAGCCCGGCGGCGGCGGTGGCCGCGGAGCCGACGAAGAGGAACGGCAGCTCACGGTAGGCCTCGTGCCAGGCGGGCACCGCGGTGTCGGCGACGAGGACGGCGGTGTAGGACGCGACGGCGGGACCGGCCAGAGCCGCCCAGCAGGTGGCCGCCCGGCCGATCCGCGGCAGCCGTCCGGTCACATCGAGAATCGCCGCCGACCCGGCGGCGGGACCGTAGACGGCCAGGATCCAGGAGCCGACACTCATCGGTGAGGTCGGTTTGATCACCCGAAGCATGTTAGTGAACCGCTCGGGTTTGCCCAGGTCGTGCACCAGCGCCGCGGCTGACAGCGAGATCGCGCCGAGCGCGCCGATTTTGCCTGTGCGGGCGAGCCGTGGCCGCCCGGTGAGGTCGGCTCCGGCGGCCAGCACCGAGGACGCCCCCGCCAGTCCGCCAAGGAAGAGGTATCCGGCGATGTCGCGGGCGCTCCAGGTCGGCTTCTTGATGATCGGCCGTCCGTAGTAGGAGGTGAACTCGGCGCCGGGCTCGCCCCTGCGCCCACGAGGCCGGCTCGGGCCCTGGACGCCCACCGGCGCCTCCCGGCCGGGCCGCTGTCCCCGCAGGCCGTCCCTGGTGACCTCGGCTTCACTCACCTGCGCCTCCGTATCGTTCCGGCCGCGTAGGTCGCGGCGATCCCGCCGAGCAGGGTCAGCGCGGCGGCCCCCGCGTGCCGCCACATCGAGGGCAGGTCTCGGGTGGTGACGATCGGGTCCGGCGGCAGGCCGTAGGTCTCCGGCTCGTCGAGCAGCAGGAAGAACGCCCCGTCCCCACCGACCCCGTCCGAGGGGTCGTTCCCGTACAGCCGGGCGTCATGGACGCCCGCGTCGTGCAGTTGCTCCACCCGGGCGGCGGCCCGTTCGCGCAACTCGTCCAGCGGGCCGTACTGAATGGAGTCGGTCGGGCAGGCCTTGGCGCAGGCCGGTTCCATGCCGTCCCCGAGCCGGTCGTAGCAGAGGGTGCACTTCCAGACCCGGCCGTCGTCCTTGCGTTGGTCGATCACCCCGTACGGGCAGGCGGGCACGCAGTAACCACACCCGTTGCAGATGTCCTCCTGCACCACCACGGTGCCGAATTCGGTGCGGAACAGTGACCCGGTGGGGCAGACGTCGAGGCAGGCCGCGTGGGTGCAGTGCTTGCAGACGTCGGAGGCCATCAGCCAGCGCAGCCCGCCGTTCCCGTCCTGGGCGGCATCGGAGGCCAAGCCGAGCACATCGACCCCACCGAGGTCATCACCGAGATCCTCCTCGCGGAGCGGCTTGCGCTGTTCGATGAAGGCCACATGACGCCACGTGTCGGCACCGAGCCCCTGGGTGTTGTCAAAGGACATGCCGGTGAAGGTCAGCCCGTCCTCGGGGATGGCATTCCATTCCTTGCAGGCGACCTCGCAGGCCTTGCAGCCAATGCACACCGAGGTGTCGGTGAAGAATCCCTTCCGCGGCGGATGGTCGCGGTGACCGGCGTCCCCCGCGACATCGGGCTCGGCACCAGAGAGCAGCCCCATGATCAGATCCCCATTCCCGTCTGTTCGGTGATGCCCGCCCGGCGCTGGTACTCCCGTACCAACTCCGGCAACGCCGGCCCGCGCGGACGGCGGCCAGGGCGGATGTCGGCGGTGAACGCCTTGTCCTCCTGGATATGGACGTTCGGGTCCAGCGCGATGGGCGCGAGCTCGTTAGCGGCGTCGCCACGTGAGTGGCCATTGGGGCCCCAGTGGAATGGCAGCCCGATGTGATGGACGGTGCGGCCCTGTACGCGAAGCGGCGCCATCCGGTCGGTGACCAGCACCCGGGCCTCGATCGCGTTCCGGGCGGTCACGATGGTCGCCCAGCCCCCGTGCTCCAGGTTGCGTTCGGCCGCCAGCTCCGGCGAGACCTCACAGAAGAACTCCGGTTGCAGCTCGGCAAGGTAGGGCGTCCAGCGGCTCATCCCGCCGGCGGTGAAGTGCTCGGTCAGCCGGTAGGTGGTGACCACGTACGGGAACACCTCGGCGCCCGGCTCGGAGCCGCTGGGGTGGAAGCGGTTGTGCTCGCGGGAGTAGATCTGCCGGACCGGGCTGCGCTTGCGCCCGTACAGCATGTTGTCGAACGGGGAGTCCTGCGGCTCATAGTGGGTGGGCAGCGGGCCGTCGACCAGCCCGGCCGGACCGAACAGCCAGCCCTTGCCGTCGGCCTGCAGGATGAACGGGTCGGTGCCCGACAGCCCAGCAGGGCCCTTGGCATCATCGGGCGGCACGTAGGAGGGGGCCTTGTCGGGAGGGAAGTCCGGCACATCGTGCCCCGTCCAGTGATCGCCGTCCCACCAGACCAGCGCCTTGTGCTCACTCCACGGCCTGCCCTCCGGGTTGGCGGAGGCCCGGTTGTAGAGAATGCGCCGGTTGGCCGGCCAGGCCCAGCCCCATTCGGCGGCGATCCAGTCCTGCTCGGCGGCGGGTTTACGGCGAGCGGCCTGGTTGACACCGTCCGCGTAGACACCGCAGTAGATCCAGCAACCGCAGGAGGTGGAGCCGTCATCGGTGAGCTGCTCGTAGGACGACAGATGGCCGCCCTCCGCGTCGAAGCCGTTGATCTCGGCGAGCACCGCATCGGCGCTGGGTTCGGCCAGGTCGCCCTCCGTCGGGTAGTCCCACGTCAGATCCAGTATGGGCCGATCGCGCTCATCGGTGGAGCCGGCGAGCTTGGCGCGGATGCGCCGCCCCAGGTGGTACATGAACCACGAGTCGCTGCGGGCGTCGCCGTCCGGGTCCACGGCGATGTGATGCCATTGGAGCATCCGGTTGGTATTGGTGAAGCTGCCCGATTTCTCGGTGTGCGCGGCGGCGGGGAAGAAGAACACCTCGGTGCCGATGTCGGCGGTGCTGAGCTCACCCGTCTCGATCTCCGGTCCGTCCTTCCACCAGGTGGCGCTCTCGATGAGGGAGAAGTCGCGGACGACCAGCCAGTCGAGGTTGGCCATCCCCAGGCGCTGCACCTTGGTGTTGGCCGAGCCGACGGCCGGGTTCTGCCCCATCAGGAAGTAGCCCTTGCAGAGGCCGTCCATCTGGGCCAGGGCGGTGTCGTAAGTGCTGTGGCTGCCGGTCAGCCGGGGCAGATAGTCGAAACAGAAGTCGTTGGCGGGGGTGGCCGCCTCACCCCACCATGCCTTGAGCAGACTCACCACATAGGAGCGCATGTTGCCCCAGTAACCCTTCTCAGCCGCGTCGGCTGCGATGAAGGAGTCGAGGTCCTGGTGCGCGTGGGCGTGCGGCATCGGGATGTAGCCCGGCAGCAGGTCGAACAAAGCGGGGATGTCGCTGGAGCCCTGGATGTTGCAGTGGCCGCGCAAAGCCTGGATCCCCCCACCGGGGCGTCCGATATTGCCCAGCAGCAGCTGCAGGATGCTGGCGGCCCGGATGTACTGCACGCCGACGGTGTGCTGGGTCCAGCCGACCGCGTAGGCGAAGGCGCTGGTCCGGTCGCGGCCGGAGTTGCGCACCAGCGCGTCACAGACCTGCGAGAACAGCTCGGGCGGCACCCCGCAGACCTGCTCCACCATCTCCGGGGTGTAGCGGGCGTAGTGGCGCTTGAGAATCTGGAAGACACAGCGCGGATCCTGCAACGTCTCATCCGTGTGCGGCGTGCCGCTGCCGATCGCCGCCCCGCCCGCTCCATGGCTCTCACCGTGGCCCGACTCACGGATGGACTGGCCACCCCTGGTGCGCCGGTCGTACTGAGAGTCGCGATCCCCCGTGGAGGCCATGACCTCCATGCCCTCGTACTGCCAGGTGTCGAACTCATAGTGCCGGGTCTGCTCGTTGAACCCGGAGAACACCCCGTCGAGGTCCTCGGTGTCGCGGAACTCCTCAGTGATGATCGTGGCGGCATTGGTGTAGGCGAGGACATAGTCCCGGAAGTAGGCCTCGTTCGTCAGGACGTGGTTGATGATCCCGCCCAGGAAGGCGATATCGGTACCCGCCCGCAATGGCACGAACAGGTCGGCCAGCGCGCTCGTGCGGCTGAACCGGGGATCGACGTGGATGATCGTCGCGCCGCGCGCCTTCGCCTCCATCACCCACTGAAACCCGACCGGGTGCGCCTCGGCGAAGTTGGAACCCTGGATCACGATGCAGTCGGAGTTCTGCAGGTCCTGCATAAAGGTGGTCGCTCCACCACGCCCAAAGGAGGTGCCCAGCCCCGTCACCGTGGAGCTATGGCAGACCCGGGCCTGGTTCTCTACCTGGACCACCCCGAGCGCGGTGAACAGCTTCTTGATCAGGTAGTTCTCCTCGTTGTCCAGCGTCGCCCCGCCCAGGCTGGCCAGCCCGAGCGTGCGGCGGACCCGGGAACCGTCGCCGGAGTCCCACTCCCAAGTGTCGGCTCGGGTACGGATCACCCGCTCGGCGACCATGTCCATCGCCGTATCAAGGTCGAGTTCCTCCCAGTCCGCCCCGTACGGAGGCCGGTAGAGGACCTTGTGCCTGCGCGCCGATCCCGTCGTGAGCTGCAAGCTCGCCGAGCCTTTCGGGCACAACCGGCCACGGCTGACCGGCGAGTCCGGATCCCCCTCGATCTGCACCACCCGGCCGCCGGAGACATAGACGTCCTGTGCACAGCCCACCGCACAATACGGACAGGTCGACTTCACGACCTTGTCGGCCGTGGCCGTGCGAGCCCGCAACGACGCGCTGCCCGGCGACTTCACGGCGGCCCCGCGACCCAGCGGATCATCACCCGTCAGCTGCCGATAGACCGGCCAGCCCTGGACCCAGGTCCGCACCCCCACGACGCCCTCCTTTGGAGATTTCCGATCTGGATCGCCTACCCGGCAAAAGGAGCGACAATCCCGTGCTTTCGGAAAGAACACCCCTCGACCGGTGAAGCGCGGTCCCCGACAGGTTGGCCGTGACTCCGTTTCAGCGTGGTGACCTGGGTAAGGACGGAGATCAAGGTTCTCCTCAGCACTCTTGAGCGAAAGGCACCTGACGACGGTCATGGGGGCGGTGTGACGGAATCGGGCGATGACGCTGAAGCCCAGGACGACCAGATCCTCGTGGGCCTGCTGGCCGACCCCGGCTCGCCCGCAGACCTCGCGGATCAGCTGGCACCAGAGCTGCCGAAGCTGCTCTCCCGGCGTGTCAACGACCGCGTTTCCTGGACGGTGCGGATCAGCCCAGTTCCGCTGACGGCGGGTCTGCACAGCACCAGTGAAATGCTGGATGCCGTCCGCGAGCGAAAGGAACAGGAAGGCTATGACGTTGCGATCTGCCTGACCGATTTACCGCTGCGGACAGACGGCAGGCCCATGGCGGCACATGTCAATACGGTCGACCGTGTCGGACTGATCTCACTGCCGGCCCTCGCGGGGATATGGCAGCAGCGGCGGCGCACACGGGAGGCGATCGTACAGATCGTCGGCGACCTGCTGGAGCCTGGCGAAGGCGAGGGCGAGGGCGAAGGCGCAGCACGGCCTCGCCGACGGCTCAACCGCCTGATCGCGGGCCGCGTGGTCCCCGTGCGGCGCGTCACTCCGGTCGAGGAAGCGGCCGACGCGCGCTTCGTCACCCCAGCGGGACGGGGACGCCTGCGTTTGGTGGCCGGCATGGTCCGCGCCAACCGCCCGTGGCGGCTGGTCCCGTATCTGTCCAAGGCCCTCGCCGCGGCATTGGCGACCAGTGCCCTCGCCAGTGTGAACGGGATCGTCTGGCAGCTAGCGGACGCGCTCGGTGCCGTACGACTGTCCGTGGCCACGGTGTCCTCGGTCGCGACGATGGTCATATGGCTCATCGTCTACCGCCGGCTGTGGGAACGGCCGACCGGCCCATCGCCCTGGGAACGGGAGAAGGCAGCGCTCTACAACACGGCGACCGTGCTCACGCTGACGGCAGGGGTGCTGTTCTGTTACGCCGCACTCTTCGTGGGCAGCCTCGTGGCCGTGCTCTTCATCATCGACAGCGGTGTCTTTGAGAGAACTCTTCGCCATCCTGTCGACGCGGGTAGCTACGTTGCGTTGGCGTGGATGGCGAGCTCAATGGCCACCGTCGGCGGAGCCCTCGGATCGGGATTCGAAAGCGACGAAGCCGTACGCCACGCTGCCTACGGCAAACGCGAAGAACAGCGCCGGGCCGAACGCGAGCAAGCCGCGCGACGGTGAACGGCCTGGGCGCGATTCGAGACCGAACGTGACCAATGGGTTCGACACGTAACTTCTCCTGACACAGGTGGCCACATGGCGGCAGCAAAGCTGGGTAGCGTATTGATGTGGAGCTGAGCGAGGTCACCAGCCGCCGGGTGCTGCTGGGTTTGGGAGCGTTCGCTCTGGCGGCCCTGGCCGCAGGGGACGCGGAAGCGGGTCGCCGTGCCAGGACGGGCGTTGCACACAGCCGGGCACGGGCTGTCATCCCGCACGTGAACGTCCCCACCCCTGCGCCGCCGGTCCCAACACCGATACCGACACCGATACCGCCCCGGGCCGAACCCGTGCACCGGCTCCAGGATCTGCGTCCCGATGCGCCGGCCAATGCGATCGCCCTGACCATCGACGACGGTCCGCAGCCGGAGTGGACCCCGAAGATGCTCGACCTGCTGGCCGAGCATGACGTCAAGGCCACCTTCTCGCTCATCGGCATCCAGGTGAAGGAGTTCCCGCGGCTGGCACAGCGGATCGTCGCGGCCGGGCACGAGCTGTGCAACCACACGATGCATCACCCGATCCCCTTCAACGAGCTGTCCGCCAAGCGGGTCACCAATGAGATCGCAGAGGCGCACGCCCGGATCGCCGACGTCACCGGCATCACCCCGAAGTTCTTCCGCTCACCGGGCGGCGCCTGGTCAAAGCGGATTCTGCACATCGCCGCGGAGGGCGGTATGCAACCGATCGACTGGGACGTCGACCCGCGCGACTGGTCGCGCCCCGGCACCGCCCACATCACCCGATCCATGCTCGGCTGCCGCGCGGGCGCCATCCTGCTCTGCCACGACGGAGGCGGCGACCGCTCCGAGACCATCAAGGCACTGCACACGGTCATCCCGAAGCTCAAGGCACGCGGGCTGTCCTTCATACCGCTCTGAATACCGCCCTGAAAGCCTGGACCACTTCAGGAGCACAGCCGAGGCCGTGCTCGGCCTGGCGACTGTCGCTCGCCAGGGGGATGGGACCAGCGGGTTGCCACGAGGAAGGGACCACCTGGTGCTGTTATCGAGCATGGTGATCTCCGTTCTTCTCGTCAACGGACACGCCGGTGCCGGGCGTGTTCTGGTGGTGGTGTGAGGGCTTTTGGCGTTGCCGGTAGGACTGGCCCTCGACGATGAGTTCGTGTGCGGTGGAGGTGAGCCGGTCCACGGCGGACTGGGCCAGGAGCGGGTCGGCCATCATGGCCAGCCACTCGGCCGGTTCCCGGTTTGAGGTCACCAAGGTCGTCTTTCCTGGTGTGGTTGTCGGTTACCTGCTCGCCGGAGACGGCGGGATCTTCTGGGGCGCGCTCGCAGCCGGAGCCGCGACCGCGGTGCCGCTCACCATCCTCACCTCGGGTCGCAGGGTGAGCGAGGACGCGGCGCTGGCCATGCTGCTCACCTCGATGTTCGGGTTCGGCGTGGTGCTGGTCTCGCGCGAGTCCGGCTACACCGCGGATCTGACCGCGTTCCTGTTCGGGCGGGTCCTCACCGTCACCCAAGATCAGCTGTTGCAGACGGCCGCGGTCACCGCACTGGTGATCGACGTCGCGGCAGGCGGGACCGCCGCCCTCCTCATCGGAGCCGTGTTCGGGATGGTGTTCTTCCTGAACCTGGTGCGTGATGACGTGGCCCGCCGACGCTCCAGAAACCGCGCTCGTGCTGCCGGCGCCGTCGGCTCGGATCAAGGTGATGTGGTTGTCGCGGCCCACGCCGCTAGCGATATATGAGCCAGGGGTACCACATGGCCACGCCCCGCACCATGCGGAGCGGGGCGTCGCCGTGTGTTTGAGAAGATCGCGAGTTGGTGCCCTCAGCTCCAGATGTCGGTGATGGCGGAGACGCCGCAGGAGTTCGCGACGCAGGCGAGGCCGTAACCGTCCTGGATGGTACGCAGCACGGTGTAATGAGTGATGTGCTCGGAGAAGCTCCCGGTCTTCACGTGCTGGCCGTAGAAGATCGTGGAGACCTGGTTGCTTTGAGAAGAGTCGTCCTCGTCGAAGGTGAGGATGAGGGTGCTGTTGTGGGTCTTGGCCCACTGAGCGTAGGTATTGATGTGGTTCTTCAGCCAGGTGTCGCCAGTGGAGACGCTGCAGTCGTGCATGTCGTTGCAGATGTTCGGGATCACGAACGACACGGCCGGGAGCGTGGTGAAGTCGGTCGGCCACTGGGTGAGCGGCACGTTGGCCGACGAGGGGACCGTGGAGAAGTTCACCCACGGGTTGTGCTTGCGGTAGTAGCTGCCGCTGTGGCAACCGGTGTAGCCGACCGAAGGCTGGCTCTCGGAGTAGCCCTTGAAGGTGTCACCGGCCGCGACGAGCTGGTGCCCGAGGTTCTCGGCGGAGAAGGTGTGCGGGCAGGAGTCGTCGGTGATGCTCTGCGTCGAGCCGGAGAACAACGCCAGGTAGTTCGGTTCGCTGGGATGGGTGACGGCGAAGGACTGGGTGAAGCTCGCCCCGCCCGCCTTGAGAGTGTTGTTGATGTACGGCGCGGACGAGCTTCCGATGATCTTGTTGTAGGAATGGTTCTCCATCACGACCACGACCACGTGGTCCGGGCGCGGCACCCCGGCCGCCGACACGGGCCCGGCCGTGATCGCCGCAACGATGCTCAGCATCATCGCGGTAATCGCGACGATGACCCTCCTGGTGATCCGCATGTGTCTCTCCTGGGTTGTGTGCAGGTGGGACGGCAACCCCGATCCCCCGAGGGCTGCGGTCTCTGGGTTGGCCAGAAAAAACGGACAAATTCCACACTTGCACCCGAATCGCGAGCACAGGATAGCGGCCAGTGAAGCTGAGACCAACGTTGGTCCACGCTCGAGTAGCGCTCTTGGCGGTGATCGTGGCCTGGAGACGCCTGTTATCGATGGACGAAGGCAGGCGTGAGGGAGTTCACGTCCGCGCGCACGGGCGCGAAGCGGCCACGAAATGCCGGTCTCGGATCATCCAGCGTGGAAGCGGGATCACAGAGAAGGCGTCACTTAGTGTTACTGATATGACCGTGGACGTGGTCCTGCCCTGTCTGGACGAGGCCGAAGCGCTGCCGTGGATACTCGGCCGCATCCCCTCCGGCTTCCGCCCGATCGTGGTGGACAACGGCTCGGTCGACGGTTCGGCGCGGATCGCCCGGTCGCTCGGTGCCGTGGTCGTACGGGAGCCCCGGCGTGGCTTTGGGGCGGCCTGCCAGCGAGGGCTTTCGGTGGCCACCGCTGAGGTGGTCTGCTTCTGTGACTGCGACGCCAGCCTGGACCCCCGGCAGCTGCCCCGGGTGGCCGGACCGGTGCTGGGCGGCGACGCCGACCTGATGCTGGGACGGCGGCGGCCCGTCGTCCGGGGAGTCTGGCCGCTGCCCGCGCGACTGGCCAACCGGGAGCTGGCACGGCGGATCCGCCGCCGTACCGGGGTGTACGTACGCGATCTCGGACCGATGCGGGCGGCCCGGCGTGAGGATCTCCTCGCTCTGTGTCTCGTCGACCGGCGCAGCGGTTATCCACTGGAGATGCTGGTGCGCGCCGCCGACGCCGGGTGGCGGGTGCATGAAGTCGAGGTGGACTACCTGCCGCGGATCGGCCGGTCAAAGGTCACCGGGACACTCCGCGGCTTCTGCCAGGCGGTTCGGGACATGAACGCGGTCCTTGTCAGATGAAGAGCGGGAGTAGTGCCTTCCCGCCCGGCCCGTGGTCGTGCACGACTCTGCTGGTCATCGCCAAGCAGCCGTTGCCCGGGCGGGTCAAGACCCGCCTGGTGCCCCCGTACACCCTCGAACAGGCCGCGGCACTCGCCGAGGCCGCGCTGGCCGACACGCTGCACGCGGTCCTCGCGGCGCCCGCGTGCCGGCGCGTCCTGGTCCTCGATGGGCGGCCCGGGCCGTGGCTGCCGGACGGGTTCGAGGTGCTTCCCCAGTGCGATGGCGAGCTGGACGAGCGGCTGGCCGCCGCGTTCGCCGCGGCGCGCGGGCCGGCGCTGCTGATCGGCATGGACACCCCGCAGGTCACCCCCGGCCTCCTCGCCGTCGACTGGGACGGGCTCGACGCGTGGTTCGGGCCGGCCGCCGACGGGGGTTTCTGGGCACTGGGACTGCGTGAGCCCGACCCGGACCTGTTGCGAGGCGTGCCCATGTCCAATCCCGGCACCGGTGCCGCTCAGCGTGCTCGGTTATCGGCGGCCGGGCTGCGGGTGGCAACGTTGCCACTGCTGCGGGACGTGGACGCGGCCTCGGACGCAGCGGCGGTGGCCGCTCTCGCCCCGGAGACCGGTTTCGCCGCCAGGGTGCGCGACTTCGCCCCGGTCATCGGCTCGCGACCGGGACTCCCATGAGACCCGGCGCCTCGGGCCCGCCGGCTCCGCCCCGCCTCCCGCGTCTGCGTTCGTGGATGTCCCGCCGGTCGGCCGTCGACCGGGCGGAACCACACACGCCGGCCGCGCCCGGCCGGAGAGGCTTCTGGAACGCAGTGGCTCGAGCCTTGCGCCTGCTCACCGCGGCCGCCGGGCTCGCCGCGATCGCCGTGTGCCTCGGTACCGCCGCGCGCCGGGTGGGCTACCCGTACGCCCTCGAATGGCTGGAGGGCAACTCTCTGGTCGAGGTGCACCGGCTGCTCGCGGGCAAGCCTCTGTACTGCCCTCCCACGGTCGACTACGTCGCGGACGGCTACCCCGCGCTGTACTTCGCCGCCGCGGCGGGCCTGGCCGGTGTGCTGGGGGTCTCCTACCTGCCGCTGCGGCTGGTCTCGCTCGCCGCCTCCCTCGCCTGCTTCGTCCTTCTCGCCCGACTGGTCCAGCGCGAGACCGGGCACCTGACCGCCGGGGTCGCCGCGGCGGGCCTGTACGCCGCGACCTACTTCGCCGCCGGCACCTGGTTCGACCTCGCCCGGGTGGACTCGCTGTTCCTCGCCTTCAGCCTCGCCGGGCTCTACACCGCCCGGTGGATGCGCCGGCCGCGCGGCGCGGTGGCCGCGGGCCTGCTGCTCGCCGCGGCGTTCCTCACCAAGCAGAGCGCGCTCGCCGAGGCAGTGGCGATCACGGTGGCACTGCTGTTCGATCCCCAGCGCCGCCGCCTGGCGGCACTGCTCGCGGCGACCTTCGCGGGAGTGCTGGGTCTTACCACGCTCCTGTGGGGGGCGGTCAGCCACGGCTGGTATGTGTTCTACGTCTTCGGCCTGCTCTCCCAGCATCCCCTCGAACACGCCGCGTTCACCAGGTTCTGGAGCTGGTACCTGCTGCCCACCCTCGGCCTCGCGCTCGGCGCGGTCCTGCTCGCGGTACGGCGCATACCCCTGATACTCGCTCTGGGCTGCCTAGCCCTCACCGTCGAAGGGTATGCCGCGCTGCTGCACACGGGCGGCGCTGTCAACAGCATGCTGCCGGTCTACGCGGCGGTGGCGTCGCTGGCCGGAATCGGGATGGCCGGTTCGACGGCAGGTTCGACCGCCGGCCCACGAAGCGCGGCGGCCGACCTGCCTGCGGCGGCGGCGAGCACACTGGTCCTCCTGCAGATCGTGATCCTCGCCGCCAACACCTTCGCCCTAGGCCAGGTGGTCCCGACCGCCGCCGACCGGCGCGTGGGCGACCAGCTCCGTGCCTGGCTGCGCGGCTTCGGCGGGCCGGTCGCGGTCTTCTCCGATCCGGGTCTGTTGTTGCTGGCGGGGCTGCCGCCCGTGGCTCACCGGGCGGCGGCCTCCGACATCCTGCGAGGTACGAGCCGCACCGCTCAGGCGCGTCTCCGGCGCAGCATCGGCAGCGCGGTGACCGAACGCCGATTCGCCGCAATCGTCGTCGAACAGCGTGCTGACCAGCAGGGGTTTCCGCCGCATCTGACGCGCTATTACCGCCGCTGTCCGCAGAAGTTGCTCGCGGCCGTGCCCAACAAAGTGTTCCGTCCGGTGGCCGGGCTGCCGGTACGGCCGATGACGTTATGGCTCCCCGCCGGGCGCGGATCCTGCGAAGCAGCCGTCCGACGGCTTGGTTGACCACCACCCATTCGGGGTCGGTGATGTCGCCTACCGGGCGCGAGGCGGCGGCTGATCGTTCCGCCTCGCCGATGAGGAATGGCCCGGGACATTCGCGGGAACGAGTCGGGAAGTGGCTGTCGGGGGGTGGCTATGTCAGATCGGCCGAGGCCAGGGGGCGCTCATCACGCTGCTGAGCCCGCCGCGGCGGCAGGCCGGAAGAGAATGCGTCTCGGACGGCGGGTCAACGCGTGGCTGGAGGAACATCCGCCGCCCGGCCCGTTCCGGCCGGAGTTCTGGCGCAGCCCGCTGCGCGGCCCGTGGCTGACTTCGGTGTTCGGCCTTGTGCTGCTGTTCGGGATCACGGCCGTCACGATCACCGGGCTGGTGTCGTACGCCGCGTACGACCCCCGGCTGCCGGTCAATGACCCGACTCCAGAGAAGGGGCTGCTGGGCTTCTACCTCTTCGACTGGCCGACGCGCCCGCCGTGGCTGTACCGGCTGACACAGGGGATGCACGTGCTCCTTGGGTTGACGCTCGTACCAGTGCTGCTGGCCAAGCTCTGGTCGGTCATCCCCAAGCTGTTCGCCTGGCCGCCGGCCCGCTCCCCGGCCCAGGCGGTGGAGCGGGCCAGCCTGCTGCTCCTCGTCGGTGGCGCGGTGTTCGAGTTCGTCACCGGCATCCTCGACATCCAGCTCTTCTACGTCTTCCCATTCTCCTTCTACCCGGCGCACCTGTACGGCGCGTGGATCTTCCTCGCGGCATTCGTCGTTCATGTCGCCTTCAAGCTGCCGCGGATGATCCGCGCGCTGCGATCGCGCAGCATCCGCCGCGAACTGCGCACCGGCCTGGCTGGTACCAGGCCCGAGCCGCCTGATCCTTACAGCCTGGTCGCCGTCCATCCGGCGGCGCCCACCGTGTCCCGGCGCGGCCTGTTCGGATTCGTCGGGGGCGCCTCACTGACGCTGTTCGGCCTGTCCGCCGGTCAGTGCGTGGACGGGCCGCTGCGGCGCACCGCCCTGCTGGCCCCGCACGGACGCGACTACGGCACGGGACCGAACGACTTCCAGGTGAACAAGACCGCGGCCGCCATGCGCATCAACCCCGCCCGCACAGGACCGGACTGGCGGCTGCAACTGGTCGGGCCACGCCGGGTACGGCTCTCTCGTACGGATCTGCTGGCGATGGCATTGCACACCTACTCGCTGCCGATCGCCTGTGTGGAGGGCTGGTCGACCCAGCAGACATGGACCGGGGTACGCCTGGCCGATCTGGCCAGGCTCGCCGGGGCGACCCCGGGCGAGGTCTATGCGTTCGTCGAATCCCTTCAGCCGAGGGGCGCGTTCAGTAAAGCGTCGCTGAGCGCCCGGGAAGTGGCCGATCCCCGCTCGCTGCTGGCGCTGCGGGTCAACGGTGCCGACCTCTCCCTGGACCACGGTTTCCCGGCCCGGATCATCGTCCCGAACGCCCCCGGCGTGCACAACACCAAGTGGGTCCGGCGTCTCAGTTTCAGAACAGGCTCATGAGGGCTGCGATGTTCTCCCGATTGCATGCCATACACCGGTGGGCGGCCTCCCGCTACGGCGCCGATCCACTGCAGTTGCTCGCGTTGCTCGCCTGCTTCGCACTGGCCGGCTACGCGGCCGGCCGCGTCGTCGCCGCCGGGATCTGGGAGGGGTTCGTGGTGTGGTTCGTGGGCGCCGCCCTCATCCACGACCTCCTGCTATTTCCCCTCTATGCCATCGCCGACGTCGTCGCGCAACGCCTTCCATGGCACCGTCTTCCATGGCACCGCCGCCGGTCACCGGCCGCCGCCCAGTGGCCGCCGTGGATCAACTACCTGCGCGTACCCATCGGACTGTCCGGAATGCTGCTGCTCGTCTGGTTCCCTCTCATCCTCCGGCGATCCCAGGACCGCTACGAGGCATCCACAGCGCTGAGTACAAGCCCGTACCTCGGTAGGTGGCTCTTGGTGACCGGCGTGCTCTTCGCCGGATCGGCACTCGCGTACGCCCTTCGACTGCGACGGGACAAGTCCCTGCACAGACCTCATTGGAGGTGAGCGGACGAGGCCGTTCATCTTTTGGAGGGGCGGGCGCGAACGTGCAGGCGTTCGCCCTGGGGTCCGAAGAGGCTGAGGACCTCCGCCGGATTGGGGCCGGGGTTGCCGAACCAGTGCGGGACGTGGGTGTCGAACTCCACCACCTCTCCCGCAGTCAGGATCACGTCGTGCTCGCCGAGCAGGAGGCGCAGCCGTCCGGACAGGACGTAGAGCCACTCATAGCCCTCGTGGACCTGCCGTTCCGGCTCGCATGCCGGCCAGTGCGGCGGGATGATCTGCTTGTAGGCCTGGAGCCCGCCGGGCCGGCGGGTCAGAGGGATGAACGTCACGCCGTTTCGGATGATCGGGCGGGGGTGGATGCGCGGGTCGCCGGTCGCCGGCGCGTCGACGAGCTCGTCCAGCGGGATCTGGTGGGCTCGGGCCAGTGGAAGCAGGAGCTCCAGGGTGGGTCGGCGCTGACCGGACTCCAGGCGGGACAGGGTGCTGACCGAGATCCCGGTGGTCCTGGACAGCTGGGCCAGCGTCGCGCCGCGCTGCTGGCGCAGGGCCCGCAACCGTGGGCCCACGGCCTGGAGGACATCGTCGAGGGCAGGAGCGTCGTCGTTCACACCAACTATTTGCCATCTTGGCAACGCCACTTGTCAAGTTGCGTTGCGGACGGACAGTCTTGCGCGGAGGGGGTCGTCGTGGCCGCACGGCGGCCGCACGAACGAGCGGAGGAGAGCGCACGATGGACGAGAAGTACGACGTGGTCGTCATCGGCGGTGGCCCAGCCGGGCTCAGCGCGGCCCTGACCCTGGCGCGGGCGCGTCGCTCGGTGCTGATGGTCGACGCCGGCGCCCCGCGCAACTCTCCGGCCGGGCACGTGCACAACTACCTGGCCCGCGAGGGCGTCGCTCCCGCGGACCTGCTGGCCGCCGGGCGCGCCGAGGTGACCGGCTACGGCGGCAAGGTCATGACCGGCAACGTCACCTCGGCCCAGCGCCTCGACGGTGCCGGCTTCCGGGTGCTTCTGGAGGACGGGCAGGCCTCCAATGTCTGGACGCCCGGCGGCTGCTAATGACCGCCGGCCTGGTCGATGAGCTGCCCGAGGTGTCCGGCGTGGCTGAGCGCTGGGGCCGCGACGTTCTGCACTGCCCGTACTGCCACGGGTGGGAGGTGCGCGACCAGGCGATCGGTGTCCTGGCCAGCGGCCCCTTGGCGGTACACCAGTCTGGGTGGCCGGCAACATCGCGGACCTGCGTGCCCAAGTGATCAGCGCCGCCGCCGCAGGACTGAACACCGCCGCAGCCATCAACGCCGACCTCATCGCCGAGGACACCCGCCACGCCGTGGCCGCTCACCGCAGCCGGCGCGAGCCGTTCTCCACCCGAGCCGAGCGGGAGGTCTGCGAACGGGTGCTCGGCGACCGCCGCCACGGCCTGTGAGACCGCAACACCAACAAGCACCCAGCACCCCGATCACCTCAACGACAAGGAGCGCTGTGAGCATGTTCGACGAGCAGTTCTGGGAGGAGCGCTACCGCTCCCACGCCGCGGTCTGGAGCGGGCGTCCCAACCCCCAGCTCGTGGCCGAGGCTTCCCACCTCACCGCAGGTGCAGCGCTCGACGTCGGCAGCGGCGAAGGGGCCGACGTCCTCTGGCTCGCCGCACGCGGCTGGCAGGTCACGGCAGTGGACTTCTCCACCATCGCCCTGCAGCGCGGCGGCGCACACGCCGACGCCCTCGGCGCCGACGTGGCCGGGCGCATCCGCTGGGTGCACGCCGACCTGACCACCTGGGCACCCACCGAGGGGCATTTCGACCTGGTCTCCGCCCAGTTCATGCACCTGCCGACCGCCCCGCGCCAGGCACTGTTCGCCCGGCTGGCCACTGCGGTGGCTCCCGGCGGCACCCTGCTCATCGTCGGCCACCACCCCTCCGACCTGCAGACCACGATGCCCCGTCCACCGATGCCCGACCTGTTCTTCACCGCCGAGGAGGTCGCGGACTCCCTCGACCCAGACCAGTGGGACGTCCTCGTCGCCGACGCCAGACCACGTCCCGCCAGCGACGCAGAAGGCCTGGAGATCACCATCCACGACGCCGTCCTCCGAGCCCGCAAGCGGGTGTGATTCCGACGGTGTGACCACCGGCGGAGATCTGCGCCGAAAAAAGTTCGCCGGAAGTGTCGATTCCGCGGCCCCTCGTTCGAAGCGTAGGTAGAGGCTGGGCCGAGCCGGCGCAGCCGGTCCGAAAAGCCCATTTCGGACCTACAGCAGAAGGAGAGACGTCGATGCGGTTTCTGATGACGACCAACGGCGGCGGCACCCCGCCGGATGAGACGATGTTCGCCGAGATGGGGAAGTTCATAGAAGAAATGGCCAAAGCCGGCGTGCTGCTCGCGACCGGAGGGCTCGATCCGAAGGGCACGCACATCACGTCCTCCGGAGGGAAGATCACCGTCACCGATGGTCCCTTCACCGAGGCGAAGGAGCTGATCGTCAGCTTCGCGCTGATCGATGTGCGGTCGAAGGAGGAGGCGATCGAGTTGTCGAAGCGCTTCTGGAAGATCGTCGGCGACGGTGAGGGCGATGTCCGCCAGGTGTTCGGTCCGGAGGATCTCGGGTAGCAGCCGCGGCGCTTGCACCGGAGCCGACGATGATGCTCTGATCGACCGCGTGACGGTTTCCGATGCACATCGCGCGATCGAGGCGGTCTGGAGGATCGAGTCGGCCAGGATCATCGCTGGTCTCACCCGGATCGTGCGCGACGTCGGCCTTGCCGAGGAACTCGCGCAGGACGCTCTCGTCGCCGCGCTCGAGCAGTGGCCGGAGTCAGGCGTCCCGGACAATCCGGGCGCCTGGCTCATGGTCATCGCGAAACGTCGTGGGATCGACCGGCTGCGGCGGAACGAGCGGCTCACGCGCAAGCACGAGCAGATTGGTCACGAGCTCGAGACCCAGCAGGACACTGCGGGAGAGGACGTCGAAGCCGCGCTCGATGACGAGGTGGGGGACGACCTCCTGCGTCTGGTGTTCATCTCCTGCCACCCCGTCCTGTCCACCGAGGCGCGGGTCGCGCTCACGCTCCGGTTGCTCGGTGGCCTGACGACCGAGGAGATCGCGCGGGCGTTCCTGGTCTCGGAGCCAACCGTCGCCCAGAGGATCGTGCGTGCCAAACGGATCCTGGCCAACAAGCAGATCCCCTTCGAGGTCCCCCCGGAGGCCGAGCGCGCCCACCGCCTGTCATCGGTGCTCGAGGTCATCTACCTGGTGTTCAACGAGGGCTACGCGGCCACGGCCGGTGATGACTGGATGCGGCCCGCCCTCTGTCAGGAGGCGCTGCGCCTGGGCCGTATCCTGGCCGAGCTCGCCCCGATGGAACCGGAGGTCCACGGCCTCATCGCGCTGATGGAGATCCAGGCGTCGCGGTCGGCCGCGAGGACCGGCCCTTCGGGAGAACCCATCGGGCTCCTCGACCAGAACCGCGGGCGCTGGGATCAGCTCCTCATCCGCCGTGGTTTCGCGGCGCTCCTGCGTGCCCAGCAGCTCGGCTGCGTACCCGGCCCGTACGTCGTGCAGGCCGCGATCGCCGCCTGCCACGCTCAGGCGCAGGCGGCGGAGGAGACGGACTGGGCACAGATCACGGCGCTCTATGAGGCGCTGGCCCAGCTCGTTCCATCTCCGGTCGTACAGCTGAATCGCGCGGTCGCAGTCGCGATGGCGTTCGGCCCGGCCATGGGCCTGGAACTCGTCGACGCGCTGACCCACGAGGCGGCGCTCAAGGACTACCACCTCCTGCCGAGCGTGCGTGGCGACCTACTGGCCAGGCTCGGCCGCCACGACGAGGCGCGTGAGGAGTTCGAACACGCGGCGTCGCTCACGCGGAACGCGCGAGAACGCACGGTGCTCCTCGAACGCGCCGCGGCCTGCCCGAACGGACCGGCGCCACCGCAGACGCGGTGACGACACGCGACTGCGGCGTCGCATCGCTGGAGGCGAAGGCAGCCACCCGGTCGCCCTGGTGGTTCTACGGTCTGACGTCGGAGTTCATGTTCTTGCGCAACGCAGTGCGGCACGGATGACTCCGGCGGGATCGCCGAGGTGGTAGACCCTCTCAGCAGGTTCGATACCGTCCAGGAATTCCTGGTAGCGCACCGCGTAGGCCAGGTGTGCGAGTGGTCCGGCGATGGTCAGTGCACGGACCGGCTCGCAGCCAGGGACGTGGGACCGCCAGGCTTCGGTCCAGGCACGGGCGGCAGCTGCCCGCTTGGCCTTGGGCAGGAAGTCGCAAACCCGCAGCCCGTCCAGTACCGGGTTGCCGAAGTGCGCGTCGGCGAAGTCCACCACGACCGGCGGACCACCATCACTGCGCCAGTTACCGGGGTGGAAGTCGCCATGCACGATCGTGTCAGGCAGGCCACAGTCGTCCAGCATGGGCCACCGTCCGACCAGCCCACGCGCAGCGACCAATTCGTCGCCGGTCAGTTCGCCGGCGACCTCGCCGTCGAGTAGTTCGCGGACCTGCTCGGCGATGATGGGAATACGCCGATCTCGCAATCCGGGCGGGGGCCGATTCTCGAGGTTGGTGACCGCGGCCTGGGCGGCGACGAGGCGGCTCACCGCGCTAGCGATGATCTCGGCCGGAGCGTCCCAGCAATCCTCGCCGGGCAGGTGTTCGAGCAAAACCCTCCGCTCCCCTGCTCCTATGACCGTCGGGACCAGGCCTGGGTCCCGTTGCGCGAACGCAGCGATGATGGTGGCCTCATCGGCAGCGAAGTGCGGCGTGGTCTTCAGCCAGACCGGGCCTTGACCGGTGGGCAGGCGGAACAGCCCGGACAGGTTCCACGTCCTGCGCTGCTCCACCGGCCCGGTCACCGGGCGACCGGCGGCATCGAGCGCGTCCGACGCCCAGCTGAGCACCTCCCGCAGACCCTCCACCCGGGCCCACGGTGAACGCAGTGCCTCAGGTCTGGTCAACGCGGCGTGATCGATGGGCCGTTCGGTCAGCAGCCCGGGCGCGGGTCGCTGGAGCGCTTCGACGTGGTAGGTCACATGACCGTCACGGCCGCCCTCTCCGCCATCGACGTGCAGCAAGCGCAACACCAGCACCGGAACGCCGAGCACCTGATGCAAGTGCGCAACGACCGGCTCGACCTCCGACCACCACGCGACGCCCACCGGAAACGGTCCGAGAGCACCAAGGTAGTCGTGCCCCAAGGTCACCAACGCGCTGACCGTCCGACCCATCCCCCCAGTCTCAACGGCCAACGTCCCATCCGCGACCGAATATCCACCCGGCGGTGGCCGTGGCGAGGGAGACGATCGAGCTTACGTTCCTGGCGGCCCTCCAGCACAGGCCTACACCCCCGGCCTGAAGGCCGGAGCACTGGCCCGCATTCCGGTAGAAAGATCAGCTGTGCTCGTCTGTTCGGGCGGTCCAGGCCGCCAGCTCGGTGCGCGCCTTCTCCACCAAAGAACTCTCGGGGCCCAGAACTCGCTCGGCGAGAAGCAGGAGAGCGGCATACTGGCCGGCCGCGTCTGCGGCGTCCCCGGCCTCGCCCGTCCAGTGCGCGAGGTTCTCCTGGGCGATCAGCGTGTCGAAGTGCTCGGGGCCGAACTTCCGCTGCCGGATGGGCAGCAGGGCGGCAACGTGATCGCGGGCGGCGACCGGGTCCCCTGCCTGGCCGGTCCAATAGGCGAGATTGACCCAGGTGACCAGAGATGCGTGGTGTTCAGGTCCCGACACCCGTTCGCGGATCGGGAGGAGCTCGGCATGCAGGTCGCGGGCGGCGGCGGCGTCGCCGGCCTGACCAGTCCACCAGGCGAGACCGGCCAGAACCCAGAGCGCGTCGGGATGGTCGAGGCCGGAGACGCGTTCATAGACGGACACCAACTCGCGGAACATGTCTCGGGCTGCCTCCGTGTCCCCGGCCTCACCGAGCCAGCGGGCGTACTGGTTCTTGGCGGCCAGGGTGTCGGGATGCTCGGCCCCCCACACCCGGGCCATCCTGGGCAGCAGCGCCGCGTACCGATCGCGTGCGGAGGCCGGGTCGCCCGCCTGGCCGGTCCAGAACCCGAGGTCCTGGCCCAGCCGCAGTGCGTCGGAATTGTCGGGTCCCGACACCCGCTCACGGACGGGTAGCAGCACCGCGCACATGTCGCGGGCTGCGATCGGGTCCCCGGCCTGTCCGGTCCAGTCTGCGAGGGCCTCCTGGACCGAGAGCGTGTCAGGATGTTCGGCGCCTGAGACCCGCAGCCGTATGGGCACGAGGGTCGCGAGCATGTCGCGGGCACCGAGCGGATTTCCCGCGTGCCCTGTCCACTTGGCGAGGTCCGCCCCTGCCGTGAGGGTGTCCGGATGCTCCGGCCCCAGCCTCCGCAGCGCGTCCTCGCGGATCTGGCCCTGCACCGTTGCCGCGGTGACATAGTCACCACTGGCGCCCAGGTAATTGACGATCTTCCGCATGCCGGGCCCAGAGGTGTCCAGAGCCGCACGGCCATGGGCGAGGAGCACCGCATAGACCGGCCAGGTGCTGACTTCGTCGGGCCGCTCCGGCAGCACGGCCTCCACCAGCGCGGCGGCGGCGCTCCGCCAGAGCTTCCGCTCGTCGTCGGACAGCTGGTCCAGCGTGACGGCCTGGACCAGCCGGTGCACCGAGATGACACCGCCGGCGGGCGAACCGACGAGGGAATAACGCCGCAGCGCAGCGATGGCGTCCCCCACTGCCAGGTCGTCCCCGTACAGCGCGCCGACCAGCGCGCCGACCAGCGCGCCGACCTCAAGGTCGGGGAACGCGGGCGGTCTTTCCTGGGCCGACATCAGCAGGGTGATGGGAATCGCGTCCGGCGCCAGGCAGGATAGGATCCGCAACAGGGTGATCGCCTCGGGATCGGTGTCGCGCAGTCGCTCGAAAGCCAAAGTCCAGGTCGACGCCACGGACATGTCATATCCCCAAGGCCGGCCCCGGGCGAGCAAATCGGCGCGCCGCTCCCGCAGCAGCCTGAGATAGTCGCGTACGGACCAGCCGGTGGCCGCCAGATAGGCGGCCGCCTGCTCTAGCGCGAGCGGCAGCGCACCCAGCTCCGCCGCCGCCCGGGCTGCGGCGTCCGCGTCGTCGTCACCAGTACGCGCCATCAGCAGGGCTGCAGCCGCGCGCCCGTCGAGCACCGGCACCTCGACCCCGATCGCTCGTGGCCAGTGCGCCGACCGTGACGTCACGAGCACATGACCATCGCCGGCCGGCGGCAGCGCATGCCGGATCGCCTGGGCGTCGGTGGCGTTGTCGAACAGCAGGAGCCACCGGTCATCCCTATCGGCGAGAGCGGCGTGGACCTGCGCGACCGGGTCCGCCGGATCTCCGAGCTCCCGGATCCCGAGCAACGTGGCCAGCTCGGCGAACCCGGCCGACATGGTCGTCGGATCCTCCGCCGCGAACTGCCAGACCAGCCCATATCCGCTCAGCCTCCGATACGCGAGTTCTACCGCGAGGCTGGTCTTGCCCACACCACCCAGCCCGTACAAGCCGATCAGCCTCGGCAGCGGTCCGGGTTCGTCGAGCAGATCTCCCAGCTCCGCCAGAAGATCCTCCCGCCCGATCAGCTCCCGCGGGCGGACCGCGAGCCGTACGGGCCGGGCAGGCGCCACCCGGGGCCCCTGCACCACAGTCCCGATCGCGACCGAGCCTGGGGCGGCATAGACAGAGGTCTCCGCAATGATCGTCGGCCCGTCTGCAGGTTCGCCGGATCCGCCCGGGCTCAGGCCTGATCCGGCTCCTGAGGGTGGGTCGAAATCGACCCGTGGATCACTCCGCCGGCTACTCCTCCGCCCGAAGCCTGAATGTTCACATCGCGCCCGGCCGCAAGACCATGCTCACCCGCCGCGGCCGACCCGGGAGTCTGCGCCTGCAGCTGGGCGACGATCCTGTCCAACTCCGCGGCGAAGCCGCGGTCACCCTCCACGGCCTCTTCGATCGCCAGCCTCACCCGCTGCTCGGTGCGCGGGTTCTCGGTCCCCTCCGCGGCCTCCTCCTGGAGCTTCGCCAGGGAAGGGTCTACTCCGAGTTGTTCGCTCACCAGCTGATGCAACCGGTCCATCCCGGCGTCGAGCGCATGATCGACTTCCGCGTCGGCCGCCCGGCCTATTCTTCGCGCCTTGCGCACCAGATAGGCGATCGCATACCCGGCGAGCAACTCAGGACCCAGCACCCGTCCCTCCTCCCACACCATGATTCGCAGCCGTGATGAAGCAGAACGAAAGCAACGTAACCGACCCCCCGAAGCCGCGAACCGCCTTGCCTGCCCCTGACCGGGTCCGGCCATCTTCACCCGGCCGCAGCGCTCTCGCCAAGGTCACCGTCCGCCCTCCCCTACAGGGGAGCATGTCCTCGAGATCGTCGGTGTACCGGCTGGCCGCTGCTGATGGGCACCCCGTCAGAGGCACGAAAACCTTAGCGGGGTGTGAGGAAGTGGCCGTCGGCTCGGATGAGTTCTCCGGTGACGTGGCCGTTGGCTTGTGAGCAGAGGAAGACAACGACGTTGGCGACTTCGGTGGCGGTGGTGGTCCTTCCGGTGGCTGCGGCTGCCGCGGTCTTGCTGAGTATCTCTTCCGGCATTCGGCGGTCACCGACGACGAATCCAGCCATGACCAGGTTGGTCAGGATGCCCGCGGAGGCGAGTTCGCGGGACATGGTCCGGGTCAGCCCGTGCAGGCCGGCCTTGGCGGTGACGTAGGCGCTGCTTCCGGGGAAGCCGTCTTCGACGAGACCGGTGGAGATGTGGACCACCCGGCCCCAGCCTTGCTGGCGCATCGATCCGACGACGTCGCGGGTCATGAGGTAGTGGCCGAGCAGGTTGGCCTCTACGCCCGCGCGCATCCGCTGTACGGGTGCGGTCTCGAACAGCTCGCCGGGTTCGGGGAAACCGCTCCAGGCGACGGCGTTGTTGACGAGGATGTCCACTGCGCCGAAGGTGGCGGTGACTTGGTGGGCGGCGTCTTCGACGGATGCTTGATCGGCGAGGTCGAGTTGAACGATCATGGCCTGTCCCCCTGCCTCCTCGACCAGCGCCGCGGTCTGCTTGGCACCGGCTTCGTTGCTGTGGTATCCGACCGCCACGCGGGCCTTCTCGGCGCCGAAGACGATCGCCGTTGCGCGGCCGATGTTGCTTGAGGCGCCGGTGACGAGGACCCGCTTGTCTCGTAGTCCCAGATCCATGATTCACCTTTCGTTAGCTGGCTAGATAATTATTATGTAGCTGGCTAACAAAAAGTCAAGCCGAGAGCCCGCAGGTATCTTTCGGCTATGCAAAGCGCTCAGGAACGCCAGTTCCGCGACGTACTCGCCCGGGTCTCCCGCGGAATCAAGGGCGCCTCCGCCGATGGGATGCGCCAGCTCGGGGTGCACATCGGCCAGAACTTCCTGCTTGAAGAGCTGTGGAGGGAAGACGACCTCACGCTCGGCGAACTGGCCCGGCGGATGGGCGTGGAGGTGCCCACCGTCACCCGCATGACCAAACGCATGGAGGCCGCCGGCCTACTGGCGCGAACCACCGACACCCGGGATCGACGGGTGGTCCGCATCACCTTGACCGACCAGGGCCACGCACTACGGGAAAAGCTTCCCGCAGTGCTCGACGACGTCGCCCGCCGAGCGCTGCGTGACCTGACACCGGACCAACGCGATCAGTTGATCAAGCTACTGAGCCACGTCGCCGACAACATGACTGAGCCGGCACCCCAGCCGGAAACAGCACCAGCGGCGTCCCGGACTCAGCCAGACTGAGCCAGAGGCCTGGGACAGAGGTTGGCCACCTTGGTCCAGTGCGATCCCCGAGTCAGCTCGCCGCCGCCGACGGGAATGGGCGGCGAGCGGTCGGCTGGACAACCGCACGCGCGTACCGGATTACAGTGACGGGATGGCGGATGAGCAGGCGAGCGCGCGGGTTGACAGCTGGATCTGGTCGGTGCGGCTGACCAAGACTCGTTCTAACGCGTCCGACGCCTGCCGGGCCGGCCACGTCAGGGTCAACGGGGCACGGGTCAAGCCTGCGCATACGATCCGGGTCGGTGACGAGGTACGGCTGCGCCACGAGGGACGCGAGCGTGTCGTGGTCGTCTCCCGGGTCATTATCAAGCGCGTCGGTCCTCCCGTGGCCGCCGAGTGCTATGTCGATAAGAGCCCGCCACCTCCGCCGCGCGGGGAGGCCGTCGCGGTGGCTGTTCGTGATCGCGGCGCGGGCCGTCCGACCAAACGCGAGCGCCGCAGTATCGAGAAACTGTTCAGGCGGCCGACCAGCTGAGCGGACCGCCCGGATCACCAAATCCTTCTGCGACGTTTCTGGACTTAGAACTCGTTTCAGAATGAGCCGATGTCGTGCTTGAACGCGAGGTGGATCACACCATCCGACGCGGCAGCTGCACTCCGCAGGCTGCCGAGGTCATCAAGGTGTCTCCGGCTATATCGGCGACGGGTCCAACCGCTGGCCCGTGCACCGGCTCGATGCCGCGCCTCTCTTCCGCCTGGCGCTGGAGAAGGCCCCGGCGGGATCGGTGCTGCACGCGATCGCCGACGAGGGCGTACCGATCCGCGCCATCGCCGAAGTGATCGGACGGCATCTCGACCTCCC
>JAOPYO010000075.1 GCA_025964575.1 Actinomycetes bacterium
CCAAGGGCGTGATGCTGACGCACGCGCAGTCGCTGCGCGCCCACGGTTATCTCTCGGCCGTCTTCGGCTTCGCCCTCGGCGACCGTTATCTGGTGATCCCGCCGTTCTTTCACACCTTCGGGTACAAGGCCGGCTGGATGGCGAGCCTCATGCACGGCGTCACCGTGATCCCGCAGCGGATCTTCGACGTCGACGAGGTGCTCCGGCGCATCGAGCGCGAGCGGATCACGGTGCTGCTCGGCCCGCCCACGCTCTTCAACGACCTGATGCGGCATCCGCGACGTGGTGACCACGACCTGTCCTCACTGCGCTTCACGGTGCCCTCCGCCGCCGTGGTGCCGGTCGAGCTGGTGCACCGGCTGCACGACGACCTCGGATTCGACGTCGTTCTCACCGCGTACGGGCTCACCGAGGCGACCTCGATGGTCAGCACCTGCCGACCGGAGGACGATCCCGACGACATCGCCAACTCGGTCGGCAGGCCGGCGCAAGACGTCGAGGTGACGCTGGTCGACGCCGACGGTGGGCCGGTCGCCCCCGGTGAGGCGGGTGAGGTCCTGGTCCGGGGTTACGTCGTGATGCGGGGCTACTGGGAGGATCCGGAGGCGACGGCCGCCGCGATCGACGCCGACGGCTGGCTGCACACCGGCGACATCGGGACGATCAACGAGCGCGGCTTCCTGCGGATCACGGACCGCAAGAAGGACATGTTCATCGCCGGCGGCTTCAATGCCTACCCGGCCGAGATCGAACGCCTGCTGCTCCGGCACGAGGCGGTGGCGGACGTCGCCATCATCGGCGTGCCCGATGACCGCCTCGGCGAAGTGGGCGCGGCGTTCGTCGTGCCCGCCGCCGGCCACGACGTACAGGCGGAGGACCTCATCGCGTGGGCCAGGGAGCACATGGCCAACTACAAGGTCCCGCGGCACGTGCACCTCGTCACGGAACTGCCGCGCAACGCGAGCATGAAGGTACGCAAGGCGGATCTGCGCGCGGAGTTCGCCCGGGCCGTCCGCGAGGCCGCCATCCCCTGACCACGGCGCTCGGGTCACCAGAGGTGTCGCGATCAGTGTGCGTGGTCGCGGGTCCGGTCAGCGAGGACGGGTTCCGATCAGCGAGGACGGGTTCCGATCGCCAGGAGAGCGGACGCGGCGAGGGAAACCCGGCCGTCGCTGCGCCGGAGCGGGTCGATGATCTGGTCGTACTCCTTCTTGACGCGCCGGGAGGCGTCCGCGTCGAGACGGGCGATCACTGCTGCTGTACGGGCGGTCCCTTCGACGACGTCGGTCCACCATTGGTCCGGATCCACCTCGTGCCGCCATTCGACCTGCTCGGTCCCCGTGTCGGTGAGACCCGCGCCGGCCAGCAGCCCGGTGAAGGCCGCAGGCTCGGCGTACTGCTGGAAGGGGGCCGTCTTGGGAACGCCGTCCGCGCTCATTTCCCCTGCCGCCGACATCGCCTCGTCGAAGATCCTGGTCGCCTGCATGCGGGGGTGATACCAGCAGGTCAACGCCACCCGTCCGCCGGGGCGGATGACCCTGGCCAGCGAAGTGACGGCGGCGGCGGGGTCGCCGACATGGTTGATGACGAAGTTCCCGACGGCGACGTCGAGCGTAGTGCGTCGCGGGCGGCGGTGGTCCAGTGTGGTGCTTGGGCCTTGTCTGCGATCACCTGTGCCTGTCGGTAGTGTTCTGCGGCTTGGTGGTGCCGCCCGAGGGCCGTGGACAGGTGGCCGAGGTGGTGTGCTGTGGGGCCGAGGGTGAGCAGGCCGCTGCCGGCTCCGGCGAGTTCTCCGACTGCGGGGAGCAGTTGGGTGTAGAGGCGTTCCATCGTCGGCCGGTCTCCGGCTTGGATCGCGATCATGGCGTGTAGGCAGGTGCGGGCCTCGAAGAGCAGGTCGCGTGGGGAGTCTGGGATGGTGCCTGCGGCGGTGAGCGCTTGGTCGCGGTTGCCTTGTGTGAGCAGGACCAGCGGGCGGGCCCAGCTGTCGTACGGGCCCCAGTCGGCGTCGTTCAATCCGGTCGGCTCTGCGTCGGGGGCGCTGAGGCAGAGCAGGGCGAGCGGGAGGATCCCTTCCTCCATGCCGGGCATTCCGGTGCCCGTGAGCCGGATGGCGGCTGCGCGGTAGGCGGTTTGCGCCTCGTCCGGTCGCCCGGTTACCGAGAGCCGGAGCGCGGCGTACCAGTCGGTGAACACGCCGACGAGGGGGAGTTCGTAGCGCTCGGCGAGCTGGTCGGCCGCGGCGGCGTGCCGATCTGCGGCGACGAGATCAGCGAGCGCGGCGCGGGCCTGGATGAGGATGAGGTGCCCGAGCACCTCGAAGGTCACCAGGCCGCCGTGGCGGGTGGCCAGATCGAGCAGCTCCTCGCCGATCCGGGCCCGTTGCGGGGCGAGTCCGGCCCGGTGGAAGGTCTGCATGAAGCGGCCGTTGAGCGCGAAGGCCAGCAGGGTGGGGTCGTCGAGACCGCGGGCGATCGTCTCGGCCTCCCGCGCCGCCTGGTTCCCTCGTCGTCCGGCGTCAGCGCGCCGTTCCATTGCGATGGTGATCAGGAGCCGGGCGCGTTCGGTCTCGCGGTCGGCGGGCAGGGTGGTCAGCGTGCGTTCGGCGGCCGCCACGAGGCGGGCGGACAGGGCCTCGTCGTCGTTGGCCGTCCAGATCGCGGGCACGTCGAAGGAGCCGATCACATCGGCGGTCAGCAACGGATCGCTGAGGGCCTCGGCCGCGGTGATCGCCGCCGCGCGGTGGCGCCGTGCCTGCCGCAGATCGCCGGTCACCGCCAGCGCCCGGACCATGCCCATGACCGCCGCCAGGCGAGCCCGGGCGTCGCCGTTGCCCGAACGATCCAGGGCCGCGACCGTCTCCCGCCACAGGCGTGCCGCCTCGTGCGGGGCGAACCGTCGCTCTGCTCGTTCGGCCGCGGCGCGTGCGTAGTGCGCGGTACGAACCGCGGTGGCCCGGCCTTCCGCCCGCAGGAGATGGTGGGCGATCGACTCCACGTCGCCGGGCCGCGCCCCTTCGATGATCTCGGCGGCCGCGGCGTGCCACCGGGCCCGGCGTGCGCGCGTGATCTCGTCGTAGAGCGTCTCGTGCACCAGTGCGTGGGCGAACAGCAGGCGGTCGGCGTCCTGCTCGACCAGGAAACCCGCGAGGAGGGCGGACTCGATGGAGTCCAGGACCAGGTCCTCGTCCCCGGCGAGGGAGACCAGCACGTCGAGGTCGACCTCCTGGCCGATGACCGCGGCCTGCCGCAGGTGTGTCCGCGCTGTCTCGGTGAGCCTGGACAGGCGGTGACGGATGACGTCGCGGACACCGGTCGGCACGGTGTGCAAAGCCGCGTCGCCCTCGGTCTCCCACAGCCGGGTGAGCTCCCGGACGAAGAACGGATTGCCCGTGCTGCGAGCGTAGATCATGCGTGCGTCGCCAGGGGCCATCTCGCGGTGGGTGATGGCCTGGACCATCTCTCGTACCTGCGGTTCGGTCAGGCCACCCAGGTAGATCCGGGTCGGTTCGGTGCGGGCCGCGCGGCCCAGCGCCTCGGCCAGCCCCGTGGAGATCTCGGTCGACCGGTACGTGCCGACGATCAGCGCCGGCCCAGCGTCGGGATCGGTGGCCAGCGCGGTCAGCAGGGCGAGGGTCTCCTCGTCCGCCCAGTGCAGGTCGTCGAAGACCAGCAGGACCGGGCCCCGCTCGGAGACCCTGGCCAGGGAGGAGCCGATCGCACGATGCCGGCGGAACCGCGCCGCGACGGGATCGTCACTCGGGGCATCGGTGTCGGCGAGCTCGTGCCCGGCCGCGGTGAGGCTCTCGCGCATCCGGGTCCACGGCCAGGCCGCGGGCGCGCCCCGGAGTTCGGGGCTGGTCCCCCACGCGGTGGTCCAGCCGGTGGCCGCCAGGCGTGTCGTCAGGGTCCTGGCCAGCGCGGTCTTGCCCGCGCCGGCGGCTCCGGACAGCAGCGCGAGTCGCGGCCGGCCCGCCGTCGCGGCGGCCGC
>JAOPYO010000127.1 GCA_025964575.1 Actinomycetes bacterium
ACCAGTCGGTGCCGCACGACGTCGACGCTGGTCAGATTGGCGAAGTGCACGTCCTCGACGCCGTCGAGGATCTCCCGGATGATCCGGAGCCCGCTCTGCGCGCCACCGGGCAGGTCGACCTGAGTGACGTCGCCGGTAACAACGATCTTGGCGCCGAACCCGAGCCGGGTCAGAAACATCTTCATCTGCTCGGGCGTCGTGTTCTGCGCCTCGTCCAGGATGATGAACGCGTCGTTGAGCGTCCGGCCGCGCATGTAGGCCAGCGGGGCGACCTCGATGACGCCGGACGTCAGCAGCTTGGGGATCGACTCGGGGTCGATCATGTCGTGCAGCGCGTCGTACAGCGGACGCAGATAGGGGTCGATCTTCTCGTACAGGGTGCCGGGCAGGAAGCCCAGCCGCTCGCCCGCCTCGACCGCGGGGCGGGTCAGGATGATCCGGTTGACTTTCTTGTCCTGCAGCGCCCGTACGGCCTTTGCCATGGCGAGGTAGGTCTTTCCGGTGCCCGCAGGGCCGATCCCGAACACGATCGTGTGCTTGTCGATCGCGTCGACGTAGCGTTTCTGGTTCAGCGTCTTGGGACGGATCGTACGGCCGCGCGCCGACAGCACATCGAGGGTCAGCACCTCGGCGGGGCTCTCCGTCACCTCGGCGCGAAGCATGGCGATGCTGCGCTCGACCGCGTCGGGGGTGAGTTCGGCACCGCTCTCCACCAGGTCGCCGAGCTCCGCGAACAGTTTTGCGACGAGCTCGGTCTCCGGCAGGGCGCCGGTGACGGTGATCTCGTTGCCCCGCACGTGGATGTCGCTGTGGAAAGCGCTCTCTATGACGTCGAGGAGCTCGTCGCGGGATCCGAGCAGGCCGACCATGGAATGGTCATCGGGCACCACGATCTTGATCTGTGGCCGCGCGGTGGCATTTCGCTTCTGCACGTGACGCGTTGATTCAACCATGTGCCGGCCTTGTGGCCTCTGCTCCCCAGGATTCTCAGAGATCTATCGGCTTCGATCCAGTGTCCTCACGTTCATGCTACTGGGGTCCCGAGCATTCCCGCCTGCGGATTATCGGCCTCGCCCCGGAGGCCGTCAGCCGGGCGGCCACTCCAGAGCACGGCCGCCGAGGACATGGGCGTGTACATGGAAGACGGTTTGCCCGGCCTGCGGGCCGGTGTTGAACACGACGCGATATCCGGTCTCCGCGACACCCTCGGCGGCCGCGACCCCGTGCGCCTCCAACAACACCTCGGCGAGGAGGTCGGCGTCGGACGCGGCCAGCGCACTCGCGGTGGGGTGATGGTCCTTGGGGATCACCAGCACATGCGTCGGGGCCTGCGGATTGATGTCGCGGAACGCGAGTGTCCGCTCCGAATCGCGCACGATCGTGGCCGGCACCTCCCCGGTCACGATCTTGCAGAACAGGCAGTCCGTCTCGATCAAGCCGCGTGTCATACCGGCCCCCTCCACCACGTTCAGGCGCTCTCCGATGAGACAGCGCATGTTACCGAGCCCGGCCGTGCCGATCATTTTTCGGCCGGGAGGCCCCACCGCGGGCGCAATGGGCCCCCCTCTGGCTAAGGTTGCAGGGCAGCGAACCCCCCGGCTCGTGGGCACTCGACGTGTCCAGCCCCGCCGACGGTCGGTCGGGTTCGTCCATCTATGTCGTACCGACGTCACCGGTGAAAGGTGACGGAAGGACGGTAGGGGCGGCCGTAAGGTGACCGAGGCGAGACAGGGAATGCCCTTTCGTAAACCGGATGACGAGGGCGCGCGTCCCACTGACGTGACCGAAACCCTCGTGGCCAGGGGTACGGCGGGGGCGGTGGCCATCGCCTGGGATGCCGATCAGGCGGTGACCGTGCTCTACAGCGCCAACTACCGCTCTCTTGTGCGTCTCGCCGCGCTGCTCGTCCGAGATGTGGCGACCGCTGAGGAGGTCGTTCAGGACGCGTTCATCGCCATGCACGGTGGCTGGCGGCGGCTGCGTGACCCGGAGAAGGCGCTGTCCTACCTCCGGCAATCGGTGGTCAACCGGGCGCGGTCCGTGCTGCGGCACCGCGCGGTCGTGGAGAAGTACGCTCCGAAAGGCCTGCCCGATGCCCATAGCGCCGAGCACGGCGCGATCGTGGAGCTCGAGCGGACCGCGGTGATCGAGGCACTCGCCAAACTGCCCACCCGCCAACGGGAAGCTCTGGTCTTGCGTTACTACGCCGACTTCTCTGAAGCGGAGATAGCCCACGCCATGGGCATCAGCCGCGGGGCGGTCAAGAGTCACACGGCGCGCGGGATGTCCGCGCTCCGAAACGTACTGGAGCAACTGTCATGACCGAGCCCTTCGACGAGTACGGCGAGATCCTCCGCCGTGCCCTGCACGCGGAGGTGGACTCGGTCATGCCCGCCCCGGACGGGCTCGAACGCATCCGGGAGCGGATCGGCGATCAGCGGCGCGGCTGGGCCCCCATCGGCGGGCCTCGGCGGCGACTCGGCTGGGCATGGTTCACCGAGTCGTGGACGCGCCCTCTGCTGGCCGCCGGTGCCGCTCTGTTCGTCGCCGCTCTGGCGGTGTCCGCGCCCCCTGCGATCCAGAGCATCACCTCGGCCGGGGATCGAGGTCCGGCGGCGCATGACACGCCTCACCATGACAACTCGGGTGGTGGCCCGCAGGTCGGCCGGCAGAACCCGCCCGCTCCGGGCGCTCAGCCGATCCCCCACTCCGTGGTTCCGGTGACGCCGACGCCCAGCCCGGTGACCGCCAGCCCCAGCTGCGGGGGGACCAAACCCGCGGCGAAGACACGGAGGTCGGCCGGCGTCACGTCGAGTGCCTCCTCCGCTCCGACCTCGCACGTCCCCGTGGCGCCGACCTGCCCCACGCCGCCCGTGACGGCGACGCCCACCCCGGCGCCGTCGACGCCACAGACGTCCCAGCCCGCGACGCCGTCCGTGCCGTCGGAGACCGCGCCCCCGGTTCAGCAACCCGCGCCTTAGACGCCCTTCCAGCGTCTTTGGGGCTCCCTCTGGTGGCGCCTTCGCCGCGCCGCTGGCCGATCCGCTCCGCCCGGTAGGCGAGAATCGACATCGTGATATCGCCAATGACTTCGCCTAAAGGCTCGGGTGAGGGCTTCCGTTCCGGGTTCGCCTGCTTCATCGGGCGCCCCAACGTGGGCAAATCCACCCTCATGAACGCCCTCGTCGGCACGAAGGTGGCGATCACCAGTAGCCGTCCGCAGACCACCCGGCGGGCCATCCGGGGCATCGTGCACCGGCCCGACGCCCAGCTCGTCATCGTCGACACACCCGGCCTGCACAAGCCGCGCACCCTGCTGGGGGAGCGGCTGGACAGCCTGGTCCGCTCCACGCTGACCGAGGTCGACGTGATCGGGTTCTGCATCCCCGCAGACCAGCCGGTCGGGCCCGGCGACAAGTTCATCGCCCGTGAGCTCGCCAACGTGGGCAAGACCCCGGTGGTCGCGATCGTCACCAAGGCCGATCTGGCGTCGAAGCAGCAGATCGCCGAGCAGCTGCTCGCCGTGGGCCGACTGGGCCCCTGGGCCGACATCGTGCCCGCCTCGGCACTGGGCCGGCCCGAGGGCGAGAAGGGAGGGGGCACGTACCAGCTCGACGTGGTCGCCGACGTGCTCGTGAGCCATCTGCCCGAGGGCATGCCCCTGTACCCCGAAGGTGACCTGACCGACGAGCCTGAGCAGCTGCTGGCCGCCGAGCTGATCCGGGAGGCCGCGCTCGAGGGGGTAAGGGACGAGCTACCGCACTCGATCGCCGTGGTCGTCGACGAGATGGCGCCGCGCGAAGGCCGGGACGATCTCATCGACATCTACGCGCATCTGTTCGTCGAACGGCCCAGCCAGAAGGGGATCCTGATCGGGCACAAGGGCGAACGGCTGAAGGACGTCGGAACCCGCGCTCGCAAGCAGATCGAGGCGCTGCTCGGCACCAAGGTCTTCCTGGACCTGCGGATCAAGGTCGCCAAGGACTGGCAGCGCGATCCCAAGCAGCTGCGCCGCCTCGGCTTCTACGATTGATCGGCCGCCGTTACCGTCAGGTACGGAATGTCCCACCTTGGCCTCGGCACTGGGCCAGGATCGGTACGTTGGGCAAAGGTCCGTATTGATGCCGGAGGTCGTATTGATCATCATTTTTGGTCTGCGGGTGGTCTTCTTCACCCTGGGTGACGGGCTGTTCCACTGCCCGAACTGTGGCGGCGACCGTCAATACCACAAGCGTTCCGGCAGGCGCTTCTTCACGCTGTTCTTCATCCCGGTGATCCCCCTGAACAAGGTGGGGGAGTTCGTCGAGTGCTCGGTCTGCCACAGCCGCTACAACCTCGCGGTGCTCCAGGTGCCGACCGTGGCCCAGCTGACGGCCATGCCGGCGGTCGTGCTCCGCACGGCGATCTCCCAGGTGCTGCGGTCCGGAGACGTGACCCACCTGGGTGCCCGTGAGCGCGCGCTGATGGTGGTCCGGAACGCGGGGGACCAGGGGTACGACGACGATGCCCTCGACAGGGATCTGGTGCGTCCCTTCGAGGAGGTACGGATCGAACTCGCCCGGGCGTCGTCCGCATTGGCTCCTGAGGCGCGGGAGAACTTCTTCGCGGAGGCGGTCCGGATCGCGCTGATCGACGGTCCGCTGACCGAGTCGGAGCGGGAGACCCTGCTCGTGGTGGGGGCCGACTTGAACCTGACCCGGGTCCAGGTGTCGGGTGTGATCGCACTGGTCGAGCAGGAGACGGCCCGATGAAGATCGCTCTCGTACGCCGCCCCGGGCCGGGGCTCGCCGACGGGATCGTCACCCATATCGACCGGCTGCCCGTCGACGCCGGGCTGGCGGCCAGGCAGCACGAGGCCTATGTGGCCGCGCTGGAGGCCGCGGGCTGGCGGGTACAGGCCGTCGCGCCGGCCGATGACCTGCCCGACGCCCCGTTCGTCGAGGACACCGTCGTGGTCTGTGGGGAGCTGGCGATCCTCAGCCGTCCAGGGGCACCGGAGCGCCGTGCGGAGGTGCCCGGCACCGAGAAGGCCGTACGCGACCTCGGCCTCGAGGTGGTCCAGATCGACTCGCCCGGCACTCTGGACGCCGGGGATGTGCTGCAGGTCGGGGAGACCGTCTATGTCGGGCGGTCGGGCCGTACGAATGAGGATGCGATCTGCCAGCTCGCCCGGGTGATGTGCGGGATCGGCCGCCGGGTGGTGCGGGTCGAGATCAACGGTTGCCTGCACCTGAAGACCGCGATGACGGCGTTGCCGGACGGGACCCTGATCGGGATGCCCGACCTGGTGGACACCTCGGTGCTGCCCGGGCTGCGGGTGGCGCCGGAGCCTTCCGGGGCGCACGTCGTGATCCTCGGTGAGGACCATGTTCTGCTGTCCGCGTCCGCACCCCGCACCGCCGAGCGGTTGCGTGCCGAGGGCCTGCAGGTCACCGTGGTCGACATCAGCGAGTTCGAGCGTCTGGAGGGCTGTGTGACCTGCCTCAGCGTGCTGATATCGGGTTAACACACCGTTTATCGAGGCGAGTCACTGTCCGGCAGGGGGTTGGCCTGCGGATACGCGGCCATCTGGCAACTTTATTTTCTGTTGTGGCCGCCATATGGACGCTCCTCACCCCGGAATACGTCGACGGTGATGGTTTGGTATTCCTCAATTAACACGTCGGATGATTCCAGGAAATCTCACTCGGCAGACTTGAGCCAGAAAGCAGTGCGGGGGCCTCGTCTGTAAGGGAGTGGATCTTGCGCAGAACATCCTGGCGGTCCGTCATTTCTGTGGTCGCGATATCGGCGGTAACGCTGACGGCGTGTGGCGGGGAAAAGAAGAAGGACAGCGGCACCGCGTCGGGTGGCAACACCTTCAAGGTCGGCGTCCTCCACTCGCTGAGCGGCACAATGGCCATTAGTGAGGTCACCGTCAAGAATTCCGAACTCATGGCGATCGACGAGATCAACGCTGCCGGAGGGGTGCTCGGCAAGAAGCTCGAACCGGTCGTCGAGGACGGCGCCTCCGACTGGCCGACCTTCGCCGAGAAGGCCCAGAAGCTCATCAAGAAGGACAAGGTCGCGACCGTCTTCGGCGGCTGGACCTCCGCCAGTCGCAAGGCGATGCTGCCGGTGTTCGAGCGCAACAAGGCGCTGCTGTGGTATCCGGTGCAGTACGAAGGGCTGGAGAGCTCTCCGTACATCTATTACACCGGCGCGACCACCAACCAGCAGATCATCCCGGGTCTCGACTATCTCAAGGAAAAGGGCAAGAAGAAGATCTTCCTGGTCGGCAGCGACTACGTTTTCCCGCGTACCGCCAACAAGGAGATCAAGGCGTACGCCAAGGCGAATGGGATGACCATTCTGGGCGAGGAATACACACCGCTCGGGACCACCGAATACAGCACGCTCGTCAACAAGGTCGTGCAGGCCAAGCCGGACGCCGTTTTCAATACCCTTAACGGGGACAGCAATGTGGCCTTCTTCAAGCAGCTGAAGAGCGTCGGGGCCACCGCGGACACGCTCCCGGTGATGTCGGTGAGCATCGCGGAGGAAGAGGTCAAGGGCATCGGCGTCGACAACATCGCCGGCCAGCTCGTCGCGTGGAATTACTACCAGACGACCCAGGGCAAGACCAACGATGCGTTCGTCAAGGCGTTCAAGGCCAAGTACGGCGCGGACAAGGTGACGTCCGACCCGATGGAGGCCGGCTACAACGCCGTCCACCTCTGGGCTGCCGCGGTCAAGAAGGCCGGCACCACCGAGGTCGAAGCCGTCAAGAAGGCCGCGGCAGGCATCGCGCTGGACCTGCCCGAGGGCCTCGTCACGATCGACGGCGACAACCACCACATGTACAAGACCGCCCGCATCGGCGTCATCCAGAAGGACGGCACGATCAAGGAGGTCTGGAACTCGGGCAAGCCGATCCAGCCGGACCCCTATTTGAAGGGCTACCCCTGGGCCGCTGGGCTGTCCTGATCGCGCGGTAGAGGGGGCACCGAGGAGTTCACATGGACGCTTTTCTGAGTCAGCTGCCGATCGGCCTCAGCATCGCCGCCGTGCTACTGCTGATCGCCCTGGGCCTGACCTTCACGTTCGGCCAGATGGGCGTGATCAACATGGCTCATGGCGAGTTCATCATGACCGGCGCGTACACGGCCTACATGCTGCAGGGCTGGTCAGGCCAGGCCACCGTCCTGGTGGCCTTGCCCGTGGCGTTCGTCATCGCCGGCACGATGGGCCTGATCCTGGAGCGGGTGGCCATCCGCCGCTTCTATGGAAGACCGCTGGACACCCTGCTCCTCACCTGGGGAGTCAGCCTGGTCCTCCAGCAGCTGGCGCGTGATCTCTTCGGTGCCCCCAACGTCCAGGTGCTCGCGCCGACCTGGCTGGGCGGCGGCGTGCAGATGTTCGGCGCCCAGTTCCCGAACACCCGGCTGTTCATCCTGGCTCTCGCGGTGCTCTCCGTGATCGCCATCTGGGCCTATATGAACCGGTCGGGACAGGGCCGCCGGATGCGCTCGGTCATGCAGAACCGTGAGCTGGCGGCGTGCAGCGGCGTCAACACCGAGCGGGTCGACCAGCTCACCTTCTTCATCGGGTCGGGTCTGGCCGGGATCGCGGGGGTCGCGCTCACCCTGATCGGCCCCATCGGCCCTAACCTCGGCACGTACTACATCGTCGATGCCTTCCTCGTCGTGGTGGCCGGAGGGCTCGGGCAGCTGCGCGGGGCGGTCATCGCGGCTGTGACGCTCGGGCTGCTCAACTCCTACGCCGAGTTCTGGACCGACGCCAGCCTGGCCAAGGTGATCGTCTTCGCCGGGATCGTGGCCTTCCTGCAGGCCCGCCCCCAGGGCCTGTTCGTCCTTCGCACCCGGGGGCTGACGTGAACGCCCGGCTGCGTGGATACGCGCTGTTCGTGGCGGTGGCCGTGCTGGTCCTCGCCGTCGCGCCGGGGGTCCTGGACCCGTTCCGGCTGGGGCTGCTCGCAAAGTACCTCTGCTTCGCCATCGCCGCGCTCGGCATCGGGCTGGCCTGGGGCCAGGGCGGCATGCTGACCCTCGGCCAGGGAGTGTTCTTCGGTCTCGGCGGCTACTCGATGGCGATGTACCTCAAACTGCACGACGCCGGCTCCGGCAGCCTGCCCGACTTCATGGTGTGGAGCGGGGTGGAGAAGCTCCCGGTCCTGTGGAAGCCGTTCTCCAGCCCGGTGTTGGCGATCGCCGCCGCGGTCGTGGTGCCGGCGCTCGCCGCCGTACTGCTCGGCCTGCTGGTGTTCCGGCAGCGGGTGCGCGGTGCCTACTTCGCGATCCTCAGTCAGGCCCTCGCCGCGGCCTTCGTCATCTGGCTGGTCGGCCAGCAGGGCCTGACCGGCGGCACCAACGGTCTCACCCACTTCTACGACGTCTTCGGGCACGACCCCGAGGAGGACGGCACCAAGCGGATCCTGTACTTCGTCGTGGCGATCGTCCTGGGCGTCCTCTACTTGCTGGCCCGCCAGCTGGTGAAGAGCCGCTTCGGCCGGCTGCTGGTCGCCGTACGCGACGGCGAGGACCGGGTCCGCTTCCTCGGTTACAACCCGGCCACCGTCAAGACCATCACGTTCGCGGTCTCGGCCGCCATGGCCGGCATCGCCGGCGCCCTGTACGTGCCCGTGGTCGGCATCATCTCGCCGTCGCTGCTCGGGGTGGTGCCCTCGATCGAGCTGGTCGTCGCCGTGGCGATCGGCGGCCGGTTCTCCCTCGGCGGGGCGGTTCTCGGCGGGGTGCTGCTGAACTGGGCTCACACCAGCTTCAGCGAGCAGTACCCCAGCGGCTGGGTCTACCTGCAGGGCTTCATGTTCATCCTCGTCATCATGCTGGCGCCCAAGGGCGTGGTCGGTCTCGCCGGCCAGTTCGGCGACGTGATCGCCCGCCGCCGTACGACGACTCCTCCGCCGGCCCCGGCCCCGGCGGAGCACACCGAGGAGGTGGCCACCGTATGAGCGCACTGCTGGAGATCCGCGGGCTGGAGGTCGTCTTCGACGGATTCTGGGCCATCAACGGAATCGACCTGACCGTGGACCACGGGGAGCTGAGGTTCCTCATCGGCCCCAACGGTGCCGGCAAGACCACCCTCATCGACGTGATCACCGGGCTGACCAAGCCCTCTGCGGGCTCGGTCACGTTCGGCGGCACCTCGCTGGTCGGGCGTAAAGAGCACAAGATCGTACGGATGGGTATCGGCCGGACCTTCCAGACGTCGGTGGTCTTCGAAGAGCTCTCCGTGCTGGAGAACCTGGACCTGGCCGCGAGCTTCCGCAGGCCTCTGGTGACGCTTCTCAGACAGCGCCGCACCGTGTCAGAGGTCGTGACGGCCGCGCTGGAGACCGTCGGGCTCGGGGATCTGGCGGACCGGCCGGCCGGGGTGCTCTCCCACGGCCAGCGGCAGTGGCTGGAGATCGGCATGCTCATCGCCCAGCAGCCCAGACTGCTGCTGCTGGACGAGCCGGTGGCCGGCATGAGCCAGGAGGAACGTGAGCGCACCGGAGAGCTGCTCACCGAGATCGCCAAGGACCACACGGTGGTCGTGGTCGAGCACGACATGGAGTTCCTGCGGCGGTACGCCTCGCAGGTGACGGTCCTGCACGAAGGAGCGGTCCTGGTCGAGGGCGATGTCGCCACCGTGCAGGCCGATCCCCGGGTGCAGGAGGTCTATCTGGGCCGGTCCCGGGACGAGAAGGCCGCGTGAGCGCGGAGAGGGAGAGGCGCTTGATGCTGGAGGTCACTGGGCTGGAGGCGGCGTACGGCCGGGCTCGTGTGCTGTTCGGCGTGGACCTCTCCGTCGAGGCCGGGCAGCTGATGTGCGTGATGGGCCGCAACGGCGTCGGTAAGACGACCCTGCTCAACTCGATCACGGGTGTGCTGGCGCCGACCGGCGGCAAAGTCGTGTTCGACGGCAAGGACGTCACCCGGATGAAGACCTTCGAGCGCGTCCAGCTGGGCATGGGCTATGTCCCGCAGGGTCATGAGACCTTCCCCCAGCTCACGGTCTGGGAGAACCTCCAGGTAACGCTGGAGGCGACCAAACATCGCGACGGGGCCGCCATCGACGAGGCCCTCGAGATCTTCCCGCGCCTCACGGAGTTGCTGAAGCGGCGGGCCGGATTCCTGTCCGGCGGGCAGCAGCAGCAGCTCGCCATCGCGCGGGCGCTGGTGACCCGGCCGCGCATGCTCATCCTGGACGAGCCGACCGAGGGCATCCAGCCGTCGATCGTCGTCGAGATCGAGGAGGCCATCGAGCGGCTGCACAAGGAGAAGGGCATCTCGGTCCTGCTCGTGGAGCAGTACCTCGAGCTCGCCCTCCGGCTGGCCGACGGTTTCGTGATCCTCGAAGGCGGCGTCGTCCAGTATTCCGGCTCAGCCGAGGACCTCCGCGACGACAAGGTCAAACGCCTTCTCGCGGTCTGACCGGGAGGCCGGCGTCCTCAGATCCCGGAGGTCTCGGGTGGATGGTCGATTGTTGTAACGCTCGCGACATCTGTTACCTTGGGCTGGTGTTGCGCGAGCTGCTCCTCCTTAGCGGCCGCGGCGGGGGCCTGTAAAAGGTCGGCTCCCTCGCCGCGGGACTGTGACGTGCCCGTCGGCCGCAGGATCGCAAGTCAGAGGGAGCACCACTTCAATGTTTTCGCAGCAACCTAGCGGCATGCCCTTCGAGCGCTACCGTCCTTTCGCCCCGATCGCCCTGCCGGACCGTACCTGGCCGTCGAAGGTCATCGAGCAGGCCCCGCGCTGGTGTGCGGTGGACCTGCGGGACGGTAACCAGGCGCTGATCGACCCTATGGACCCGCAACGCAAGCTGAAGATGTTCGAGCTGCTGGTGAAGATGGGCTACAAGGAGATCGAGGTCGGCTTCCCGGCGGCGAGCCAGACCGACTTCGACTTCGTACGGCAGATCATCGAAGAGGACCGGATCCCCGGCGACGTGCTGATTCAGGTGCTGACCCAGGCCCGGCCCGAGCTGATCGAGCGGACCTTCGAGGCCGTACGCGGTGCCAAGCAGGCCATCGTCCACCTGTACAACTCGACCTCCACGCTGCAGCGGCGGGTGGTGTTCGGGCAGGACAAGGACGGCATCACCGCCATCGCCGTCGAAGGTGCCAAGCTGTGCAAGAAGCTGACCGAGGACATGGGCGACACCCAGGTCTTCTTCGAGTACTCGCCCGAGTCCTTCACCGGCACCGAGCTGGAGTACGCCGTCGAGATCTGTAACGCCGTCAACGACGTGTGGCAGCCGACCCCGGACTGGAAGGTCATCGTCAACCTGCCGGCCACGGTCGAGATGGCCACTCCGAACGTCTACGCCGACCAGATCGAGTGGATGAACCGCAATCTGGCCTACCGGGACTCGGTGGTGCTGTCGCTGCACCCGCACAACGACAGGGGCACCGCGGTGGCCGCGGCAGAACTGGGTTACCTGGCCGGTGCCGACCGGATCGAGGGCTGCCTGTTCGGCAACGGTGAGCGCACTGGCAACGTCTGCCTGGTGACCTTGGGCCTGAACCTGTTCACTCAGGGCATCGACCCGCAGATCGACTTCTCCGATATCGATGAGGTCCGCCGTACGGTCGAGTACTGCAATCAGCTGCCCGTTCACGAACGTCACCCGTACGGCGGTGACTTGGTCTACACGGCCTTCTCCGGCTCGCACCAGGACGCCATCAAGAAGGGGTTCTTCCATCTGGAGGCCGACGCGGTCGCCGCCGGGATCCCGGTCACAAAGTCCGAATGGCAGGTGCCGTACCTGCCCATCGACCCGCACGACGTGGGCCGCAGCTACGAGGCGGTCATCCGGGTCAACAGCCAGTCCGGTAAGGGCGGCGTGGCCTACATCATGAAGCAAGAGCACTCGCTGGAGCTGCCGCGCCGCCTGCAGATCGAGTTCTCCCGGGTGGTCCAGGACCACACCGACTCCGAGGGCGGCGAGGTCACGGCCGACCGGATGTGGGAGATCTTCGAGAGTGAGTACCTCTCCAACGGTTCCCGGATCGGGCTGCTGGCCCACCGTTCGTCCTCCCAGGCCGACGCCCCGGGGGCGAGGGGCGATGGCCACGAGGGCGGAACGCAGTACCTGCTGAACGTCGACGTCCGGGTCGATGGCGAGATCCGTGAGGTCGAGGGTGTCGGCAACGGGCCGATCTCGGCCTTCGTCACCGCGTTGAAGACGGTCGGCATCGAGGTACGCGTGCTGGACTACAACGAGCACGCGATGAGCGCCGGCGGTGACGCCAAGGCCGCCGCCTACGTGGAGTGCCAGGTGGGCAACTCGACCCTGTGGGGTGTCGGCATCGACGCCAACATCATGACCGCCTCGCTGAAGGCCGTGCTGTCGGCGATCAACCGGGCCGCCAAAGCCTGAACGCAGCATTGCGAGATCACACACGGTATGCGGTGAGAGCTCCCGCATTGGCGTGATCTTGCAATCCTGCTCGCCCCAAGAACTCGGGCATGATGGTGTGAACCACCGATCGTGTCCGCTGAATGGGCCTCGGCCACGACGATCTCGCGGCCGAGGCCCATCGCATACTTATAGCCGCACCTCCGGCGCGGTCGTGAGCGGGCGCTTTACGCGACGCCTTCCCTCGTCGCTCCGCTCGCAAGCTCGCTTCGCTCCTCAGTCCAGGCGCCGCGCGCCCGCTCACTAACTCATGGCCGCACCTCCGGCGCGGTCGTGAGCAGGCGCTTTAACACGACTAATGCGCCAGGACGTGATGGACGAGCTCTCGGAGTGGTCCCGTCAGCCGGCTCTCTCCGATGACCACCGTGTGCCCATCGACGTCGATCTCGTAGATGAACTGGTCCGGAACCCGGCCGGGTTGGGGCGCCGCGTCGAGATCGACCCGGGCGATGAGCCCACGCAGGACGGGGTCGGAGGCCGTGTCCGCCTCCCCGCGCCGCTCGATCCCCGCAAATCCACCGGTGCGGACCACGGTCACTTTCATTTAATGACGCCTACCCCCGCCCAGGCGTTCCGCACCGCGTTGACCTCGGCGTTCGACGAGCCGTACAGCCGCGTGGCCGTCGCCACCGTGGCCGCCGCGAACGTGGCGAAGTCCGCATCGGAGGCCAGTGACCCGCCGGTGAGCGTGTCATACCAGACCTGCCCGGCCTTCTCCCAGGCGTTGCCGCCGATCCCCGCCGCGGCCAGGTAGAACGCCCGGTTGGGGATGCCGGAGTTGATGTGCACCCCGCCGTTGTCACGGTAGGTGTGCACGAAGTGGTCCATGTGCGCGGGCTGCGGGTCCTTGCCCAGGTGCGGGTCGTCGTAGGCGGTGCCCGGCGCCTTCATGGAGCGCAGCGCGACCCCGTTGATCCCCGGCGCGAGGAGTCCCTGGCCGATCAGCCAGTCGGCGTTCTCACTGGTCTGACCGGAGTGGTACTGCTTGATCAGCGAGCCGAAGACGTCCGAGATGGACTCGTTGAGCGCACCGGACTGGCCGTAGTAGTCCAGCGCCGCGCTGTACTGGGTGACGCCGTGGGTGAGTTCGTGCCCGGTGACGTCGAGCGGCCCGGTGAAAGCGGTGAACAGCGTGCCGTCGCCGTCGCCGTACACCATCTGCTCGCCGTTCCTGAAGGCGTTGTCGTAGTCGCGGCCGTAGTGCACCGTCGAGATCATTGGCAGGCCGGCGCCGTCGATGGAGTTCCGGCCGTACACCTGCGAGTAGAAGGTGTAGGTGGCACCGAGCCAGTCGTAGTTCTGGTCGACGACCTCGTCGCCGGTCGGGGCGCCGCCTTCGGCGCGTACGGTCTGGCCGGGCATCTCCTCCAGATTCTTGGCGTCCTTGATGGTCCGGTCGGGTGTGGTGGCCGCCTCAGCGGTCACCGGGGCGACGAGCGCCATCCGGCGCTCGGTGCGCTGTGCCGTGTCCACGATGAGAGAACGGCGCGCGATGTCACGAAGCTCTGGGTCGGCGCTGCGGGTGGCAACCCGCTCCAGGATGTGAGGGGGAACGATCGTGCATCTCATGCGTCTACGCTGTCATCCGAGCGTGATTCAAGCCACACTTATGAGCGACTCGCTTGGGCCGGAATCGGTCGCGGTCGGTCAGCGACCGGGCGCGACGGGTATGGGTCTCAGCCTGTCGGCCTTGTGGGGGACAATGATCCGGTGACCCTCTATCGCGATGAAGGCATCGTCCTGCGCACCCAGAAGCTGGGCGAGGCCGATCGCATCGTGACGCTGCTGACCCGCCGCACCGGCCGGGTCCGGGCGGCGGCCAAGGGGGTCCGCAAGACGAAGTCGCGGTTCGGCGCGCGGCTGGAGCCGTTCTCCCATGTCGACGTGCAGCTGTACGAACGGCGCTCGCTCGATCTGATCACGCAGGCGGAGACGATCCGGCCCTATGGCGGGCCGCTCGTCGCGGACTATCCGCGCTATACCGCGGGCACGGCGATGCTGGAGACCGCGGAGAAGCTGACCAGCGAGGAGAAGGAGCCCGCGCTACGCCAGTTCCTGCTGCTCGTCGGCGGGCTGCGGACGCTGGTGGAGGCGACCCATGACCCACGCCTGGTGCTGGACGCCTATCTGCTCCGCTCGCTGTCGGTCGCGGGGTGGGCGCCGGCGCTGGACGAGTGCGCCCGCTGCGGTTCCCGGGGTGGTCTCAAGGCCTTCGCGATCCCGGCGGGCGGTGCGGTCTGCGGCTCCTGCCGGCAGCCGGGCGCGGCCACTCCGGCGCCGCCGACGTTCGAGCTGATGCTGGCGTTGCTGCGCGGGGAATGGGGGTTCGCCGATGAGAGCGAATCCCGCCACCGGGTAGAGTGCAGCGGCCTTGTCGCGGCCTACCTGCAGTGGCACCTCGAACATGGGATCCGGTCCCTCAGGCATGTAGAGCGGGAGGCGCCGCGACCGCGTACGGCGCCCAACGCTGAAGCAACAGCTGAAACGACAGCTGGAACGACAATCGACAGGGAGTCGGTGTGAGAAGGGCCGTTTCGCCTCCGGATCCGCACGCCAGCGGTGCCCGGCCGCCGGCGATCCCGAAGGAGTTCGTGCCGAAGCACGTCGCCATCGTGATGGACGGCAACGGCCGCTGGGCCAAGGAGCGGGGACTGCCGCGCACCGAAGGGCACAAGATGGGGGAGCACTCCCTCTTCGACGTGATCATGGGCGCGATCGAACTGGGCATTCCCAACCTGTCGGCGTACGCCTTCTCCACCGAGAACTGGAAGCGCTCACCCGACGAGGTGCGCTTCCTCATGGGCTTCAACCGGGACGTGATCCGGCGCCGCCGTGACCAGCTGCACTCCATGGGCGTACGGGTGCGCTGGGCCGGTCGTCGGCCCAAGCTATGGCGCAGTGTCATCAACGAGCTCGAGGACGCCGAGCAGATGACCCGCGACAACGACGTGCTGACCCTGCAGTTCTGCGTGAACTACGGTGGCCGGGCCGAGATCGCGGACGCGGCGGCGGCGATCGCCCGGGACGTCGCGGCCGGCAAGCTCAACCCGGACAAGGTCAACGAAAAAGTCTTCGCCAGGTACCTCTACCAGCCGGAGATCCCCGACGTGGACCTCTTCTTGAGGCCCTCGGGGGAGCAGCGGACCTCCAACTACCTGATCTGGCAGTCGGCGTATGCCGAGATGGTCTTCCAGGACACCCTGTGGCCCGACTTCGACCGGCGCCACCTCTGGCACGCGTGCGAGGTCTACGCCGGCCGGGACCGTCGCTACGGTGGAGCCCTGCCCAACGAGGTTCCCGCCCGCGCCAACTGATCGAAAAGATCAGTTCTCGGCGCAGGTGGGGCAGATCCCGAAGATCTCGACGGTGTGCGTCACGCCGATGAAGCCGTGCTCGGTGCCGATGGCCTCCGCCCAGCGTTCCACGGCAGGCCCCTCGACCTCCACCGTGCGGCCGCAGCTCCGGCAGACCAGATGGTGGTGGTGCTCCTCGGTCGCGCACGCCCGATAGACGGCCTCGCCGTCGTCGGTGCGCAACACGTCGACCTCGCCGGCGTCGCTGAGCGCCTGCAGCGCTCGGTAGACCGTGGTCAGGCCGATCTTGGAGCCCTCCGCACGCAGGTCGGCGAAGATGTCCTGTGCGCTGCGGAATCCCGCGCTCGCCGCCAGTGCGTGCCGTACCGTGTCCTGCCGTGCGGTCACCCCGCCACCTCCGCCCCTGAATCTACTGGTCCCGCGGATGCCACCCGGTCGTTTGTGACCGTTCGCCCGCGACGAAACAGCCGGCCCACCGTCACGGCCCCGACGAACACCGCGAGTGCGAGCAGCACGATCGCGGGCCCGGGGGAGAGATCGCGTTGAAAACCGGCGTAAAGGCCGCCGACCGCGGACACCACGCCGAAGACCATGGCCAGCCCGACAGTGGCCTTGAACCCGCGGGTGATCTGCTGGGCGGCGGCCACTGGGACCACCATCAGGGCGCTCACCAGCAGCAGCCCGACGACGCGCATGGCGACCACGACGGTCATCGCAGCCGTCACCGCCAGCAGCAGGCTCAGGAACCGCACCGGAAGGCCGCTGGCCCTGGCGACCTCCTCGTCCTGGCAGAGCAGGAACAGCTCCCGGCCGAACAGGGCGATCACGGTCAGGACGCCGAGGACCAGTCCCACGATGACGTAGAGGTCCTGGGCGGAGACACTGCTGATCGACCCGAACAGATAGGCCAGCAGGTTGGCGGTGCTGCCGCCCGGGGCGAGGTTGGTGAGCAGGACGCCCCCGGCGATGCCGCCGTAGAACAGCAGGGCGAGTGCCACGTCGGCGCCCGTACGGCCGCGAGAACGCAGGAACTCGATGGCGATCGCGCCGAGTGCCGACACGATGACCGCGGTGAGCACCGGCGACGTGCTGGTGATCAACCCGAGGGCGACGCCGGTGAGGGCGATGTGCCCGATGCCGTCGCCGAGCAGCGCCAGCTTGCGCTGCACGATGAACGTGCCGACCACCGGGGCGGCGATGCCGATGAGCACCGCGGCGAGCAGTGCACGGCGCATGAAGTCGTAGTCGAGGATCTCGAAGATGCCGGTCATGCCGGTCCCCAGGTGGTGAGTGAGGCGGGTTCGTCGGCGGGCGCGTGCGGATGCAGATGCTCGTGGCCGGGAGCGGCGCACTCGCCTTCGGGAGGCGGTGGCGCGCCCTCGTGCGTGATCCGGCCCGCCTCCAGCACCACGGCCCGCGTGATCAGCGGCTCCATCGGGCCCAGCTCGTGGGCGACCAGGACGATGGTGCGGCCCTGGGCGACCAGGTCCCCCAGGGTGTCGGCGAGGGCCTGCTGGCTCGCCGCGTCGACGCCGGCCGTCGGCTCGTCCAGGACGAAGGCGTCCGGTTCGCCGGCGAGGGCTCGGGCGATCAGCACCCGCTGCTGCTGGCCGCCGGACAGCTGATGAGCCGGGTCTTTGGCGCGATCGGCCATCCCGACCGTCTTCAGGGCCCGGTCGACGGCTGCCCGGTCGGCGGCCGACGACGGCCGGAACCGGGACTGCCGCGCGATCCGGCCGGAGGAGACGACTTCGTGAACCGTGGCGGGCACCCCGCCGCCCACGGTCAGCCGTTGCGGAACGTACCCGATGCGCCGCCACTCCTTGAACTTCGCGGGCGCCGTACCGTAGATCTCGGTCCGCCCGGCGGAGAGCGGCACCAGGCCGAGTAGTGCCCGGACCAGCGTGGACTTGCCGGAGCCGTTGGGCCCGAGCAGGGCCACCACCTCACCCGACTCGACCCGCAGATCGATGCCGCGCAGAACCTCCCGGCCGTCCAGCCGGACGTGGCCGCCGGTCATGTTGAAAGCGGGAGCCGGCGAGGTCATGGGCACCTCAGGGCGGTGCGCAGGGTCTGCAGGTTGCGGCGCATGATCGACAGGTAGTCGTCCTTCGCCCCGTCCTTGATGCCCTCCACGGGGTCCAGGGTGGCGGTCTTCGCGCCGGTCTCCTTGGCGAGGGTCTCGGCGACCTTGGGGCTGACCAGCGTCTCAGTGAAGATCGTGGTCACCCCAGTTCTGCGGACCTCCTGCGTCAATTCCGCCAGCCGCTTGGGCGATGGCTCCGACTCGGGGTCGATCCCGGTGACCGACACCTGGGTCAGCCCGTAGCGACCGGCGAGGTAGCCGAAGGCGGCATGGCTGGTGACGATGGTCTTCTGCTGGCAGGTGGTGAGTCCGGTACGGAACTCTCCGTCGAGTTTGGTCAGCTCGCCCACCAGGGTCCGCGCGTTGGCCAGGTACGCCTGCGCGTGCGCGGGGTCGATCTTCGCCAGCCGGTCGCCCAGGGTCGTGGTCACGGTCGCCAGCCGGCTCGGGTCCAGCCAGAGGTGCGGGTCGTACAGCGCCTTGTGCTGGGAGTTCGCCTCCGCGCCGGTCGCCGGGAGCGTCTTCACCAGTGAGGCGGCGTCGAGGGAGGAGTTCTTGGCGTGCTGAGCGACCGCCTGGTCCACGGCGGGCTGCAAGTCCTTGAGATACACCACCAGCTTGGCCTTGCCGACATCCACGACCTGGCGGGGCGTCAGCTCGAGATCGTGCGGCTCGGCGCCGGGCTTGGTCAGCGTGGTGACGGCGGTGTTGCCGCCGCTCACCCGCTCGGCGAGCCAGGCCATCGGATAAAACGAGCCGATCACCCTGGGCTTGCCGGAGGACGCCGTGGCGCCGCCACCACAGGCGACAGCACCCGCCAGGATCACGGCGAGCACTGCACTGGGTAGGAGACATCGAGTGTTAAACACCCCCATATTGTGAATGAAGATGAAAACGATTGTCAAAATTGGCCGACGAGATGCCCTGCGGCGAAGAGCAGCAGTACGGCGAGCGCGGCCAGTCTGAGCAGCCGTCCCGGCAGGTCGAGGCTCGGCCAGGACAGATAGGCGAACCAACCCAGGAAGACGGCCAGCAGGAGGAGTGGCAGTGCGCCGAGCCAGCCGGTGGCGACCATGCCGATGAGCAGCAGGATCCCCATCGTGAGTGGCAGCGCCCAGCGCGGGAGGTGGTGAAGATAGACCATTGGGGTAGCGCTGCTCCGCTCCACCGCTGCTCGGAGCCCTCGATTCGCAGACATGGTGGCAACCGTACGCCCGGGAGTGGCGGCGGCAACGCATTGGCGGGTGCGTGTGGTGCGAGGATGGGGCCGTGATCGCGATAACCCGTTACCGTGTCCCCGCCGAAGAGGCCGAGGACTTCGCCGGCCAGGCCCGTGCCGTCCTCGAGGCGCTCTCCGCATGCCGGGGCCACCGGTCCGGGCGGCTCGGCCATGCCGCCGACGACCCTGATCTGTGGGTGATGGTCACCGAATGGGAGGGTGCGGGCTTCTACCGCCGGGCGCTGGGAGAGGTACGGATGATCCTCATTCCGATGTCGGCGAGAGCCGTCGATGAACCGGGCGCCTACGAGATCGTCGCGTAAGTGATCTCATCAAGACCGGGCCAAGACCCGGTGAAAGATCCTCTTGGGCGGTAGCAACTCTTCGTAGCGGGCACGCTCCTTGCGATCTGCCAGCGAGCCGTGGGGAGTAGCGATGCGGTATGCCGTTCTTGCTGGTTTTCTGGGGTTGGTGGCGGTGATGCCCGCAGTATCCGCGGTGCCGGCGCTCACGGTGCGCGCGGCTACGGCCACGACCGGCCCGCCGCTCGCGGCCGGTCCACGAGCCAAGATCATTGAGTACGGCGGCGTGCGTCTGAGCGTCCCGGCAGGATGGCCGGTGTTCCGGCTCGACCAGGAGCCCACCCGGTGTGTGCGGTACGACCGGCACGCGGTCTACCTCGGGCGGGCGGGCACGGAGCAGGACTGCCCCGCGCGGATGGCCGGCCGGACCGAGACTCTGCAGCTGGAGCCGCTGGGACGGTCCGCAGGGAATTCCGCGGCCGGATCACGCTCGCTGCCGGAGGCCTCCGTGACGCAGGAGATCAAGACGGCGCTGCCCGCCGCCGGAGTGCTGATGACCGGGACGTACGGATCCGACCGGGCGCTCTTGGAGGGCGTGATGCGGGACGTCCGGATCCGGCCGGGGGCGCAGCGTGCCCTGCCGTCACTCCGGATGGCGAACCCGGTCGGACCGGGGGCCGGCCTGCGTACCGCGGCACGGCACCGGCCAGTACGGCAACCGCGGCGGCTCGGGCAACCGGTCCGGGAGTGGGCGACCGGAGCCGGTTTCGACGCCTGTACGGCTCCGTCGCTGGCGGCGATGGCGGCGTGGCGGCACGCGTACAGGGTGGCGAACATCTACATAGGCGGCGCCGCGCGTGGCTGCGCGCAGCCCAACCTGACCTGGGGCTGGATGCGGGCCGTACGCCGGATGGGCTATCGGCTGATTCCCACGTATGTGGGGTTACAGGCGCCCTGCTCCACCCGTCAGAACCGGTTCACGGCTAAAAACGCCTACCGGCGAGGGAGTACGTCCGCCGATGACGCGATCCGGCGGGCCGCGGCACTGGGCATCCCGTCGGGCAACCCGATCTACTTCGACATGGAGGCGTACGACAATCAGGACGGGAGGTGCCGGCGGGCGGTGCTCACCTTCATCCATTCCTGGTCACGGCGGCTGCGACATCGGGGGTACGTCCCCGGGATGTACAGCAGCGTGGGTTCGGGCATCCGTGACCTCGGCCAGGCCACCGGCATCACCAAGCCCGAGGCGATCTGGTTCGCGCGCTGGGATGGGAAGGCCCGGACCGACAGGAGCCGCTATCTGGAACCGTCCTGGTGGAGCCCGCACAGGCGGATCAAGCAGTACCGCGGTGGCCACCGTGAGGAGCACGGCGGGATCAAGCTCAACGTCGACAGCAATGTCGTGGACGGCCCGGTCTACTGACCGCCGTGGAATCGATGGCTTGGCTCCGTGTCACCGTGTGGGTGCAATAAGCTGGGGACCTGCTTGACGTCAGGGGCGGACCGTCGCTACGGGGCCCCGGCGTCGCACTGGGGATCATTGAAGCCGTACGTCACGGGGGCGTACGAACAATCCCGCCGACCGCCAGCCGGATGGAGAACCACCATGGCCCGACGTTCCGATGTGATGGACACGATCGTCAGCCTCGCCAAGCGCAGAGGTCTGGTCTTCCCGTCGAGTGAGATCTATGGCGGGCTGCGTGCCTCCTGGGATTACGGACCGCTCGGCGTCGAGCTGAAGAACAACGTCAAGCGCCAGTGGTGGAAGTCCATGGTGCAGGGCCGCGACGATGTCGTCGGCCTCGACTCCAGCGTGATCCTGGCCCGCGAGGTGTGGGAGACCAGTGGTCACGTGAACGCGTTCGTGGATCCGCTCACCGAGTGCCAGTCCTGTCACAAGCGCTACCGGGCCGACCACCTGGAAGAGGCCTACGCCGAAAAGCACGGCGGAGCGTCGCCTCCCAACGGTCTCGCGGACATCGCCTGTCCCAACTGCGGCAACAAGGGCGCCTTCACCGAGCCGAAGATGTTCAACGGGCTGCTCAAGACCTACCTCGGCCCGGTCGAGGACGAATCGGGGCTGGCCTACCTGCGGCCGGAGACCGCGCAGGGCATCTTCGTCAACTACCTCAACGTGCAGCAGAGCGCGCGC
>JAOPYO010000109.1 GCA_025964575.1 Actinomycetes bacterium
CCAGGACTACTCCAAGGGCCAGATCGTGCCGATCCGCGGAAACGCCCCGGCGAACCCCAAGGTCCCCGCCGACGCGGTGACGGCCAGCGCCAGCGGCCTCGACCCGCACATCTCGCCGGCATACGCCTTGCTGCAGGCGGCCCGGGTGGCCAAGGGGCGTGGGATATCCCGTGACCAGATCGTCAAGGCCATCCAGGACAACGAGGACGGCCGGGTGCTCGGCTTCATGGGCGAGCCCCGGGTCAACGTCCTGAACCTGAACGTCGAGCTGGACAGGAAGTACCCCTTCCGCGGCTAAGCGCCCGTTGACTCGTGGCGTGTCGCTGGTCAGAGCCCGCTCCGGACCGGTGACACGCCACGATTCCGCGACAGAGAGAGGTGCCATGAGGGGACGGTTACGGATCTACCTCGGGGCGGCACCAGGGGTCGGCAAGACGTTCAGGATGCTCGACGAGGGGCACCGGCGTTCTCAGCGGGGCACCGATGTGGTGGTCGGCTATGTGGAGACCCATGGCCGTCCCCGTACGGCCGAGCTCGTCGACCGACTGGAGTCTGTGCCGCGCACGACGATGACCTACCGCGGTGCGGCCTTCACCGAGATGGACATTGACGCTGTGATCGCCAGGCAGCCGCAGGTGGCGCTGGTGGACGAGTTGGCCCACACGAACGTGCCCGGCTCGCGGAATGAGAAGCGCTGGCAGGATATCGAGGAACTGCTGGACGCGGGGATCGATGTCATCTCTACGGTCAACGTGCAGCATCTGGAGTCGGTGAACGACGTTGTCGAGCGGATCACTGGTGTTCCGCAGCGGGAGACCGTGCCGGACGAGGTCGTACGAAGGGCCGACCAGGTCGAGCTGGTGGACATGGCGCCCGAAGCACTGCAGCGCCGGATGGCGCACGGCAATGTCTATCCGCCGGAGAAGGTGGACGCCGCCCTCGGCAACTACTTCCGGGTCGGCAACCTCACCGCCCTGCGCGAGCTCGCGCTGCTCTGGCTGGCGGACAAGGTGGACGATCAGCTGGACCGCTACCGCGCCGACCACGACATCAAAGGGACCTGGGAGGCCAGGGAACGGGTCGTCGTCGCGCTGACCGGCGGGCCGGAGGGCGACACCCTCATCAGGAGGGCATCCCGGGTCGCCGACCGTTCCAAAGGCGCCGATCTGTTCGCCGTCCATATCACCCGCAGCGACGGGCTCACCGGCGCCAACCCGGCGAACCTGGCCCGGCAGCGCGCCCTGGTCGAAAGCCTGGGAGGCACGTACCACCAGGTGGTCGGAGACGACATCCCACAGGCCCTGCTGGACTTCGCCCGCGGTATCAACGCCACCCAGCTCGTGCTGGGCGCGTCCCGGCGCGGCCGGTTCGCTCAGATTCTGTCGCGCGGTGTCGGGGTGAACACCACCGCGCTGTCCGGCCCCATCGACGTCCACATGGTCACCCACGAGGGTGCGAAGCGGGGCCGCCGGGAGGATCGGTTGCCGGCGCTGACCCGGCGGCGCCGGGGAGCCGGATTCGTCCTTGCCCTGGCGGGCATGCCGCTGCTCACGCTCATGCTGGCCAACCTGCGCGGCGAACTGTCAATGCCCTCCGACATCCTGGTGTTCCTGGTCGGAGTGGTCGGGGTCGCCCTGGCCGGCGGTCTCTACCCGGCGCTGGTGGCGGCCATCCTCGGGTCACTGCTGCTCGACTACTACTTCACCCTGCCGCTTTACACCTTCACGATCGCCGAGACCGAGAACGTGCTGGCGCTCATGGCATACGTGCTCGTCGCATTCGCGGTCAGCACCGTCGTCGACGTGGCCGCCAGACGAACCAGGGAGGCGGCGCGGGCCAGCGCGGAGGCCACCGTGCTGGCCACTCTGTCGGGCAGTGTGCTGGGCGGCGAGCACTCAGTGGAGGCGATCCTGGAACGGCTGCGAGAGACCTACGGACTGAGCGTGGTGACCCTGCTGGAGCGGCCGCCGGACACCCCGGTAACCCCGGGCCGACATCATGAGCCGCAGCGTTGGCGGGTGGTGGCCACGGTCGGCGGCCGTCCCTGTACCAGCCCGGACGACGGCGATGCCGAGATCCCGATCGACGACGATCTCGCCCTCGTGCTCTGTGGGCCCACACCCTCCGCGGCGGACCAACGGGTGCTGGAGGCGTTCGCCGCCCAGGCCGCGGTGGCCCTGCGCCAGCAGCGGCTGGAGGAGGAGGCCGGTCGAGTCCGCCCCCTTGCCGAGGCCGACCGGATGCGTACCGCCCTGCTCAGCGCGGTCAGCCACGACCTGCGCACCCCGCTGGCCTCGGCCAAGGCGGCGGTCGAGAGCATTCGCAGCCCGGACGTGCGCTGGAGCGAGGAGGACCTGCGCGAGCTGGTGGACACCGCGGCCGAATCGCTCGACAGGCTGGACCGGCTCGTCTCCAACCTGCTCGACATGAGCCGGCTCCAGGCCGGGGCGCTCGCCATGTCCGTCCAGCCGCTGGCCGTAGCGGACATCGTCCAGCGGGCCCTGGACTACCTCGGCCAGGGAGCCGGGGACGTACGCGTGCAGATCCCCGAGGACCTGCCCGAGGCGTTGGCCGATCCGGGGCTGCTGGAACGCGTGCTGGTCAGCCTGGTCTCCAACGCACTCCGCTACACCCCGGCCGTTCAGGACCTCCTGGTGACCGCCAGCGCCCTCGGGGACATGCTGGAGATCCGCGTGGTCGACCGAGGGCCGGGCATCCCCGCCGCCGAGCGGGATCGGGTCTTCGTGCCTTTCCAGCGGCTCGGAGACCGTGACAACGACACCGGAGTCGGCCTTGGGCTCGCGCTGTCGCGAGGGCTGGCGGAGGCGATGGGCGGTGCCATCGAGCCCGAGGAGACCCCTGGCGGCGGCGTCACCATGATCCTCAGCCTGCCCGTTGCAGCTCGGCGGTTGGATATCGGGGCCTGGCACGACGAGACGGAAGGCGCCGCATCCGAGGAATCGCCGCCGGCCCGGCCGGAGCAGGGGCAATGAGCATGACGCGCATCCCGGTAGTGGATGACGAGCCACAGATCCTGCGGGCGCTGAGCCTCAACCTGCGGGCCCGGCGTTACGACGTACGGGCGGTGCCCGACGGTGGGCAGGCGCTCGGCCAGGCGGCCGACTGGCATCTACTCGTTTCTGAAGGAGGACGTATGCAACCCGTTGTAGCGATCGACGATCTCCCTGGTGGGGAGCGTCACCGGTTGAGCGTGGTCGGTGGCCTGGCGGCCCTGTCGCTGGACGCCATGGCGTCCGTGGCGTACGGCCCTGAGGCGATCGTCCTGGTGCTCGCGCTCGCCGGTGGCACCGGTCTCGGCTTCACTGTTCCGGTCACCATCACGATCGCGCTGCTACTCGGTGTGCTGACGTTCTCGTACCGGCAGGTCATCCGGGCCTTCCCCGAAGGCGGCGGGGCCTACGGGGTCTCCAAGACCTATCTGGGCCGGCGGGCGTCCCTGACCGCCGGGGCCTCGCTGATCGTCGACTATGTGCTCAATGTCGCCGTGTCGATCGCCGCGGGGGTCGCCGCCCTCACCTCCGCTGTTCCGTCGCTGCTGCCGTACACGGTCTGGCTCTGCCTGGGAGTGCTCGCGCTGGTCACGGCGATCAACCTGCGGGGCATCGCGGAGAGCGCCCGGGCGTTCATCGTGCCCACCGCGATCTTCGTCGGGGCCATCCTGACCGTGATCGTCGCCGGGCTGCTGCGGGACCACCCGGCCGCCGTCGAGCATGGCGGGCGGCAGATGGCGACCCTCAAAACGGTCGGGGTGCTGCTGCTCCTGAAGGCCTTCGCCAACGGCTGCGCCGCGCTGACCGGCGTGGAGGCCATCGCCAACGCCGTCCCCTCATTCCGCCGGCCCCGGGTGAAGCGGGCACAGCGGGTCGAGGTCGCCCTGGGCGGGCTGCTGGGGGTGATGCTCATCGGCATCGCGGTCTTGATCGAGAAGTTCCACATCCGCCCGGTCAACGGTGTCACGATCCTGTCGCAGGTCACCGACGCCTCATTGGGTCACAACGCCGGTTACTACATCGTCCAGTTCTCCACCGTGGTGCTGCTCGCGTTGGCCGCCAACACCTCGTTCGGCGGTCTTCCCGTGCTGGCGCAGCTCCTGGCCAAGGACAACTTCCTCCCGCACCTGTTCGCGCTCAAGGCCGAGCGGCAGGTGCACCGCTACGGCATCGGCTTCCTCTTCGTCACGTCGGCGGCGCTGCTGGTCGCGGCGGGCGGTGACATGAACATCCTCGTGCCCCTGTTTGCGATCGGCGTGTTCGTCGGATTCACCCTCTCGCAGACCGGCATGGTCCGGCACTGGTGGATCGACCGCCCCGCGGGCTGGCAGGGCAGGGCCGCGATCAACGGGTTCGGGGCCGTCCTCACTGCCGTGGCCGCCGTGGTCGTCACCGCGACGAAGTTCGGCGAGGGTGGCTGGCTGATCGTGGTCCTACTCCCTGTGCTGGTGGTGATCATGGCCCAGGTGAACAGGGCCTACAGCCGGATCGGTGAGCGCCTGGCCCTGGGAGAGACTCCGCCGCCCCCGCATCCCCGGCGGGCCCTGGTGATCGTGCCGGTCGGCGGGGTCAGCCGGCTCACCAGTGAGGCGCTGGCCGCGGCCCTGTCCCTAGGCGATCGGGTCGTGGCCGTACGGGTCGTACATCCCGAGGAGCTGCCCGAGAACCGGGCGTTCGTCGACGCCTGGGAGCGCTGGGATCCCGGCGTCGAACTCGACCTGATCAGCGACGACCACCGGCGCCTGGTCGAGCCGATCGTCGAGTACGTGCGGAACGCCACGGAGAAGCACGTCTTCGTGCTCATCCCGGAGGTCGAGCCGGAGCATTACTGGCAGCGGGTGCTGCAGAACCAGCGCGGCGGCGTGCTGGCCCACGCGCTGCGCCGGGACACCGACGCGGTCGTCTGCCGGCTGCGCTTCCGCATTTCGCCGCTGCGGGAGGCTCCGATCCCGGTCAGGCGATGATCGCCGTGGTGGGAGCAGCTCCCATGCTTCGCCTGCCGTATGATGCCGAATAGTTATGGCGTGGGGAGATTCCCTGGTAGCTGTGACTGGTGTCACAGCTGTTTCTCGAAATACGTTGTGCCAGACAACTTTCACGGGCTTCGTGGCGGCCGCCCCTGCCCTTACCTGGCAGTCTCGTGCGTCGACCGGCTCGATACCGGATCGTCGCGCGGGGTACGGGCTGCAGATCGGAGCAATGCCATGAACGGTGCGCTGGCGACCCCCGCCGATCACCCCACGTCCCCGATGAGGGGCCATGCGCGGCGTTACGTCGCGCGGGTGGCGATGGGCGAGATGGGCGCTCTGCCCGCCCTCACGGGCCTCGTCCTCTTCAGTGGAGTCTTCGCGTTGCTGCGGCCGACCTTCCTTTCCGCCAGCAACCTCGCCAACCTGTTCACCCAGGGCGCGGCGGTCGTCGTCATCGCGATGGGGCTGGTCTTCGTCATGCTCCTCGGCGAGATCGACCTCTCCGTCGGCTACACCAGCGGGGTGTGCGGGGCGGTGCTGGCGGTGCTCCTGACCCACGGCAGGCTGCCCTGGTACGCGGCGGTGGCCTCGGCCCTGCTGGTCGGCCTCACGATCGGCCTGGGTCTGGGCCTCCTGGTGACGAAGACCCGCGTCCCCTCGTTCATCGTGACGCTGGCGGGGCTGCTTGGGCTTCAGGGGGTGGCTCTGCTGCTGATCGGTGACGGCGCGAACATCTCGGTCGACGACGGGTCGATTCTCGCCATCGCCAACGGCACCGTCGCACCGTCCGCGGCCTGGTTGATGTGGGCGGGAGGTCTTGGCACGTACGTCCTGATCGAGGTCCGCCGCAAGCGCAAGGGGCACCACCACAAGCGGTCGGTCGATCCGGCGGCGCTGATCGTCTGGCGGGTCCTCGTGGTCGCCGTGGTCTCCGCCGCGATGGTGTACGTCCTCAACCAGGAGCGCAGCCCCCATCCCGACGTCGCGTCACTCAAGGGCGTGCCGATCGTGGTCCCGGTCATCGCCGTCATGATCATGTGGTGGACCTTCGTGCTGCGCCGCACCGCGTACGGTCGTCGGCTCTACACCGTCGGCCAGGGCAGGGACGCGGCGCAGCAGGCCGGCGTCAATGTGGACCGGATCCGTATTTCGGCGTTCGTGATCTGCTCCAGCATGGCCGCCATCGGCGGTCTCATCGCGGTCTCGCGTGCTCATTCCGTGGACAGCAGCACCGGAGGGATCAATGTGCTGCTGTACGCGGTCGCGGCCGCCGTACTCGGTGGCACCAGCCTGTTCGGAGGCAAGGGCCGGGTGCTCGACGCGGTCCTGGGCGGTGCCTTGATGGCGGTGATCGACAACGGTATGGGGCTGATGGGTTACAGCGCCGGAGTCAAGTACATCGTCACGTGCGCGTTCCTGCTTCTCGCGGCGGGTCTCGATGTCGTGTCCCGGACGCGCGAGGCGGCATCCGCGTCGGGATCCGTGTCGGCTCCCGCGCCGGCGACCAAGCCGTCCGCGTGGCCCGCCGCCCGCATGGACAGCGGCCCTCGACACGGCTCGGGGGCGGCGTCAGGATCTCGCTGGGGGACCGGTCATTCGTAGGAGTGGGCCGGCTTCTTGATCGGCCGCAGGCTGGTGGCCTGCATCTCGTGGATACCGGTGCCGGAGGTCTTCGGGGTCGGGGGGATCCAGGTGCCGGTGACCTCCACCCAGGTCTCCTTCGGTGGCTGGGCGACCCCCCGGACGATGATCTGCATGGGGATGGCGTCGGCGGCGCAGCAGGCGATGTGCAGGCGGGTGAGGTACCAGCCGCCCTCCTTGCTGGTCATGGCGAAGCCGGTCAGGGTGATCCTGTGTCCGTTGAGGGTGTTGGCGGTGCCGGCCTGGGCGTCGAAGGATCGTCCGATGAACTCGCCGATGGACAGCTTCACGGGGTCGCCGGCCGGCAGGGCCGGGTAGCCATCGCTGGGCGGCGGGATCGCGGGAGCCGAACGCGGGGCGGCCCGGGCCGCGGTGAAGGAGCCGAGCGCGGGCGGGGCCACCAGGAAGATCGCGAGCACCGGCAGGCCGAGCAGCCAGGCCACTCGGGGTCCCCGGTGCCCGTGATCGTGTCCCCCATGCCCCTCGCCCTGGTCGGGCTCGCTCGGGGCGACCGTTCTGGGTTTGCCCCATTCGGTCCAGAGGCCGGTGGCGCCGAGCACCACGACCACCACACCGGCCGCCGCCAGGAGGTAATGCAGGCCGGGCTGGACGTAGTTGAGGTATTCGTCGGTGGCCACGGTCAGCCGCAGGACGGCCACACCGACCAGGATGAGCAGCATGTTCTGCGCGGTCTTGCTCACAGCAGCCCCCAGGCGACCAGGGCGCTGACCCCGATGGCGAGTACGAAGGTCATCGGCATGAAGCGGGCGGCGAAGCGGGACCCGAAGGTCCCGGCCTGCAAAGCGATCAGCTTGAGGTCCACCATCGGCCCCACCACCATGAACGTGAGCTTGGCGGTGGGAGAGAACTGGGTCAGGCTGGCCGCGACGAACGCGTCCGCCTCCGAGCAGATCGACAGCAGCAGGGCGA
>JAOPYO010000118.1 GCA_025964575.1 Actinomycetes bacterium
GCGGCCGCCAGCACCGATCCCGCGGCCTCCACCTCCGCGGCCAAGGACCGGTCGCGGTAGTCGTCGGCGATCGACCGGACCTCGGCCAGCGACCGCCGCGCGACCGCCACGACCTCGGCGACGTGTGCCTGGTCGAGATCGGCGCAGGCCTCCCGGCCGACCCGGATGATCACTGTCAGGTGTGCGCCGAGCACCGCATGCAGGCTGCGCGCGATCCGGAGCCGCTCCCTGGCCACCTCGAGCGGAGCGAGCTCCGCACGGGTCGCATGAAGCTTCTGCACCAGGTCGGCCAGCCGCACGATCACGAAGTAGGAGAGCCCCATCGCCGTGGTCGCTAGAGCGGCCCAGACCGCGATGTAGGGCCCGACTTCGGGAAAGAACACCACCCGGATCACGAACTCGCCGGTGGCGATGAGAACCGCCAGCAGCCACGGTATCCAGCCGGTGAACGTGAGCAGCAGCGCGGCCATCAACAGCGCCGAGATCGGCCCCCACGCCCCGCCAACGACCACGTACGGCACGTAGGTGAGGGTCGCCTGCGCGGCCAGGATCCAGACGGCGCGGCGGCGTGAGACGAGCCGGAGCACGATCGGAAGCTGCAAGCCGCCCAACACGACCACGGCCGCCACTCCGAACGCGGCGGCCGTGCTGCCCAGGCGCGTGACGGGAACCGAGCCGGACAGCATGAAGTAAATCCGGTACAAGCAGAACAGACCCAGCCAGAGGAGGATCGGCACCGTGGCCACACGCGGCGCCCGGCCGACGTCCCGAGTCTGGCTCACACGACCAGCCCCCTATCAGGCGTCCGGAACGCACCATTATGCACAGCGCATGCCCCGGGCGTGCGATGTGCACATCCGAGTCGTGCGAGCCGCACCGGCGAGCCTGCGAACCGCGCCCGAACCTCTCCGGAGAATCTGCGTACTGGAGCGATCTGCACGGGAGCTATCCACTGGAACACAGCAACGGCCCAAAATAGCCAATTGCTGCATAACGGCCGTCGATCGCTCCGTCCACCGGGGCCTCAGCCTCCGGTGGTCCCCACGTGCTCGCCGCCTGGTTGGGCTTCTCCGGTGGAGGATGCGCTGGATTTCAGTGCCTGGATCACCTGCTGGTAAAAGCGGTTCACGGCAGTGTCCATGCTGCGGACGAAGCCGGTTTCCTCGGTACCCCGCTTGGTGCCCATGCTCGTCGGCAAAGTGAGGCGGAAGGATGTGATCTCTCCCCCGCCGTCGGGGACAAGCAAGCCGGGTTCTGCTCGCAGGTCTTTCAATAGTTCACACGGCCCGGTTACGTGGCCGCGGGTGAGGGCCTCGACACGTAGCTCGGTCGGCGCTTCGGTCAGCTGCCGTAGAAGCCATTGCACGCGGGTCAGGGCCCGTGCCCGCTCGGCCGCCGGGACCTCGGCCGCCGTCTCGATCTGCCCGGTACGCAGGTCGGCTTCGACAAGGACGGGACCCACGGCGCCAGGGATACGGATTTCGGCGCTCATGCGTCCGGTGTCGACCAGAGCCGCCACGGTTTGTACGCGGCGGACGGTCGATTCGCTGCCTCGCTTTTTTCGCAGGACCGGTGCCACGGCCAGACCCGTTTCTCCGCCCAAGCGCAGGCACAGCTGCCGGATGAGCTTCTCCCAGTTCTCGGCGACCTGCATGGCCCGCTTGTCGCCCAGGCGCAGAGTGCCCTCGGTGATGGAGTTCCGCACCGGTACCCAGGCGGTTCCCATGTTCTGGAAGCCCTGGCAGCCGGCGTTGTCGTGGCGTAGGTAATGCAGCAACTCACCCAGCATCCATGTGTGTGCCGGGTTGGCCAGGCCGTGGTGGTGGCAGAGCATGTGGGCTTCGTGGGCGACCTCGGCCCAGGACAGGTGGCGCAGGGCGGTCTTGCGGAGCCGCCGTTTGTCGACGGTCAGGGGGTGTTCGCCGTCCAAGGCCAGGTCGTTGGAGAGCGTGATGACGGTTTCGTAGCCATTCCTGGCGGCGACCTCCAGGTAGGACTCGACCTGATCGGTCCTCAGAGGGTTGCCGCCGGTCTTGGTCTCTACCAGGGCCGTCCAGATCCGCCCCGCGCGGGCCACCCGGATGATCCCGTCGGGGCGGACCGTGCCGTCGCCGTGTTTGAAGGAGGCCTCGGCGAAGGTCTGGATGGTGCCGGCGGGGGCATTGAACCGGGCGGTGAGCCGCCTGCCGAACTCGGGCACCTGCACCATCACCGCGAGCAGGGTGGAGGTAGCGCGCATCTCTCGTTCCTGGTCGTTCCTCAGGCCCGCGACCGAGAACAGACGAGCGTTCTGCCAGGAGGGATGATCCGCAAGGTTGACCTTGACAGCCTTGGGCAGAGTGCTCTTCGTGCTCTTCTTCGCGGTCCGTACCCGGCCTGTCCTCTGGGTGCTTTCACTGGGCCTGTCAGGAGTCGGGGCATGTGCCTGAGCGGTCGGCGCCTCGGCAGCGGATGCTTCACCTTCTGCCAATGATGAGCTGTCGGCCGGTGGCGCCTCTTCGCCCTCATCGATGTCGATGCCGAAGTCGGTGGCCAGTCCGGTGAGCCCGGACTCATACCCCTGGCCGACGGCGCGGAACTTCCACTCGCCGCCCCGCCGGTACAACTCACCGAAGACGAATGCAGTCTCCGAGCCGGCGTCGGTGATGTCGAACGCCAGTAGATTCTCGCCGGAACTATCGGACAGGGTCAGGCGTAGGTCGTCCAGTTCCCCGAAGGTTGCCCCCGCGTGCCGGCTCGCGGCCACGCTGACGCCTTCGACCTCCGCGGGCAACGTGGCCAAATCCAACAGGATGAGGTCTTCGCTGCCGCTGCCGGTCGGAGACTTGCCGAGCAACTGCACACAGCCGTCAGCGCTGGCGGGATGGTTGTAGAAGAAGAAGTCTTCGTCGCTGCGAACCTTCCCACGGGGCCCAAGCAGCAGCACCGAAACATCGGCCTCCCCGCCGCCTGTGGGATCGGTCCAGCTCAGCGCGAGGGTGACCGGCCCCGATGCCTCACTGAGGCTTACGTTGGCGCCTTTGGTCATTTGATGCATGGGGCGGCTCCTGGCTCACGACGAATCGAGCGTGCCATTCGGGCTACAGCCAAGACTCTGATCAACCGCAGCTGTAGCACTCGGTCCACGCGCTATACGCGTGGGTCGTGGATTTGGTGGCGTAGAGGCTCCATCGGTACCAGGCTCCCTCGTGGAGGGTCGGGTAAGCCTTGGCGTATCCCTTGGTGCTCGTATGGGTGCACTTCTGGATGTGCCAGGTCTTCGACCAGTAGTAGCGGTACTGGATACAGACCTTGGCGCCCTTGATGGGGACGGCATTCCCTGCACCCTTGACCCAGTAGGCCCGACCGGCCATGGGGTAGTAAGTGGTGAGACTCATGTGAGCCTTGTGCTTGGTCGCGGCCTGGGCCGGAGCCGCGAGGGCAACGAGGGAAGCCGTGGTGAGGACAGCAGCAGCGAGCATTTTCCGCATGGTGACTCTCCGGGGGGCGAATGCAACGGGTGTCGCTATATGCGTAAGACGCCCCAACCCACCCGCAGGTACCACGGCGTATCCAACTTGTTACGACTTGTGGCCGCGGCCTGGCCACAGACGCTTGAAACCGACCGGTGTTCCCGCTCATTCAAGATGGATCGAGTACTCTGACGTCATGCATCGTTTGTCGTGCCTGAGCTGGTGGCCGTCATAGGACGGCCATCTTCCACGCACGATCTGGGCCGTCCGGTTGGACGGCCCTTTCTCTTCGGCGGGGGTTGATCCGGTCGGCGGGCCTCCGACTTCGAGGAGACACTCGTGACCCACCCCATCGCCGCGTCCGACCCGATCGAACCGGTGACCGTATCATTAGCGCCAGCCGATGCCGATGGCTCCTTGACGCTGCAGGCCGCACTGCGCCGCACCGGTGAACTGGAAGCACAGATCGCCCACGACCCCGCGCGATTCCGGATCCTGACCGGAGACCGGCCGACCGGCCCGCTGCATCTGGGTCACTACTTCGGCACCCTGGCCAACCGCGTCCGCCTGCAACACAACGGCGTGGAACTCT
>JAOPYO010000130.1 GCA_025964575.1 Actinomycetes bacterium
GGCTACGGTGCGCTCCTCGACGGTGGGGTCGAGGATGACCATGAGTTCGTAGCGACGCATGCTAGGTCCCTACCTCCTCTGGACTGATGCGGTCACGGTCTCTCCGTGACAGGAGGGCTCTTGCGTCTCCCGCAGCCGTACTGATCCGAAGCCGTGTCGCTCCGAAATGGCCGTGGGGATCCACATAGGCTACCAACAACCGACAGTGCGCGAGCTCATCGGAGACAAGACCCGGATCCGGCCGGCATACGGCGCCGATCCAGCTCAGCCATGATCTCGGCCATCCGGGCCCGCATGCGCCCGGCCTGGGTCGTCAAGAGCGACAGCTCATCGATGAGTTCCACGTCGTCGGCCGTCGACAGCTCACTCACCCCTCGGGCGGCCCCGGGGGTCGTCCCCCCTGATCGGCGCTTCACCGCATCCACCTCCATCCTCGAAGATGCGTTCGACGTTACCCCTCTCCGGTGACAAAACCCGGCATTCGCGCTCCTGAAGTCCCAAAAAGAGGTCAGAAGCACTGACGCCGGTCGAGGACCCCTTGACGGTCTTGCAAGGCGGGAATCACCATGTGAGGAAGGTTTCGTGCCTCTGAGGAGGTGGTTTGTCATGCCACACGTACTCCAAAACCGGCATTTCACCCTGCTTCAAGATCGACATTTCACCCTGAACACCGACGGCGAGCGGCATCCGCGGGAGAACTCTCTCGCCGTGACCGCGATGGCATTCGGACTCACAGCTCTCGTGCTGGGTTTCATCGTCGTCACCCATATGCCTGCCGCGATCATCGGCATCGTCGGGCTCCCACTGAGCCTGTACTCACAGATGGTCTCGGCCACGACCGGAGAGCGCTGGCTCAATGTCGTCGGGATGGTCGGCTCGGCCGTCGGCGTCGCGCTGGCACTGGCGCATGGAGGCTTCACACCCTGACGCCGCCAAGCCCGCCCAGACCACTCGCCCAGACCCATGGCTTGGACCCATGGACGGCAGGGTCCGCGTTAGGCTCGTCGACATGCGCATCGGAGCCCACGTCGACCAGAACAATCCACTCGACTCGGCCACCGCCCGCAAGGCGGAGGTCGCGCAGTTCTTCCTGGGTGATCCGCAGAGTTATGCCAAGCCAGTGATCCCTGAAGGCATCGAGGCGATCCGCGACTCCGACGTGGACATCTACATCCATGCTCCGTACCGGATCAACGTGGCGACCCCCAACAACAAGATCCGGATACCCAGCCGCAAGATTCTGGCTCAGCACCTCGAGGCGGCCGCATCCATCGGCGCCAAGGCGCTGATCGTGCACGGTGGCCATCTGTCCAAGGACGACGATCCCGAGGTCGGGTTCGAGAACTGGCGCAAGGTCTTCGAGCGGCTCGAGTGCCCGATCCCGATCTACATCGAGAACACCGCCGGTGGCGACAACGCCATGGCCCGCAGGTTCGACCGCATCGCCCGGCTGTGGGAGGTGCTCGGCGGCGTCGCCGATCTCGACAAGAACCTCGGATTCTGTCTGGACACCTGCCATGCACACGCGGGCGGTGAGACGCTCATCGACGCCGTCGAGCGGATCAAGGCCATCACCGGCCGGGTCGACCTGATCCACTGCAACGACAGCCGCGATGCCTTCGACTCCGGCGCCGACCGGCACACCAACCTCGGCGTCGGCCAGATCGATCCCGAACTGATCCTCACGGTCGTACGGGCCGCCAACGCCCCCGTCATCGTCGAGACCCCGGCGGACGGCCAATCCGACGACATCGCCTGGCTACGCGACAACCTCTGACCCTTCGTGATCACGCATGATCACGAAGGGGATGGTCGGTCAGGAGAGCCGGGGAAGGTCTGGCGCGAAGTCCTCGTCACCCGTCGCCGGCAGCAGCACGGCCATCGGGGTCTCGGTGTCGCGCCACAGGTCCACGGACTCTTTGAAGATCTCCATGGCGGTGGCGAAGCTTTCGGGATCCTCCTGTGCGAGGGCCTGCCATCCGGCGTACACGATCAGGTAACCGGCCATGGTGGTCGCCCAGGTCAGGTCGGTCAGGCAGTCCGCCAGCGCGTCCCAGTTGTGGCCGAACCAGTCGGGGAATTCCAGGCTCTCCACGCACATCTCAAGGAACTCGTCCTTGTCGGTGACGGTCTGGCCCGCCAGCCAGAATGGCAGCCACCCGGCGCCCTTGGCCGCGTCCACCACATCCGACCGCCGCGTCGAACCGGGAATGGACCAGAGGAAGACACCAGGCGCCGTCTTCCCTGCCAGCAACCCCTCGAGGCCGCCGAGCTCACTCATCGATCTCCTCCGACGACCATGAAGGTCCGATAGTGGTCCGCGGTGTAATACCGCTCGCCGTTCTTGCCAGCGATGATTCGCCGCGCGCCCCGATCCGCGGATCCGGGCGTCGGCACGGTGAACTCAACGTAATAGCCGCTCGGCTCACCTGGCAGCCGCCGCTCCCGATTCTGGAAGACCATTCCGTCCTGACGGTACGGGTACGGCCCGCCGCGCTCGATAAACCGCAATGTCCCCCGAGCCTCGGCAGGCAACTGCCCAGGAGAGATGGTACGGAACCCCGCGGCGCCCGCCGTCGGCAGGGCCGTGCTCCTCGCGGCAGAACCACCGGTAAACGGGGACCGGATCACATCGGAGATCAGCCGGCCCAGGATCCCTCGGTGAACTTCACGATCTCGATGGCCAGCCAGGGAACCATGGCGAGGAGCAGCGCGAAATATGCCCAGCGCCAGCCACGGCGCACGCCGAGCCCGCCGATCATCAGCCAGAGCGGCCACCACATCAGGCTGGACCGGCCGATCGACAGATAGAAGGCCGAGGTCAGCAGTGCCGCCATCTGTAGCCCGACATAGATCAACTCGGCCCAGCGGCGCCGGAACAGTAGCCAGAGGGTGAGGAGCACACCGAGCGCGGCCGCGATCAGCTCCACCCGGAAGGCGTTGGTGAACTGACTCGGATCCCCGAACGCCGCGTCCCAGGTGGTCTTGAGCGCCTGCCAGGGATCGACCGTCTTACGGCCCCAACCCCGCTCCTGAGCGTGCTGCCAGGCATTCAGGTCTCCCCCGGACCACCACCACAGATAGGCGAAGTACAACAGGGGCGCCAGGAACGGCACGACCAACCAGGGAGCCTTGCGCCACTGGCGGTCATTCACCAGGAACTCCACGATCAGCGCGACGGCGAGGAAGAGCCCCGTGACGCGTACGCCCGCACCGAAGAACGCGCACACCGCGGCGAGCTCCCAGCGGCGCTGGCGGGCGAGCATCCAGGCGGGCAATGCGAAGGCCAGGAACAGCGCCTCGGAATAGCCGGCGAACAGGAACACCGCGAACGGCGACAGCAGCAGCGCGATGACCGCCCGCGTGCCCGTGCCTTTGGCGCCCTCCTGGTCACCGAGCCGGGACAGCGCGACCATGGCCACAGCGCCCGCGACCAGGCTGATGAGCAGCGCCGAGAGCCGCCAGTCCGGAACGATCAGGTGTACGGCATGGATCAACAGCGGGAAGCCGGGGAAGAAGCCGGGCAGCCCAGCGTCCGGTGGCTTCGAAGGGTTGCCGCTGTAGCCGTACCGGGCGATCTCGATGAAGTGGTCGACGTCCCATTGTGTGAACCGGTCGAGGAACGGGTCCTGCAAGTTCCCATGCACATAGAGACTGGAGACAACGATCGCGATCGCCACCACCCCGAGCCGGGTGAGCAGCCAAATGTGGAGCGCCGTACGGTCGCGGGGGCTCAGGTGGGGTCTCACGATCCCCTTTCGTACCAGGTCCAGCCCGCCCCTCTGGCATCAGGCGGCATCATGACCGCTGGCCCGCTTTTCGGCAGACCGGATTCAGCTGGTTCTCCGGCTTGGCGCACCACCGCTTGAGCTGGGGTCCGGCGGGCGGGGGCGTGCTCGGATCGCAGGACTTCTGCGGCGAACCCGGGGTGCAGTAGGACAGGCCACCGGGGCTCGGCGACGTGGAGCAGCCTGGCTTTCCGGACGCACACGTGACCGTTGGGCGCGGCGAGACCGTCGGGGCCGGTGCCGGTGATGAGGCGCCCGGCAGCAGAGACTCCCACTTCTTGAGCTCCCCGGTGAAGGCCGGCGTGGGGAACCCTTCGGCAGGAAGATCCCGGGTGACCTTCGCCATGAAGGACTTCCAGATCTCCGCGGGCACCGAGCCGCCATCGATGGTCCCCTTATGGCCGGGGATGCCGCTGATCGACTCATTCTTGGTGTTGGACAGCAGGACCGCGGTCGAAAGCTGGGGCACGTAGCCGACGAACCAGGCCGCCCGGTTCTTGTCGGTCGTCCCGGTCTTGCCGGCGACCTCCCTGTCCGGCAGCGCGGCGTGTTGCGCGGTGCCATCGGTCACCACGGCCTTCATCGCATACGTGGCCTGGGCGGCCTGTTCCTTGGTGAGAATCGGCTCGGCCTTCTTCACCCAGGGCAGCGGGATCGATCTGCCATGGACGTCCACGATCTTGGTGATCACATGCGGGGTGACGGGAGTGCCGCCGTTGGCGAAGGTGGCATAGCCGGCTGCCTGGTAGACCGCCGGGATGGTGGCGATGCCCAGCGTGATGCCGCCCTGGCCCTTGAACGGCTTCAGGTAGGAGGAGGGAACACCGAACTCTCGGGCGGCATCCAGCACCTTTCCCAGCCCGAGCTCGAAGCCGAGCTTCACGTAGCCGGTGTTGACCGACAGCGCGGTGGCCTTGACCAGGTCGACGAAGCCCAGCGACCCGATCTTCTCGTCATTGCTCACCGGGTAGCCCGGCGTGCCCATCGGGGTGTTGTTGCCGACGGCGTCGAACTTCTGCGGCGATCGGCCGTCGACCAGCGACCTGACGGAGTAGCCCTGCTTCAGCGCGGCGGCGAGAACGTACGGCTTGAACGTGGAGCCGACCTGGGCCATCGGGGTGAACACGGTGTCGACCTGGCTCTTCTTCGGATCACCGCCGTAGAAGGCCTTCACGGCACCGTCCCGCGGGTCGACCGCGATCAGCCCGGCCCGCAGGCTCGCGGGCCAGCGGTTCACTTTGGCCTCGGCCATCGCCTGCCCGGCGTACGCCATCCACTGCTTGTCCAGTCCGGTGTAGATCTTCAAGCCACCGTTGATGATGTCCGATGACGGGATCTTGAGCTGCTGGAGCTCCTGCATGACGCGGTCCCGCATGAGCCCCAGCTGACCGCTCTGATCGACCTCGTCCCACTCGCGCTGGGTCGCCGGGAAGTGTTGCTGCGCCGCCTCGGCCTTGCTGAGCTTCCCGAGCTTGACGAGGCCGTCGATCACATAGTTCCAGCGGGCGCGTAGCGCGCGAGCGGCTTCGCTGTCGCCCAGCGTTTTGAAGTAGGCGGGCCGCTGGATCAATGCCGCGAGCAATGCGCTCTCGGAGACCGACAGATTCCAGGCGTCCTTGTGGAAGTATGCCCGGGACGCCGCCTGCACGCCTGACGACTGTCGGCCGAAGTAGACCGTGTTGAGATAGAGGTCGAGGATCTCGTCCTTCTTCTTACTCTGGCTCAGCTTGATCGCGATGAAGGCCTCTTTGAACTTGCGGCTGGCCGTACGGTCCTTGCTCAGGCCCTTGTAGTAGTTCCGAGCCAGCTGCTGGGTGATGGTCGAGCCACCCTGCGTGTCTCCGCCGGTCACGTTGTTCCAGAGGGCGCGCGCGACCCCGTCCGCCGATATCCCGGGCTCGCTGTAGAAGCCGCGGTCCTCCGCCGCCAGCACGGCCCACTTCAACCGGTCGGGGATCTGCTGATCTTTGAGCAGCTCACGATGCGTTCCGAGCCGCAGGATCGGAGTCGTGCCGTCCGAGTAGTAGATCGGTGAACCCTGGTCGGTGACCCCGTCCTGGAGTTCCGTCGGCATGGGGGTCCGCGCGTAGCCGACGCCGATCAGGGTGCCGAGCGCCAGCAACCCCAGTGTGATGAGCCCGAGGGTCACTCGCCAGGAGGGGACGAACCTTGTCTTCCTGAGTTTGCGCAGCGCGCTCCACTCGGGCCACCTGAGCTCGCGCAGCGCGCTCCACTCGGGCCACCTGAGCTCGCGCCGCGCGGTGGCAGCGTGCTTTGTACGGTGACGGCGTCTGGGGCGGGGGGATTTCGGGAAGCGCATACGACCTCATTCGATGGCAGCACGGAGTCGGTCCGTCGTCCGAGGTGCGCGCGATCCGGGCATGGCGAGGCCACAACCGTTGAAAGGAAGGCATGCACAGTTCGAACGACGCTGCGTCAAATGCGCAGCTACTCAGTACTGACCACCAATGTGGTCGGTGGTCGCCATCGGGTCTGAGCCGTTAAGCCCGCCCGTGGCCGTGTCACCACCGTGATCCACAGCCTAGCGCCATGGATCACACGGTGGTGACCTTTTCGTTATATCTTGCGATTTGCTTGAGCGGATCAGTCTGTGGCGACGCGGGACAGCGGGAGGAGTTGCACCGTGGTGTGGGTGTGGAAGGCCCAGTCCAGCGCCTTTACGGCATCAGTGAACCGGGCCTTCTCGCTGGTGCGCGAGCTGTTGAGCACCACTCCGATCACCGTGCGACTGTTGCGCCGGGCGGCGAACATCAGACAGTAACCGGCGGCGGTCGTGTGACCCGTCTTGATGCCCTGCATGCCGGGATAGACGCCGAGCAGCCGGTTCGTCGTCTTCCAGGTGTACGAGTGCCCGCCCGCCGTCTTCGCGGAGTAGGTGGCCTTCGCGACGATCGTACGGAAGGTCGGGTACTTCATCGCGGTCCGGGCCAGCGTGATCTGGTCCCGGGCCGTCGAGTAGCCGGCGGTGGCCGTCGGCCAGGGCAGCCCATCGAAGTTGGCGTAGTGGGTGTGCTTCATGCCCAGCGCCTTGGCCTGCGTGTTCATCTTTTTGACGAAGCCCGCCCACTTGGGGCCGTAGGAATCGGCCAGCGCGTAGGCGGCGTCGCATCCCGATGGCAGCAGCAGCGCGTAGAGCAACTGGCCGACGGTGATCTTGTCACCGACCGCGAGGTATGCCTGGCTGGCACCGTACTTCTTCACGTAGTCGGCGTACTTCTTGGTAATCGTGAGCTTCCGGTCGAGATGACCGGCCTTGATCACGACCAGTGCCGTCATGACCTTGGTAATGCTGCCGATGGGCAGCTTGGTGTCCGGAGAACGACTCCACAGAGTCTTACCCGCGGTGGAGTCGTAGAGATATGCGGACTTCGCCGCAACCCCGGCCGGTGCGGTAGCCGCCACCTGGGCGACCATCGTCCCGGCGTTGGCCGGGTTGACCTTGGCAGCGGCGTTGGCCGCGTTGACCTTGGTAGCGGTGGTGGCAGCGGTGGCCGCCGTCAGCGGGGCCACCGCCGTCAGCGTCATTGCCAGACAGGCCACGCCCAGCCGTCTGACCCATACAGAGCTCGTCGACATGGACATCACGCCATCGCGAAGCGGGACGCCGGGCGGAGTTGCACGGTCGTATGGGTGTGGAACGCCCAGTCCAGCATCTTGGCGGCATCGGTGAACCGGGCGGTCAGGCTCGGACTGCTCAGCACGACACCGATGACCGTGTGGCTGTTGCGGCGGGCGGCGAACAGGTAGCAGTAGCCGGCGGCGTTGGTGGTGCCGGTCTTGATGCCCAGCATGCCGGGGTACTTGCCGAGCAGCCGGTTGCTCGTCTTCCAGGTGTACGAGTGCCCGCCCGCCGTCTTCTTCAACGTGTAGGTGGGTGTCGCGACGATCGAGCGAAAGGTCGCGTTCTTCATCGCCGTGCGGGCCAGCGTGACCTGATCGCGTGCGGTCGACCAAGCGGAGGTGGCCGACGGCCAGGGCAGCCCGTCGAAGCTGGAGTAGTGGGTGTTCTTCATGCCGAGCGTCTTGGCCTGCGCGTTCATCTTGTTGAGGAACGGCAGCCAGCCCGGTCCATAGGAGTCGGCCAGCGCATAGGCGGCGTCACAACCCGACTGGATCAGCATCGCGTTGAGCAGTTGGCGCACGGTGAGCTTGTCGCCGACCGCGAGGTAGGCCTGGCTGGCACCGTACTTCTTGACGTAGTCGGCGTATTTCTGAGTGATCGTGATCTGCCGATCGAGATGACCGGCCTTCAGCACGACCAGCGCCGCCATCACCTTGGTCATGCTGCCGATCTGCAGCTTGGTGTCCGGCTTGCGACTCCAGAGGGCTTTCCCTGTGGTGGAGTCGAAGAGATATGTGGACTTCGCCGTGATCCCGGTCGGCGGCTTGGCTGCCGCACGGGCCGCCTGCACGGCAGGAACGGCCGCCGCGTTGGCTCCTGCGGTCGGGACCACCACCGCGAGGGTGGCACCGACCATGGCTATGCCCAGCCGTCTGGCTTGCCGTTTAAGTCCTTGCCCGAGTCGCTCTGACACCAAAGACCCCATTCGCCACTCTTGCCACAGTTAGGTCAAGGCAGCGTATAGCCCCGGCATGACATTGGGTCAGAAAAGTGGCAAAACGGCGTCACGCGACAGATGGGTGCCCATCGGGCGGGCGCCTCTTAGTGGGAGAATCCCCAGTCCAGCACTTTGATGGCATCGGAGACCCGGGCATTCGGATTCGTCCGCGAACTGTTCATAACAACGCCGATGAGCTCACGACCGCCGCTCCGTACGGCGAAGAGGCTGCAGTAGCCGGCCGCCCTGGTGTAGCCGGTCTTGATGCCGAGCACGCCCGGGCCCTTGCCGAGCAGGTAGTTGGTGGTCCTCCACACGTATCGGTGGTGGCCGCCGCCGGCCCTGAGAACGTGCGTACGGTGGTGAACGACCTCCCGGAAGGTCGGGTTCCGCATGGCGTACCGGCCAAGGGTGACCATGTCGCGTGCAGTCGAGTAACCGGCGGTCGGCGTCGGCCAGGGCGTCCCGTCGAACGTGGTGTAGTGGGTGCGCCGCATGCCGACCTTGACCGCCTTGCGGTTCATGAGCCGGATGAAGCCCCGCTGGCCCGGCCCGTACACATCGGCCAGCGCCGCGGCGGCGTCACAGCCGGACGGGAGCAGCATCGCGTAGAGGAGTTCGCCCGCCGTGATCCGATCCCCGACCCGGAGCCCCGCCCTACTGCCGTCATGCGCGAGTGCGTAGCCGATGTACCGCCGCTTGATCCTGATCTTCCGATTGAGGTGGCCCCGCTGGATCACGATCAGCGCGGTCATCACCTTGGTCATACTGCCGATGGGTAACCGGGTGGCCGGGTGACGCGTCCACATCGTCCGGCCCGCGGTCTCGTCGAACAGGTACGCGGCCTTGGCCCGTACTCCCCTCGGGCCTTCGGCCTGGGCGGCGCGCGCCCCCACCGGTACGACCCGTACCGCTGCTCTCGCCTCCGCGGAAGCGACGCCCGACCCCAACACGACGGCGGTCAGTCCCACGATGGTCGCCAGGGCGACGCTGGCGCGCACGGGCCGGGACATCACCACCGGCCTCATGCGGGACTCCGGACCGTGTGCCTTTTGGTCAGGCTCGAGAGGCCGATCAGGTCCTCGGCTCCGTCGAGGACGCCGCCCGCCGGGTCGTCATCACCATCGAGGCGTACGAGATCGCGGCTCGGGCGCAGGATGTCGATCACGACGAGGATCACCATCAGCAGCACTGTCAGGAAGCGGGCGAAGAGGGCCACGAAGTAGAGGTTCTGGTTGATGCCATCCGCCGGGGCCTCGAGGTTGGTGAGGGCCTTCCAGAGTCCGTGCGCGTCAGAGCCGGGCTTCTGGGTGCTGATGGCCAGCAGATACCACCAGATGCCGATGAAGTAGATGAACTCACCGACCTGCCAGACGAGATAGGCGGGCAGCCGGGGCCGGGCCAGCACGATCAGCGGCAGCAACCACAGGATGTACTGCGGTGACCAGACCTTGTTGGTCAGCATGAACGCGGCCAGCACCAGGAAGAGCAACTGGGGGAGCCGGGGCCTGCGTGGGGCGAGCAGCGCCAGGGCGCCGATGGCCAGGCAGAGCGCGGCGAAGGCGGCCTCGGCGGCGTGGTTGAGCTGGGGCACGTTGGCCACGAACGTCAAACCCTGCCCGTTCATGAGATAGAAGAACATCGAGCCCCAGTCGACGCCCCGCTCCTGGCTGAAGGTGTAGAACCGCACCCAGCCGTCCCAGGCGAAGAGCATCACCGGAACGTTGATGACCAGCCAGGACAGCG
>JAOPYO010000129.1 GCA_025964575.1 Actinomycetes bacterium
GGTCCATGCCGATGACGCTGGGCCCGGTGTTGGTAACGGTCGTCCCGGCCAAGACCGAGAAGGGGGCGGCCGCTCCGAGACTTACCGGTGCCTCTGTCACATATGCGGTGGATTGCAGGTCAGCGAAGAGGGTAGTGCCGGAGACGACTACGAGACTCATCGCGAGACCTACCGTGAGGAAGGAGTATCCAGCCGATCTACGGAAGGTTCGAACCAGGCTAGCTGGCATTTAGCGGATCCGGCCGCTGGCTGCTCGACCGCCGCATAGCCAACACCCGCGCCCTCCTCGAGGAGACCGACCTCCCCGTCGAGACGATCGCCCAGCGCGTCGGCCTGTCCTCGGCGGTGAACCTGCGCCGCCGCTTCCACACCGCACTGAACACCACGCCCGCCGCTTACCGGCGCTCCTTCCGCTGACGCGGCCGGATCCGACCATGGCCCCGCGACCCGCCAAGGCCTCGACCCGTCACCGCAAGTCGCCAGCCCGCCGGGGGTGAACATCACGCCCGGCGGGCTGCTATGCGCAAGACGCCGTGGCTGTCGTCAATGCCGCCGATACCCCGGCAGACGAGTTCTATCAGTTTTGCTTGCTCTTCGAGCAACGCGGGTCCTTCTTGTCCTTCAGGTCGAAGATGAAGCTCATTTGCCAAATTCCGTCGACCCGCCCGACGCCAAAGTCCTTCTCACGGATTGTGTGCCACTTGTTGTCCGAAAGGGCATGGTCGCCGCTCCTGACCACCTTGAAGAGGCCTCCGGTGCTTTGCTCTGACGGGGTCGCGTAATCGAGGAAGACGTCATTGTGCACTCGGCTCCCACCCTTAGGCTTGATCTTGTATTGGATCTTGGTGGCGGTCCCGATGGTGTACTTATTACCCCAGAGGTCCCTGCCCTGCGTGCCATATAGGCGCATCCAGCCGGTGAAGCCTCCACTGCTGCAAGTCATCTGTAGCCGCATTGCCACCGTCGATGCGGCCTGTGCGGGCGCGCCGACTCCCAGCACTCCTATCCCGATCGCCGCTGCTGCAGTACCCATGGTCAGCCGACTAACATTCCTGCGCATCATTTGCTGCATTTCGTGTCCTTCTCGTTCTTCCGGTCAAGACAAAGTAGGCCTGGAGATGACCCGAGTCCTTGTAAAGATGGCTCTTCTTCAGCTGAGCCAGTGCCACTTATTGCCGGAGAAAGCGCTGTCACCGCTCTTGGTTACCGAGGTCAGGGCCGCAGAGTCGTCACCGCTATACCAGAGCCTCAGAACCCAGCTCCCGGTGGCCCGGATAGGCCCGGATAGCTAGTCGCAATAGGTCCTAGCTCCTATGGCGCGCCGCGGACCTCCGCGACCGTACCCGTCCGGGCCGCATCTTCTTTCGCCCCCGCGCCGCCCGCCGGGCGCGTCCCATCCAGGCTCCGTATGGCGCACAACCGCTGCGGTACGGTCAGGCGCCCGCTGCCTACGGGGCCTACGGTGGCTGGTTGAGCGGTGCTGCGGAATATCTCAGAGCGCCATACTGGAGGAATCAACCGTGCGTATTCGTAGTAAGTCCGACCCTTCGATCGACGGCGACGCTGTGCTCTGGTCGGCCCCCAAGTCCGACCGGCACGGCAAACCCCTACTGGTGATGATGCACGGCTGGAGTTACGACGAGACTCATCTCTTCCAGCTGACGCCGCGTCTTCCTGCGGACCTCGTAGTCGCTTCGTTGCGGGCGCCCGTGGCCGAGGCGGGAGGATATGCCTGGTTCCCGAGCGAAGGCAACCCTATCGGCAACCCGAAGCCCGCTGTGGTGAACGCTATGACTGATGCTGTGCTCGATTGGCTGGGCGCTCAGCCACCCTTCCCTTCCGTTGGTCTACTTGGGTTCTCGCAAGGGGCCGGCATGGCGCTGCAGCTATTGAGGCGCGCTCCCTCGCGCTTCTCCTATGTAGTCCAGCTCGCCGGGTTTGTCGTAGACGACAGCCAACCGGGCGACCGAGCACTCAGCATTAGCAGACCACCCGCATTCTGGGGCCGCGGCGCAATGGACGGAGTGATCCCGCACGAGGCGATCGCTCGCACCACAGCCTGGATGACGAAACATGCGGAATCGAACATTCAGGTCTACCCAGGGCTGGGGCACGACGTCGCCGGTCGCGAGATCGAAGACCTGGTCGCCTTCGTCGACCACCAAGTCAGAGTAGATTTTGAATAGCCACGCCGCCCCTCCCCCTCCCGTCCTGTTCCGCGAGACCGGGAGAAACCGTGGGAACGGATCAAGCCGCGAGGCTGAGCGCCTGATCTGAGTTGGGGTACCAGCGGGCGAAGTGGGCTTCGAGGTCGTGGTTGAGGACGCGGGTGCGGATCTGGAGGAGGAGGTGGGCGCCGCTTCTTCGAAGCTCCTCCCGCAGCGCTTTCCAGTCCCCTCGGCTACCTGGTGAGCCAACCGCACACGGTCGAAGGTCCGCTGCTCGTCAGTGGCGGCGAGCAGCGCGTCGATTTGCTCCAGTCCGGGCAGCCACAGTTTGAGGGTGGCGTTCGCCGTCTTGGCACCTTTGGTATCCGCCGGGCAGGCGGGATAGGTCTTGCGTGACGTCCCGTTCTTGTCTTTCTTGACGACCAGTGCGACGGAGTCAATATCTGTGATGACCAGCGTGGGCACCCCGAGGAAAATGAGGAGCTCACGGAAACGATGGGCATAGGCGTCACCGACCTCGACCACGGAGACGTACTCGCGCCGGAGCTGCGGGGCGCAGTTCCGGATCATGGCCGGCATGAGCAGCCGCTCCGTGGTGCCTTCGATGAGGATGACGCTGTCGGCGAAGAACATGTCGCACCGGTGCAGCACCGTGTACTTGGCGAGAAAGCGGAGCGTCTCCTCAGCCGGTACCGGTTCCGTCGTGTGGCGGAACTTCGCCAGATCCTTCACGATGAGCTGCGGACCAGTGCAGTCGAAGTAGCGGACTGCCTTGAAGTGGCCGCTGGCGACGACATGAGATGAGTGAGTGGTCATGATGACCTGGACGCCCTCCGCGTCCTGGCCTTCCAGCAGATCCCGGATCCCTCTGACGAAAGCCTCTTGCATCTGGGGATGGAGATGGGCTTCCGGTTCCTCGATGAACAAGAGGCTCACGGCCGGTTTGGGTGACGCACGCCTGTGAGCTTCCAGGAAGCTGATGACCTGTAGCACGGTAAAGGCCAGCTTGCTGTACCCGAGACCGTTGTGTCCTTCGGGCAGTTGCCGGGCGCCGTCGCCACTGGCATAGGTGATGCGTGTGGTGTTCTTGAGGATGGATACCGGGTCGAGTTCCGAAACGATGCGAGGCTTCTGGCCGGGGCCGAAGGCCTCGCTGCCGAAGGAGTTCATCCAGGTGAGGACTGGGGCGAAGATATCGTCGTAGCTGCTGTCGAGTCTTCGTGCCATCCCCACGAGAAGGCCTTCGAACTTGGCGACGATCGCGTGTTCGTCCTCGTGATAGGTCTTGATGAACTTCTCGAAAGTCTGTGACAGGTTCCTGGTCCGGTCGGCAGAGACATCGTCGAACTTCGCCTGGGCGAAGACGAACATCGTCGAGACGATCTGCCTCGCCACCGAGCGTTCGATGCCGGCGCTCACCTCCGATGCCGCACCGGTGCCGATCGCGTGGAACGTCGCGTGGAAATGCCGTTGGAAGAGCTTCGTGAGCTGCTTGTCGGTGGCCCTTTCCCTGGTAGCGCTTCTGAGAAAATCCAGAGCGCTCCGCACCTCGAACCGCGCCTCGATCACGGCCTCGTGACAGTCCTCGGAAAGGTCGATGATGACCGGGCTGATCGCGGAGAGGTCCTCGTCCTCCTGGTAGGCGATGGTGAGCCGGAGCCGAATCTCTGGCAGGAGCCCAATCGCCCGGTCGGTCAGCGTGGCGGCCTGCCCGGGGTTTGATTCGCTTAGACGCTCTGCTTGACGATAGTTACGCACCGCCCGTTCGATGTCCCCGACCCGGGAGGTCGGCAGATCGTCCAGCGTGAAGCGCGGACGATCATTACCGAAGAACCGCGCGAAGAGGTCGACGAACGAGGTCTTTCCGCTGTTGTTCCTTCCGACGATGAGCGTGGTCTGGTCATCGATATGCACCTTCACGCTTTGGAGCGCACGGAAGTTCGTGACTTCCGCGGAGACGAGTCGCATGTGTGTCCTGTGAGGTTCCTGCCCAGCCGTCACTGCCCGTGGGCGGTCGGTGCTCAAGAGAAGTATGCGGTGAAGTAGCGACATGAGAGGTGAGAATGCCGAATGTGACCTACGAGGCTGGAGGTGTCGACGACCATGCCCACGTGGATGCCCACGTACTGCCGGAGCGTTCTCGGGCGGAGGGCACGTCCCGTCCGGACGAGCCGGTGTGGCTCGGCGGTGACGCAACCTCTGAGATGGCTGTCATCGGCCTTGGGTGGCGCATCGTCAGCTCCTACACCTGCTCCGGGGACCGTTGTCGCCCTGGGACGGCAATTGAGGGGGACGGCGACCACGGGGACAGGCGGCGGGTGTTGGCGCCCCAGCCGGTGGCGAACGCAGACTACCCCTGCGACCGCGGCGAGCAGAATAAGGATGAGGGCGGATCCAGGACGTCGAAGACCGCTGGTGGCGGATGGCTCGTCGCCAGCGGCGGGGAGTAAGGCTGGGGTTTGATCGCTCTTGGGAGACGATTGGGAGATGATCTTGTCTTTGGAGGGCGCTGCTCACGCTTATAGGCGTTGACCCAGTTACGGAGAGTTCCCTCATTGATGCCGAGTTCTTTGGCTACCTGGGCGATCGGACGTGACGTCTCGATCACCGCCTTCACGGCCTCTTCCCGATATTCGGGAGAGAAGTTCCGCTTCGATCGCGGCAAAACCTTCCCTTTCCAGACGACCCAATCTTAGTTGGGTCGCTGTCCGGAAGGTCCGGGGCACCTCAACACGATCCGTCCCTCCGCTCCGGACACCGACGAGCGGTATCGCTCGATGGCCGAGACACCGCTCGTGAGATACGGATGGGCCTCCTCATAGCGGCCCCAGGACATGGCGATCCGGGCGAGTGCGAGGTGGCAGCCGAGTCTCAGCTCAGTGTGGGCCCCGGATTCCAGCAGGCCCAGTGCACGATGGTAGGCGGCGTCGGCCTTGTCCGGCCGGCTCAGCCGGGCTAGGCAACTACCGGAGCGTACTTCGAGCTGTGGGCGGAGGTCCCAGCAGTCCGACGCCGTCAGATGCTCACGGGCGTCGAAATGGAGTAAGGCTTCCGACGGGTCGGTGTGCTCGACGGATATTCCGAGCATGAAGGATCTGAGGCCCGCGTCCACCTCAAATTCCTCTATATCTTCCTGGTGGACCCCGTCGAGCAGCTCCCGTGGAAACCGGATCTCCTCCGGTTCGCTACCGAGTTCCCGGTAGCGAAGCAGGTGCTCCTGTGCCTCCTCTGGGCGTCCCGTCGCGTTACAGGCCAGGTGGGCCCACCATGAGCTCGCCCTTAGCGAGGGCACCATGACCGGATGCTCGAAGAGCTTGGTCAGATGATGTTGGGTTCCGGCGACTGGGCCAGGAGCGGGATGAGCTGGGTGAACCGACGATATGCCGTCTCCACGTCGCTGCCGGTGAAGTGCAGGATGCCGGAGCGGTGGAGCGAGTGCGCACGGCAGAGGCCGTCAGCGCCTGACGCGTTGTGCGATCAGTGGGCGCCTGTGGCGAGCTGGGCCACCCGGCCGGTCGTGTAGAGATCACCGGAGCGGCAGCACTGCGATTCCCCATACCCGGAAAGTGTCGGTCCCACCGATGGCACACCCGACCAGAGGCCCTATGAACGTGTGGCGGGGCGCCGTCTTCGATGGTGGCCGAGAGGTTCACGTAGGCGGTGAGCATCGGGGCCGTGCCGACCTCGACCGGCCCGCGTGCCGTGACCACCAGGATGCCACCACCCGTCCGCCGCGGTTCGGGTCGCTACGTAGTCGCCCGCCCGCGCCCATGACAAGAGTCGGTATTTCCCCGGATGTGTGAATAGCGCCGTTTGTCCAGTGTGGGACCGACAACAGAGCCTTCCGAGGGAGGAAGCATGGAACCGGTTGTATCGGCGGCGGCCATGGTGGTGGGTCAGGACCTGCCGGAGCCGACCAGTTACCGAGGGCAGTACATGATCCCGCTGGAGGTCGACGCCGGGGCCTGGCTGACCTTCTACGGGCTCAGCTACTGGATCTCCCCGTTGGCAGACTCGCAGCTGGGGACGTGCGGGATCTCCCTGATCAGCGATGAGCCCGTCGAGCTCACCTGTGCCGTCTACACCGAATCCGGTGAGCAGATCGCCTTGTTCGACAACTTCCCCGACCCGCGGAACAGCACGGCCAAGTCCTTCGGGATCGTACTGAGGGAGCTGCAGGACCCGACCTCGCCCCAGGGCGACTCCGGTCCCTGGGTGGAACTGGTGCACGGCACGTCGCTGACCTTCCGGTTCAACTACCAGGACAGCAGCAATGTCAAGGACGTGGTGGTCCCGCTCGACTTCGGAGTACCGGTGGCGGAGGCCCTGGACAAGCGCCGGCTGTGCTTCCGGCTGAGGAACCAGCCGTTGGCCTCGACCAGGCTGGCGGCGCAGGACCGGCTTCGGCCCGACTCGAAGTCCCCGTTGATGTACCTGCACGGGTACGAGGATCCGGACACCGGCTACGAGACGGCCGGTACCCGGGTCCCGCCGATCGCGCTGACCCGGCAGCGGATCGCCGCGTCGTGGCAGACGGCCAAGACCACCGGTTATTTCGACCCGGCGGTGTTCCCGAACGTGGCGACTGGCCTGGACGAGGCGGGCCGTGCGGGGGTGCTGCAAGCGATCGCCGACCTGGACGAGGGCACGGTGGTGCAACAGCTGATCTCTGGTGGCCGGCTGGTGGTGGGGCGGGTCGAGACCGGCGAGTACGCCTACCGGTTCCTGCCGACCCCCGAGCACTGCGCGCCGGGGCTGGTGCTGGTGGAGTACTACCGGTTGTCGTCGTTCCCGGCTCGGTACGGGGCGGGGCGGACGATCAAGACGTTCTCGTTGCTGCCGGGTGAACGGACCAGTATCCGGGTCAGCACCTACAAACGCTCGACCGAGAGCCTGCAGAAGACCGCGTCGATCCTGGACGCCACCAACAGCGAGACGGAGAGCGAGTTCGCGCGCACGGTCAACTCCGAGCAGTCCAACCAGGACAACTCCAGCAAGAGCTTCGAATACCGGGCGCAGGCGGAGGCCGAGGGCAAGGCGACCTGGGGGTGGGGCAGCGCGAGCGTCAAGGTCAGCGGCGGCGTCTCGGGCGGCTCCAACAGCGCCCGGGAGGAGTTCTCCAAGAACCTGACCAACGCGGTGAACCAGAACACCGCCCGCGCCTCGTCTCGGCGGGAGGTGCAGGTCGATACCAGCATGGACGTCAAGCTGGAGCAGGGTGAGGAGCAGGCGGTCGAGCGGACACTGGAGAACATCAACGTCAGCCGGACCCTGAACTTCGTCTTACGGCAGATGAACCAGGAGTTCGTGGCACTGCTTCAACTGGTGGACGTACGCGTGGCGTTCTTCAACGGCCACGCCGAATCCCGTGACGAGGTCCCGCTCACCGACCTGGACCGGCTGCTCGGCGACTGCCTGCAGCCCGACCGTGTCCCGCAGGTGCGTGCGGGGATCCTGCGGGAGCTACAGATGATCCCCGATTACCAGGGGCAGACCCACCCCGACTTCACGCAGACGGTCCCGCTGACCGGGGACGGCCCGCAGAGCGGCTATGCGCGGGTCAACCCGGACTTCGTGTCCTCCTACACCGGGCCCGATGGGGTCAAGCACACGGTCGGGGGGATCATCGTGGCCGCCGATCAGCACGTGTTGCGCACCGACGGGGTCGTGGTCGACTCCTTCCTGGGCGACGGAGACGCGCTCGACGACTACTCGTCCGGCCTGCAGGTCCAGGCGGTGCGTGCCCGTGAGGTCGACAACATCGCCAGGGAGGCCGACAGCCGGCTCCGTCAGATCGAGGCCGACAAGCTGCAGCTGGCCCTCAAGATCGTCGCCGACAACGACAGCGAACGCGCCGACCTGTTCCAGCGGATGTTCGTCCGGCAGCAGATCGTCAACCAGATCGACCATGCCGCCGTCAGCAATCAGCCTCCCGGCCTGCAACTCCCGGACCCTCAGCCCGCCAACGGCCAGGCCGCCACGCCGGCCTCCTGACCGGGGAACCGCCGTGTACTCGAACCCCTCCAACCGGCCGCCCACAGCGGGCGAACAGCCGCTGAGCAGGGCGGCCAACGTCCTCGGCTCGCAGTCCCTGGCGCCCGCGGCCGACGCGCTAAACGAGGGCGCCATGGACTACGAGCCAGAGGTCCTCGGAAGCTCCGACGGGACGCGGAGCTTCCGAGTCGGCGACCGAGTGCGGGTCGCCAAAGCCGGCGGCGAACCGGAGTTGATCGGCCGGTCCGGCATCATAGAACGCGTATCCGTGACTGATTCCACGAAGTTCTCAGTGCGATTCGATGATGAGCGGCAGCTCATACGTTTCCCGTCGGCCGACTTTCAGTTCGACATCGAACGCGAGGTCAAGGCCTTTTTCCCCGAACTGGTGGGCAGGCATTCCGGGCTTGCCTTTCTCAAGAGCGACCAGGTGAGCTTGGACGTCCTGACCGGGGCGCAGTGGGCGGAAATGCGCATCGACGTGCCGCCCTACTACGTCAAGAAAGAGTGGGCCAAGAGCGGAGGAATCCCACTCCGCTACACCAAGGATCCGGCCGTGAAAATCATGGTCATCGGGTGCGGGAACACGCCGACGCCAGAGCGACGACAGGAACTCGACTTCGATGGCGGCCACCCCGCCCATGGGTCCGATACGTACACCGTGGATCCGGAGATCGACCTCGGGCCGACCCTCATCGGACTGTTCGGCAACGACCCCGTCCACAGAGCCTTCTTGCCGGGCAACTTCACGGCGATCCAGTTCGAAGGCTACACGCCGTTGCCGGACCGTGCCGCATTGGAGGAGCAGCCGTTCTTTGTCGAGGCACTCGACCATCTTCTCGCGGACGGAGGGGTCGCGCGTTTCTCGGTCGGGAAGAATTCCGATCCGCGGACCATCTGGGCACAGAAGAAAAATGGGCGCCTCACGACCATAGCCCCGTCGTACGGTGAATGGGCGGACCAGGAACTGACCCCCGGCTGGCTCCTGGCAAGACTCGATGAGCTCAAGCAGGGGAATTGACCGGCATTGACGCAGAACCCGGCCTGCCGCGGCGGCCCGGACCGGCGGCCGGAGTGAGTAGTCCAAAGGGAGCACCTCGCGGTGCTCTCGCATGATCCCGAACGCCGGAGAACGCTCCGGTGACCAATATGGCCACCGGAGCATTCCCCGGTGTCACGCGCGTGGTCCTCCTCCGAACATCGCGTCGACCTCCCGAAGCAGGGCGCGTACGGCGCCGAATGCGCGCATCGTCTCCCGCGAGATGTCCCTGGCCGGGGGAAGGAATTTCTCCTCGTTGCTCATATTCGCCGAGGAATTCGGATACATCTCGATCGTGAAGCCGAGAATGTGGTGTGTTCCCCACTCCCAGTCGATGATGACGCCGCTCTTGCCGCCGATACCGTACTTGGAGCTCTGTTTCACGCCGTAGCTCTGCCCGTTCGCCGAAGGGATGCCATCGCTCAGCGCTCTCGCCAGCCTCGTGAAGATCCTGCGGTCGTCAGCCGTCAACTCGCCGGGAACGGTCAGGTCTTCGGTGTACCCGAAGGGATAGAGCACGTACTCGCCCTGGGTATGCCAGTCGATGGCGGCCCTGATGCGCTCCGATCCCTCCTGGGCGTGCTCGGTGATGAAGCCGGCCAGGGCCCTGGTCTCAGGAGCGGAGAAGGCCGAAGGACCTTCGTAGTCATCAGCCGACTGCGGTTGCCGATCTTTGTACTTGTCCCAGTGCCAGCCCCAGTTACGGTTCAAGTCGGTACCGACGTGCGGCGATCCCGGATTGGGCTGACGATTCTTACGCCAGGTCCCCGGACCGTTGTCGAAGTCGTACTCGCTGCCGTCCGGGTTCACGTTGAAGACGATGAAGACGACCTCGCGCTGGAGCCACGTGGTGATGTCGGGGTCCCGCCCGAAGTTCCCCGCGAGGGCCTGCAGGATGAACAGGCACATCTCCACCGAGAGGTGTTCGCGTGCGTGCTGACCGCCGGTCATCAGCACCGCCGGCCGGTCCGGATGGGCGTCATGCACATTGTGGGTGACCCGTGCCATCCACAAGGATCTGCCCTCGTAGGAGTCACCGATGGACTCCACCTGGATCAGCCCTTGGTACCGCAGGGCCACCGCCTTGATGGCCCTCTCCAGGTCCGCGAACCGGTGATAGCCAGGCTCGACACGTGCCGGAACCGCCGGTGAGACCTGGGCGAGTGCCTTCGGCGCGTTCCGCACCGCGTCCTCGCCAAGGGGACCCTCCTGGGGAGTGATCTCGTCCTCGTTGCCCAGCGCATCCTTGGGCGTGATCTTGCGGTTGTCGCCCGGAGGTTGGTCCTCGCCTTGACCTTTGTCGTCCTGGAAGGGCATCATGGCGGCCGCCCCCGGTCAGTTCGCCGGGCCGGGAGGGCAGGCCGTCCGGTCACCAGGTGGGGCGTTGACCGCTGCGGCCGCCGCCGACGGAACCTGTTCCATATCTCCTCCAGCAAGACCTCGTTGGAGATCCCATCGTCGGCCGGGAACGCGCACCGCGCCATCCGGGGAAACACCGACCCTGGGGGAGGTCGCCATGTGGGATGGCGTCGATACATGGGCCATCAGGGGCTCCGAAGTTCCGCGACCAACAGCTTCTGGAACCGCCCCCCGACGATGACCCGGCTGTGGTCAGGGGGCACCAGCAGCGCGAACACCTCGCCGTCGTCGGCGACCGGGCGCCAGGTCGCCGACAGGGCGCCGTTGCGCGCGGCGAGCCTGGTGCGGATTGAGCCGTTGACGGAGAAGAAGTTGCCGCCGAAGTAGATGGTGGTGTTGGTCGCGGAGATGGCCCGCACCTTGCCGGAGACCGACGGCTTGAAGGCGGGGTCGAGGGCGCCGGTCGCCGTGTCGAACGCGGCGGTGTGGTTGCGGGTCTTGCCGCCGACGGTGGTGAAGTCGTCGCCGACGTACACCCGGGACCTGTCGGCCAGCCCCGCCGTGACCACTATCCCCGCGACCGCGGCGAGCAGAATATGGACGAGGACGGATCCGCGATGCTGGAGGCCGCTGACGGCGGATGACTCGTCGCCAGCGGCGGGGGAGTGGGGTTCTTGATCGCTCTTGGGAGACGGTTGGGAGATGATCTTGTCTCTGGAGGGCGCTGGACGGCTCTGAACGGCGCTCATCGGTCGCCTCCGACCTGCGGCGATTCCGAATCGCCAGGTGGCGGGGGTGTTCGGACGCTGTTCACACCGAAGAGGTCACTGGTTCGATCCCAGTATCGCCCACCCAGGTCAGAGGCCGGTTCCGATCAAGGAACCGGCCTTTTCGATCTCCGTACAGCTACGAAGTAGAGCTACGCCCCTTTGGGAGAAGGCCCTGGACGGGGGTTGCGGGTCGGCTGCGATCAGGCCGAAAGCGAGGACTGGACGGTGAGCCCGCCGTTGATGGCGTTGCGCAGGAACAGCGAGTTGAACCCCTCCGCTACCAGCGACACCAAGGTGCCGAACGAGTGCGGCTACCGTTCGGGAGGAGCCCACGCCGAAGTTCGTGCCGGCGATCACGATGTCACCGGCCTCGACCCTGGTTCTGGCCTGATCTTGTAGAAGACGGCTTGGACGCTTCGGGGATCCGATGCACGTGATTGACGCGCTGGAGGCAGGCGCCCTACAGTCATGACCAGTCAGGTCTAGACAGGAGATTGCGTGACTCAGATCGGGCAACTCCCTGACGGGCTCCCGGTATGTCGACGGGCATCGTCGCTCATGCGCGATCGGACTCGAAGACAGGTGAAAGGCTGCCGTCGTTGATATCTAGCTCTGCACGCCTGGTGCACGTCGGCAACGTCTTGGTCGACATCGTGCTGCACGTACCTAGACTCCCCCTGCTGGGTGGTGACGTGCTCGCTACGGCTAGCCAGATCCGGTCCGGTGCGGCCTTCAACGTGCTCGTCGCCGCGGCGCGTCAGGGGTTGAATTGCGCATATGGAGGGGCTCACGGCTGTGGGGTCTTCGGTGACATCGTCCGCGCAGATCTGCGATGCGCGTACATCGATGTCCTGTTGCCCGTGAAACCTGACATCGATACAGGCTTCACGATCGTAATGGTTGACGAATCCGGCGAGCGAACGTTTGCAACGAGCGTCGGTGCCGAGTCACAGATCACGAACGACGAGCTCATGGCGCTTCGCGTTCAATCTGGCGACATCGTGTGCCTATCCGGTTACGGGTTGCTTCCGGCGCCACGTGGCCAGTTGGTTATGGCGTGGCTTGACGGACTGCCACCGGATGTTCGCGTTGTGTTCGATCCGCAGCCAGTGGTCGCGCAGATCGATCAAACACTCGTCGACCGGATCCTGGCGCGGTGCGATTGGCTGAGTTGCAATGCGGCCGAGGCAGTTGCGTTGACAGGTGCTTCAGAGTCGACGATCGCCTGCGAGCGGTTGCTGGCGAGCGTGCGTGGAGGTGTGGTCGTTCGGATAGGGGCCGGCGGCTGCCTCGTGGCCGAAAGGAAGGCCACAATTGAGCGGATCCCGGCCTTCAACGTCGAGGCAGTTGATACGAACGGCGCGGGAGATACGCATCTGGGCGTGTTTCTCGCGGGACTGTGTGACGGACTCGATCCACGGTCCGCAGCTCGTCGCGGCAATGCGGCGGCGGCCCTTTCGATCATGCGTCGCGGCCCAGCGACTGCACCGACTCGCGAGGAGCTCGACGCGTTTCTCGCCGAACACGGGCTGTGACTCGAATGAATTCCTTGCTCCCAAGGCCCGTTCATATCGCCGTCGTGGTCAGTGACGGGGCGCAACTGTCCGTGCTGCGGTATCCGGCGCGCAACGGGCCTGCGCCTGCGGTCGTCATCCTTACGCCTTATCGCAAGGAGGCAGCCTGGTTCAACTACCACCATGTCGCGATCGAACGTGGGTACGAGGGTCCACTGTCCGAACGTGAGGTCGAGGACGGTGTCGAGCTCCTCGAGTGGGTCGCCGCACAGGATTTCTGCACGGAGGCTGCCGAGCTCCCGGTAGCGCTGCTTATGTGAAGGCGGTGACGCCCTCGTATTCGCCTTGGCGTGCTTGGCCGGTCACCTCGTATTCGAGGAGCAGCAGGCCGTTCGGCGTGGCCTCGTGATGGAGCAGCTGGAGGCCGGACGGGGTGCCTGCGCCGGTCAGTAGCCGTCGGCCGGTCCGGAGGACGGCGGGGGCGACCACGAGGCGGAGCGTGTCGATCAGGCCCGCCGACAACAGTGAGTCGCCGAGGCGGGCGC
>JAOPYO010000196.1 GCA_025964575.1 Actinomycetes bacterium
GTGCGAACTCGCAGAGCAAGCTGGGTGTGCCGGATGCGATGGCCACCGGTTCGGACGGCACGCTGTGGTTCACCGACGCGTCCTCGATCGTGCCGAGGGTGGGGAAGGTCAATCCGACCACCGGCGCCTCCACGTTCTATGAGGTGCCGACGACCGGTGATGTGAGTTTCGCCTACGGTCAGCTCACCAGCATCACCGCGGGCTCCGGTGGCGACATGTGGTTCGCCGGGGGTTCTTCCGGTTCGGTGGGGCGGATCACTTCCTCGGGAACGGTCACCGCGTTCGCGACGGGTTGGGCTCCGTCCGCCGTCACGGTCGGCCCGGATCACCTGGTGTGGTTCACCGATGACCAGAATGGAGCCATCGGTCGGCTCGACCCCGCCACCGGCAATGTGGACACCTACTTCCCGCCGTCCGCAGGAGGAAATCTCCTACTGGGCGGAATTGCGTCAGGCCAGAGCAACGCTCTGTGGTTCACCGAGCCCGGGGTCGGTAAGGTCGGCCGGATCGATGCAGACACCGGAAACATCACGGAATATGCCCTGCCGACCGCGGACTCGGCCCCCGAGGGCATCGTGGCCGGTTCCGACGGCAACGTGTGGTTCACGGAGGCGGCCGCCAGCAACATCGGCCGTATCACCCCGTCCGGGACCGTCACCGAGTATCCGCTGCCGTCGACCCTGTCGGCACCGATGCGGATCATCTCCGGCCCTGACGGCAACCTGTGGTTCACCGAAGCCGGCAAGGGAACGATCGGCCACCTGGACCCCGCCGCACCGCCGTCCGGATCACCTCACGCGGCGGCTCCGCCGATCCTGGCGGGCGGCAAGCCTCGCGTGGCGGCTCCGTTCCAAAATCAGTGCCCGCTGGGAGGGATCTGCATAACTGAGGTGACGACCGGCGGAAGCGTGAAGATCGGCTCGTTCAGCCAGCAGTTGCCCCCTGGTGCGGTCCGCGTCACCGGGTCCATCACCAGTCTTAGCTCCGGCAGCATCCTCAACCCGCCGGTGATGGGTCAGCAATTCGTGTCCGTGCCAGTGGAGGTGAAGGGCGGCCTGATCGGCCAGCTCCCACTGGTCGGGCCAGCCCTCGGCATGACGCCACTGGCCGAATTGCCGTTCAACAAGCTGACCGTCACCCAGTCTCTGGCCGCGCCGATCACCGTCGGGGTCGGCGCCGGCGGTCTGGAGGCCACGGCTACGGTGAACATCCAGCTCAACAACTCGCTGCTCGGCTCTAGCTGTGTGATCGGGCCGATCACCGAGCACCTCGCACCGACCAGCCGCACGGGCGAATCGGCCGTAGACGTGCATCTCGGCTGGCAGCCCGTCGCCGACGAAGCCAAGAGCGGTATCGCCGTCCCTGCGGCGAAGGGTTGTGGCCCGTTCGGCATCCTCGACGGGATCATCAACCAGATGATGGGGCTGCCCTCGGCAGCCGCGAACAGCACCATGGACCTCCCTCTCATTCTCAGCACCGGCGGAGGAATCAACCCTGCGAATACACCCTTGGCAGCGCGTACTGCCGCGGTTTCTTCCCAGCTCTCCAAGCTTCTCGACCCGAAGCGGCCGACGCTGAAGAAGAAGGCCCCCAAGGCGCCCAAGAAGGTCACCACGAAGGTCAAGGGCATCACCAAGAAGCTGCAGGTTCGCTGACCTGATCGCTTCTGCGACATGACGCGCAAAGGGGCGCCGATCGAATCGGCGCCCCTTTGCCATGAATCAGGAGCCGGCTGAGCCGAGGAAACAGCACCAGCGGAACCTCGGCTCACACCAACCCCGAACCAAGAGAGGTTCCCCACGATGATCTCACGCACCTGCGGCCCCGCAAGGAGAACCTCTGTGTGATCACGGCGGTGGGGCGCGTCACCACCGTGATCACACTGAAGCCTTCCGGTCTCCTGGCTCGGTCGCACCATCGCTACCCGATCACGATCGTGATCGGTGACAACTGGAGGACATGATGTTCAGGCAGGTCTTCGCCGTGGCGACACTCGCCGTAGTGACGGCCGGGTGCAGCGGCGGCGGCGGATCAGGAGGAGCCTCCAGCGCTGCGCCACCCAACGTGCCTGGCGGCACACCCTCCGCCGGTGCCTCCTTCGCCGGCAAACCTCCGACCGGGGTCCCCACCGCCGCCATCAACGGCGTCCACCCAGGGACCGAGAAGGCATCCGGGACCGACGGCACCTGGGTCGCCCGGACCGGCGGCGCGAAAGTGGCCCTCTATCTCTATAGAGGAGCCGCGGCGCTGAACGCTCCCCGCTTCTGCTCTGGCACCATCGACTCGGCCAAGTTGCTCAAGCTGACCTGTGTCGACAGCAACCGCGACCGCACCTCTGGCCATGCCGCCCTCGGCTCAGGAGGCAAGACCCTCACCGTCTCCTGGGACGGCGGTATCAAGGACTCCTTCAAGCGCAAGTGACCCTCGTGGCGTGTCCCGCAGTTGCCGCGGTGCGTGGTGCGGGACACGCCACGAGTCAACGAAAAAGGGTCACTGGGCGGGGCCGTTGGCGAGCCGGACGTTCGCCGTGTGCTGCTGGCCGAGTGTGTCGGTCCATCCGAGTCGTACGGTGTCGTTCGGATGGTGCAGGAGCAGCAGTTCGGTGAGTTTTGCGGCGGAGTCGACGATCTGCCCGTCCAGAGACTCGAGCACCGAACCGGGCAGGAGGCCGGCCGATTCGGCGGGGGTGCCGGGGAAGACCTGGGTGACAGCGGCACCTTGGCCGGCCGCGTTGGAGGAGGTCTGGACCTGGACGCCGAGCAGGGCCGTCGGGCCGATGTGGACGGTCGCCGAGGCGGTGCCGCTCGCGATCTGGCGGGCGATGGGCATCGCCCGGCCGATCGGGATGGCGTAGCCCTCGCCGGTGCCCAGCCGCATCTGGAAGCCGGTGGAGGCGGCGGTGTCGATCCCGATGACCTTGCCGTCGGCGTCGAGCAGAGGGCCTCCCGAGTCGCCGGGTTGGATCGGGGCGCTGGTCCGGATCAGCCCGGTCAGCCGCTCGGAGCTGCCGTCGCTCTGGTCCCTGGCGATGATCGACTGGTCGACCGCGATCACGGTTCCGGTGACCACGGTGGGAGTGCCGCCCTTGCCGCCTGCGTTGCCGACGGCGGTGACCGGGTCCCCTTCGGTGACCTTCGAGGAGTCACCGAGTGCCGCGGTCTGAAGCTTCGTGGCGTTCTGAAGACGGAGCACGGCGATGTCGGCGGACTTGGCATAGCCGACCACTCGCGCGGAATAGGTCCGGCCGTTGTCGGTATCGCTGACCCTGATGAGGGTGGCGCCCTGGATGACGTGATTGTTGGTGAGCACGGTGCCCGAATCGGTGAGCACGATTCCGGTGCCGGCTGCCCGGGCGTTGCGGAAGCCCAGCTCGGTGTCGATATTGACGACGCCGGGACGTCTGCCGCTCGGGATCGTGCTCTTGGCGGCAGGTTCAGCGGTGGGGCCTGGGTCATTGTTGCTCAGCGATGGCCTGACCAGTGTGACGCCGAGGACGGCGGCGATTGCCAGCAGCACCACGGAACCCACCGTTCCGCCCGCACCTCGGCGCGGCGGCGGGATCTCGCTCATGGGCATTCCCCCTCGGTGCATTCCCTTAGTAACAGGAACGAACCAGGATGGTTCAGTTATCCCTGACGCGGGTTGGATTCCACCCGTACGGCTTCAAGCCCGGCCTATTTATCGTTGGCCAGCCAGGAGCGGGTGTCGACCAGGACGCTGGGTTTGCCGATCAGTGGCAGGCGAAGCTCGATGCGGGTGCCGGGGCCGGACGGCGGCGCGCTGATCCGTACGCTTCCGTGGTGGAGGGCCGACTGCTGGTGGACCAGGGTGAGGCCGAGACCGGACCCGGGACTGCCGCGGCGCCGGTGGAAACGGGCGAAGACCGCCTGGCGCTGCTCGGGCGGCACGCCCGGCCCGGCGTCGTCCACGGTGAGCAGGGCGTACGTGTCGTCGCGCCGCACGCACACGGTGACGGCCGCATGGCCGAGGTCGTCCGAGCCATGGATCGCGGCGTTGTCGAGCAGGTTGTCCACGATCATGCGGAGCCCGTCGACCCAGCCGTGCACCATGACGTCACCGATGAGGGAGACCTCGATGGTCGCCGACGGGTGGCGACGCCGGGCGTCCTCGGCGGCGGCCTCGACGAGTTCCGCCAGATCCACCTCGGTGATGGCGGCCGGATCGACCAGCTCCGCCTGGGCCAGATGCCGCAGGATCGTGATCAGCCCCTGCATCCGGGCATGCTCGGCACTCAGGTCGCTGACGACCTCGTCCAACTGGTCCGCCGGGAGATCGGGATGGCCGAGCAGGCTGAGATTGGTGCCCATGCTGGTCAGCGGCGTACGCAGCTCGTGAGCGGCCGTCGCCGCGAAGGCACGGGCGGTCTCCAGCGCTTCGCCGGTACGGGCCACCGCCGCGTCCCGGCGATCCAGCAGCGCGTTCACCAGGCGGGCGAGGTCGTCGATCTCGGTGACCCCCGAGCCGGTCGCCAGCCGGTTCCCCCCGTACGGCGGGGTATCGATCAGCTTCGCCTGCCGGCGGAGCACGGTCAGCGGACGGCTCGCCACCCGGCCGAGTGCGAAGCCCGCAGCCGCACCGATCCCGACCGCGAGCAGAGTGGCCAGCAGCAACCGGCGGCGGAGCAGGTTGAGCCGGGCCGTCAGCCGGGACTCCGGCTCCACCACCCATACCCGGGCGGCGGCGCGGCGTCTGCCGAGGTCGGCCGCGACGAACCGCCACCTCTGGTGTCCGGCGGTGGTGAAGGTGGCAGGGCCGATCGCGCGGAAGGGGAGGGCGGCGGGGTCTGGGACGGTTCCGATGACCAGCGGTTCGGCCCCGGCCACCTGCAGATACAACCCGCCGGCGCCCACTGCGGCCTTCGCGAGCTGATTGGCGGTGGCCTCAGCCGGCAGCACCCGCTGGCTCCGGGCGCGCTGCGCGTACGCCGTCGCCAGCGGGGTCAGCGCCTGCAGCCGCCCCGAGAGCTGCCGGTCCCGTTCCGCCCGCAGATCCTGTGAGGCCAGTCGCAGCACGAGCAGCCCGGCCAGCAGCACCAGCAGTGGGACCAGGACCGCGACGGCGAGCGCGAACCGGGTGGAGAGCCTCATGAGTCCGACCGCAGAACGAAACCGACGCCGCGCACCGTGTGCAGCAGACGAGGCGTACCGCCGGCCTCCAGCTTGCGCCGCAGATATCCGGCGAAAGTGTCGACGGCGTTGCTGGTGACCTCGAAGTCGTAGCCCCAGACCCGCTCGAGAAGCACCGACCGGGAGAGCACGATACCGGCGTTGACCGCCAGCACTTCCAGGAGATCGAATTCGCGCCTGGTCAGGTCCACTTCCCGGCCATCGACGGTGACCCTACGGGCGCCGGGGTCAACCGTCAACGGGCCGACGCGGAGCCGTCCGATGTCGACGGGCGGGCGGGTCCGGCGCAGCAGCGCGTGCAGCCGCAGGGCCAGTTCCCGCAGGTCGAACGGTTTCACCAGATAGTCATCGGCGCCGGCTGCGAGGCCTGCCACCCGGTCGGTGACCTCGTCCAGGGCCGACAGCATGAGGACCGGCACCTCGGTGCCGCGTTCCCGCAACGAGGTGCACACCGCGATGCCGGAGAGTCCGGGCATGGAGACGTCGAGCACGACCGCGTCCGGCGGGGTCGCCGCGATCAATGTGAGCGCCTCCACGCCCGACTCGGCGGTGTCCACCACGAAGCCCTCCAGTACCAGCCCGCGCCGCAGCGCGCGAAGGATCGCCGGGTCGTCGTCGACGGCGAGAATCCGCTGCATGAAGGTGCTCCCGAGTGGAACGCGTGGTGCCTCACCACAGTACGTACGCTGAACGTGGGGTCAGCCGCCTCCGGCCTCGGCCTGGTCCGCGGCGCCCTCCACCCCGGACACGATCTTCTCCTGTTCGGAGACCTCCTGATCGGACAGACCCTTGCCGGCGGTCCCGGAGCCTGCGGCCGTGCTCGCCGGGGGAGTGGTTTCCCGGTGGCCGGCGCCCCCGCAGCCGGAGAGCAGAACGCCGGCGGCCAGTGCTCCGACCGCGAGGAGCGCGCAGCGGGTCATTCGCCGTGGGCCTTGCACCAGGTGGCGACCTTCGGCAGTTGTTCCGCGCGAAGCTTGAGTGTGGCCAGCCGGGACTGCCGGATCTTCGCCCGGCCGTCGATGATGTCGGCCAGCGCGGCGTCCTTGGGCCGTGCCTGATCCGCCTTCGCCTGCAGCCACAGCACCGAACCACGCGTGTTCACGTCGCCCGAGAACCTCGCGGTCAGCCGGGTCACCCGCTCCTGGACCTTGGGCACCCGCTTGCACAGCCGGGCCGCTCGCTTCGCCAGATCCGGCTGGGCCTTCTGCGCCGGAACCGACGGGCTGGGCGAATCCGCCAGCGCGGCCGGAGCGGCCGCGCTCAACGTCAGTACGGTGGCCAGCCCGGTGCCGACCAGGATTGTGCGTGTCATCTGTCCGCCTCCTCATCCGTTGGTACGCCGGTGACGGTAGGAGACGTTCTTGGCGAAACTCTGTGGAAGGCGCCCCGCGCGGGGCCGAAGTGGTATGCCGATATGTGCATAAATCGTGACGTAGGTAACACAGGTACAACGATCTCCGTTCAGCTTGGAGCTTGACCACGCTGAACAGAAACCACAGGAGTACGATCCGGTCTCTCTGCGAACAATGTCACACCGGGAGGCCTGCCGGTCATGTTGAGTTTCCCCCGTGTGCTGTTGCTCTGGGGCCTCCGGATCAGGAGCCGGTCGATCAAAGCCAAGATAATCATCTTGCTGATCGTGCCGCTTCTCGCGTTGGTGGCACTGTGGGGCTTCGTCGTGACCGTCACCCTGGGCGACAGCCTGCGGTCGCTCACGGCCAGGACTTTCGACGCCAAGGTCGTCGGGCCCACGGAGTCGCTGATCAGCGCGCTGCAGAACGAACGGCGGCAGTCGCTCGCCTACCTGGGCGGTGATGTCACGGTCGGCCGAGCCGGGTTCGAGGCGCAGCGGAAGAACACTGATCAGGCGCGGGACGGCTTCCGGCAAGCGGCCGCCGACGGCGACGCGCGGAACGCGAGCACCCCCGAGACCAGACGCAGGATGGACGCCCTGGTCGTGCGGCTGGTCGAGCTCGATGGCCTCCGCCGGATGGTCGATGGACGGGCCATCGACCGGTCCGAGGCTCTCACCCAGTTCACCTCGATCATCGATGACACGGCAGGGATCTTCGACGGGGTGTCTCCGGACGATCCCCAGGTCGCCAGGGAGACGGGGACGCTCCTCGCGCTGGAACGTGCTCGGGAGAATCTTTCCAGGGAGGACGCCCTGCTCACCGGAGCCATGGCGGCCGGCCGGCTCACTGCTCCCGAGCATGTCCAGTTCGTCCAGTTCGTCGGGGCGCAGCGGTTCCTCTACCAAGAGTCGGTCCGGGCTCTCCCTTCGGCTGACCGAGCCCGGTTCGAAGGGTTCACCGCCGGTACTGAGCTCGTCCGCTTGCGCGCGCTGGAGGACACTCTGGGAAACAGCGCCGTTACGGACAAGGGTCTCCCCGTGAACGTCGGGTCGTGGCACACGGCCTCAGAGGCGGTCCTGGAGAGACTGATCGACCTCGAGGCGACCGCGCGGGAAGGGGCGGCGGACCGCGCCGAGACTCACGCCGCCTGGGTGATCTTCCGGCTCTCTCTGGCGGGTGGTCTCGGATTGCTCGCGATCGTCGCCTCGATCGCCATCGCCTTCCGGCTGGGTCGACGGCTGATCGGGGAGAGCCGCACCATGGCGGGAGCGGTGGACGAGTTCACCCGGGACCGACTTCCGGAGATCACCGAGCGGATCCGGCGCGGCGAAGAGGTGGATCCGGATCACGGTGCGCCGGAGTTCGACTTCACCGTCAGCGAGGTTCGGCGGATCTATGACGCCTTCGTGCAGGCCCGCCGGGCCATCGTCACCGCGACCGTGAGCGAGGCGGCGGCCAGAAACGGGCTCAGCGAGGTCTTCATGAACCTCGCCCGGCGCAATCAGGTCCTGCTCCACAGGCTGTTGCGCCTCCTCGACGGCATGGAACGACGGGTGGATGACGCGGACGAGCTGGCGGATCTCTTCCGGCTGGATCACCTCGCGACCCGTATGCGCAGGCACGCGGAAGGTCTGGTCATCCTGTCGGGAAGGCCGGCCGGCCGCACCTGGCGCAAGCCGGTGCCGGCCGTCGATGTGGCGCGCGCCGCGGTGGCCGAGATCGAGGACTACACGCGGGTACGAGTCGCGCCGCTGCCGCCGGTGGCTCTGGTCGGGACCGCCGTCGCCGACACGATCCATCTGCTGGCCGAGCTGATCGAGAATGCCACGATCTTCTCCCCGCCGGAGCTTCCAGTGGAGGTGAGAGGCGAGGCCGTCGTGCACGGTCTCGTGATCGAGATCGAGGATCACGGGCTGGGCATCAGCGACGAGACTCTGGCAGGACTCAACGAGCGGCTGGCCCATCCTCCTGAGCTCGACCTGTTCGACAGTGCCCGGCTGGGCCTGTTCGTGGTCGCGAGGCTCGCCCAGCGGCACGGCGCCAAAGTCACCTTGCGCAGATCACCGCACGGAGGGACCACTGCCATCGTGCTGATCCCCGGGGCGATCGTCACCGGTATCCCGGATGAGGAACCTTCCTCGGTGGTGGTGGCCTCGCTCAACGGCACGCATCCGGCGGGCAGCGATGCCACCGCTGGATGAAGAGCAAGAGTGGGCCGACGAGGACGGCCCCATCGTGCGTCCCTACGCGCTCACTGGGGGCCGGACGCGCCATGCCTATGGCGGGTTCGATCTGATCGCCGTCATCGAGACCGTGGACGAGCGGCTGCCGGCTCGTTTCTCTGGCGGTCCGGAGCACAGCAGGATCTTGAAGCTCTGCCGGTCTCCGCTGTCGGTGGCGGAGGTCGCCTCGGACCTGGAGCTTCCCGTCGACGTGGTGCGGGTGCTGCTCGGTGACCTGGTCGACCACAAGCTCATCCTCGTGCGACAGCCCGCGCCGGTGGCTCAGTTCCCCAGTACCAGTGTGCTCAAGCAAGTGATCGATGGACTCCATGCGCTCTGACAGGAACGCCGGACGAATGCACAGGAGGCAGTCGTGACGCGACGTACCCGTAGGTTCGGTTCGGTCCTCACGGCGGTGGTCCTGGGCCTCTCCGGATGCGGGAGCACCTCGGGGAACACCCCCGATCCGAGCGGAGCCGCACCCGGGGTGACCGAGAAGCCGTGTCCGCATGCGGTGAACCACAAGCACGGCTGCATCTATCTCGGCAGCCTGTCGGACCTGACCGTCGGGCCGTTCATGCCGGTCGCGGTGCCGGTCACCCGGGCTCAGCAGGCCTTCTGGAACCGGGTCAATCAGCAGGGCGGCATCGGTCATTACGACATCGACGTGACCACCTATCTGCGGGATAACAAGTACGACGTCGCCACGCAGAAGCAGCGTTACCACGAGATCAAGGACAAAGTGCTGGCGTTCGCGCAGACGTTGGGTTCATCGCCGACCGCCGCCATCCTGCCCGAGCTGCGTGCGAGCAAGACCGTCGCCGTGCCGGTCTCGTGGTCCTCGCAGTGGAGCTTCGAGGACAATATTCTCGAGTCGGGTGCCAGTTACTGCTTCGAGTCGATGAACTCCGTCGACTACGCCGTCGACGCGTTCGAGGTCAGGAACGTCATGGCCCTGCACTATCCGGGTGACTATGGCGGCGATGCCGCGGCCGGGGCGAAGATCGCGGCCCGGGCCCACAAGCTGTCCTTCACCGACCAGCCGACCGGGCAGGGCAAGGACAAGCAGAGCGCCGCGGTCAACGCGCTCATCAAGGGCAAGCCCGATCTCGTCATCATGACCACGGGTCCCGCAGACGCCGCCACGATCGTCGCGCAGGCCTATGCGCGAGGCTTCCGCGGTCACTACATCGGGACCAGCCCGGCCTGGACCAAGGAACTCCTCAACGGCCCGGCCGGACCGGCGCTCAAGGCGCAGTATCTGGTGTCGAGCCCATGGAAGCCGTTCGCCACCGACTCGCCGGGGCACACCGCCATGCGCGCGGCCTTGGGCCAGATCAATCCTTCCGACTCCTACACGTCAGGCTGGGCGTTCTCCTACCCGCTCAAGGCGCTTCTGCAGAAGGCGGCGGCGAACAAGGGTCTCACCCGGGCGGGCGTGTTGGAAGCGCTCAAGGGACTCACCACGATCGACTACGAGGGGATGCTGCCCGCGGAGGCGGGTAACTTCGCCGGTTCGCCGAACACCACCGCTTTCCGGCAGACGGTCATCGAGCGTCCGGCCTCGGGGGAGTACACGGGGTCAAAGGTGGTCAAGGACTTCTTCGCCGGGCCGACCGCCCAGGACTATGAGCTGAAGGCGCCCTGCTATCGGCAGTCGGCCACGACCTCGGGCGGCTGACGGGTCCACGCGCCCTGGCCGAGGGCCGGGAACATGTTCTGCGATACGGCGGGGCCTGACCCAGGCCAAGGCCGTCCGCGTGTCACCGACCGCCACGCGAGCGAATCCGGGCCGCCGGTGCGGCTGCGGTTTTCGTCATGAGTACCGCCGGTGTGAGATCTGTTGAGACAAGCGGCAGGTCATGGCCCGGTTGTTCGGCGCCTCGCGAGGGTGGCATACAGAGTCGCCCGAATTTTGCGGCCGGGACCAAGGGGGTGGCGCTGTTCGCCGAGACCAGCGACGCGCCGTGGGCGGCCGCGGTCCGCCGGGTGCTGGGCCGCAGACTGGGCGACGACGTCGACGTCACGATCGTCATCGGGCATGGGCTCATCCAGCGCACTTCCAGCGGCAAGCCCCGCCGCCGTTACATGTGGGAGCGGCTGCGGTCCGGGAAGATGGAGGGCGCCACCATCGTCCCCATCTCCTGACTACAGGTGGTTTCACGACGGGAAAGGCCACGCGGGGCAGTCTGTTGTTGACCGCAATGCCGATAGCAGCCAGCATGTCACTGTCTGTCTCGGAGGTCGACGATGCCCATCATTCCGAAGGCGCTGTTCAGCCTGGCTTCCCGGTTGGGCGCCACGGCGCAGAACGCTCTCGAGGTGGCCCGCTTCGGTGGTCTCGACACCGACGAGGCCACCTCCCCTTATGAGGTGGTGGCCGAGCAGCGCGTCTATCGGCTGCGGCACTACTTCCCGTCCCCGCCGGATGGGCAGGACCTTCCCGATGACGGTGTCAAGCGTCCGATCATCCTGCTGGTCCCGCCACTGATGATCACTGCCGAGGTCTATGACATCTCGCCGATGGTCAGCGCGATCGGGGTGCTGCACCGGCGGGGGGTGGACGCCTGGGTGGTCGACTTCGGCGCTCCCGAGCGCGAGCCCGGAGGTCTCGAGCGCACCCTCACCGATCACGTGCTGGCGGTCAGTGATGCCATCGACCGGGTTCGCGAGATCACCGGCCGGGACGTCCACCTCGCCGGCTATTCGCAGGGCGGGATGTTCTGCTACCAGGCGGCGGCCTACCGGCGCGGTGAGGGCATCGAGTCCGTGGTGACCTTCGGTAGCCCCGCGGACACCCACGCGGGACTGCCCTTCGGGCTCCCCGGCTGGATCGCCAGCGAGACCACCAAACTGGTCCCCGACTGGGCTCTCGGCGACTGGGCGGTGCCGGGCTGGGTCACGCGGACCGGTTTTCAGCTGCTCAGCCCGGTCAAGTCGGTGCGCAACCGGGTCGACTTCATCCGCCAGTTGCACGACCGCGAGGTGCTGGCGCCGCGCGAGCGACAGCGACGCTTCATGCAGAGCGAGGGGTGGGTCGCCTGGCCCGGTCCGGCGCTGGCCGAATTCGTCCGCCAGTTCGTCGGTCACAACCGCATGCTCACCGGTGGCTTCGTCATCGGCGACCGGCTCGTCACGCTGGCCGACATCGCCTGCCCGGTGCTCGCCTTCGTGGGTGAGGTCGACGAGATAGCGCTGCCCGCCGCCGTTCGCGGGATACGCCGGGCCGCACCCCGCGCGGAGATGTACGAGGCGGTGCTGCCCACGGGGCACTTCGGGATGGTCGCCGGATCGCTCGCCGCCGGGCGGACCTGGCCGGCCGTGGCCGCCTGGCTGCACTGGAGGGCCGGCGACTCGGAGCTGCCGGAACTCATCAGCCGGATCCGGGATGAGGACGAGGAGCCCCTCCAGAGTCACGGGCTTACAGGCTACGGCCTGCAACTGGCCGCAGGGGCCGGGGTCGACGCCGTGCGCTCCGTTGCCGTGGCCGCCTCGCGGGCGGTACGCGGTGCGCGGCACCTCACCGGAGCGGCCTCCGCCCAGTTGCCCCGGCTGGCCCGGCTGGAGCGGATCCAGCCGGACACCCCCATGTCCCTGGGCCTGCTCCTCGATGAGCAGGCGCGTCGGGCACCCGACGCCGTCTTCTTCCTCTTCGACGGCCGGGCGCACACCCAGGCCGCGGTCAAGCACCGGATCGACAGCGTCGTCCGCGGCCTGATCGAGATCGGTGTCCGGCAGGGTGACCAGGTCGGTGTGCTCATGGGCACCCGGCCCAGCGCCCTGGCGGCCCTCGCCGCGCTCAACCGGCTGGGCGCGGTCGCCGTGCTGCTCCGTCCGGACGGCGACCTCGCCCGGGAGGTGCACCTGGGACAGGTTGAGCGGATCATCGCCGACCCGGAGCATGCCGCTCGCGCGGTGGAGCTCGACAGGGCAGAGGTCTGCCTGCTCGGCGGCGGCGCGGCGGAACGCGACCTCGGCCTTCCCCTGATCGACATGGAACGAATCGACCCCGACGAGGTCGAGCTCCCCGGCTGGTACCGGCCCAATCCGGGACGGGCGAGCGACCTCGCCTTCATTCTGTTCACCGGGGAGGGCGAGCAGACCCGCGCGGGCCGGATCACCAATCGCCGGTGGGCGCTGTCGGCGTTCGGCACCGCCTCGTCGGCAGCACTGTCACCGGCCGACACCGTCTACAGCTTTACTCCGCTGAACCACCCGTCCGCGCTGCTCATGACCATCGGCGGGGCGGTCGCCGGCGGTGCCCGGGTCGCGCTTGCCACCGCGTACGATCCGGCCACCTTCTGGGACGAAGTCCGTCGTTACGGGGCGACGGTCGTCTCCTATACCTGGACCATGACGGCCGCCCTCGTCAACGCGCCGCCCGATCCCGGCGAGCGGCACCATTCCGTACGGCTGTTCATCGGCTCCGGGATGCCGCGCGGCCTGTGGCGGCGGGTCGAGCAGCGTTTCGCCCCCGCACGGGTGCTGGAGTTCTACGCTTCAACTCAGGGCGAGGCGATCCTGGTGAATCTGAGTGGGAAGAAGCCCGGGTCCCTGGGCCGGCCGCTGCCCGGAAGCGCCGAAGTCCGGCTCGCCGTCTACGACCTGGAGCACGGCCGGCTGGCCGAGGGCGAGAATGGGTTCGCCATCGAGTGCGGACCCGACGAGGTGGGGATGCTGCTCGCGAAGGTCCGTACTCCGGTTACCGGGCCGGCTCGCCCGCTTCGTGGCGTGTTCGCGCCCGCGGACGCCTGGGTCGTCACGGGTGACCTCTTCCGGCGGGACGCGGAGGGAGATTTCTGGCTGCTCGGCCAGGCGGCCGAGTTGATCAGGACGGCCGAGGGCATCGTGCCGCCCGGTCCGATCCGTACCGCGCTCGGCGACCTGACCGCCGTCGATCTCGCGGTCGCCTACGGTGTCCCCGTCAACGGTGTCGAGCTCGCCGCGGCGGCCGTGACCCTGCGGCCCGGCAGCCGGCTGCGGGCCGTGGACCTCACCGAGGCGTTCCTGGCGGTGCCGCCGCCGATGCGGCCCGCGCTGATCCGGATCGTGGACGAGATCCCGGTGACCGACTGCCATCGGCCCCGCACGGCACCGCTCCGGGAGGAGGGGATTCCGGCCGGCGCCGCGTTCTACCGGGAGGCGACCGGTGGCTATCGGCCCCTCACCGCCACCGACCGTGGCAGGCTGAAGCGCCGGGCGCGGTAGAGATCAAGCGTGTTGACGACGTGGCTGCCGACGCGCACGTTCGCTTTTCCGGCGTAGCGAATATTTCCCTCCTTTTGCTATCACTGAGAAATTGTTATCGCCAGGAAGTCCCCCTACCAGCGAGAACAAATTCGAGAAAAAAGCAATTGTAGGAAACTACAAACCGGGCCCGAATTAGCTGTACTAACGAACAGTCCGGTATAGGACGTAACACGCAGGAAAACATTCTGCTACTCCACCGCAACGCGGTCTCCCTACGTTCACGGCAACGCAGAGACCCGTTGATCGGAGCCGTATGTCCCTGATAGATCGCCGGACCCTCCTCATCCGCAGCTTGCAGGCGTCCGGGCTGGTCCTGGCGGCGCCGATGCTGGCCGCGTGCGGCAGCGATGACAAGAAGAGCACCGGTGGCAGCGGTGTCGCGAAGGGGCACGGTGACGTCGGCCTCCGGCTCGCCTGGATCAAGAATGTCGAGTTCGCGGGCTCGTATATCGCAGACAGCAAGGGCTACTACAAGGCCGAGGGCTTCGGCTCGGTCAATCTCATCACCGGCGGCCCGACGGCCACCCCCGCCGAGACCGACGTGGTGACCGGCAAGGCCTTCGCCGGGCTGACCTCCCCGGACCGGGCGGGCCAGGCCATCCAGCAGGGCGCCAAGATCAAGATCGTGGCGACGCAGTACCAGAAGAACCCGTTCGCGATCACGTCGATGGCCAAGAACCCCATCAAGAGCGCGAAGGACATGGTCGGCAAGAAGATCGGCGTGCAGGCCACGAACGAGCCCATCTGGGAGGCGTTCCTCAAGGCCAACAACATCGACCCGAAGAGCGTCACCAAGGTCCCGGTGCAGTTCGACCCGCTGCCGCTGACCACCGGCACCGTCGACGGTTGGATGAGCTACATCACCAACGAGCCCAACGACCTGCGTCTCAAAGGCTTCCAGGTGGAGACGTTCCTGCTGGCAGATCAGGGCTACCCGCTCGTCGGCGAGTCCTACATCGTCACCGAGGACGCACTCAAGAAGGACCGCGCCAAGATCAAGTCGCTGTTGCGCGCGGAGATCAAGGGTTGGAAGGACAGCGTCGCGGACCCGGCGCTGGGCGCCAAGCTGGCCGCCGAGACCTACGGCAAGGGCCTGGGGCTCAAGACCGAGGAGCAGACCCTGGAGTCCAAGGACCAGAACAAGCTCATCCTCACCGACGAGACCAAGAAGAACGGCCTGTTCACCATCTCACCGGCCCTGGTCGAGTCCAACATCAAGACGCTCAAGTTCGCGAGCGTGAACGTCACCGCCGAGCAGCTGTTCGACCTCTCGATCATCAATGAGATCTACAAGGAAGACCCGTCTCTTGTCTGAGGTCGCCATGCCTTCCCACCCCACCCTGCGAGAGGCCGGCACGGGCATCAGCCTGACCGGGCTGCGCAAGGATTTCCGCCTCGGACGCAGGTCGGTCACCGCACTGGACGGCGTCGAACTGCGGACCCAGGAAGGAGCGTTCCTGTCGCTGCTCGGCCCGTCCGGCTGTGGCAAGTCCACCGTGCTGCGCATCCTCGCCGGTCTGGAGAAGCCCACGGCGGGCGAGGCCCTGCTGCACGGCGAGCCACCAGAGCAGGCCCGGGCCGCCCACCACCTCGGCATCGCGTTCCAGGACTCGGCACTGCTGCCGTGGCGCTCGGTCGAGGCCAACATCAGGCTGCCCCTCGAGGTGGCCGGGATCAAGTCCGACCGGGCCAAGGTCCAGGACCTCATCACGCTGGTCGGCCTGGAGGGCTTCGAGAAGGCCCGGCCGGCACAGCTGTCCGGGGGCATGCGGCAGCGCGTCGCCATCGCCCGGTCGCTCGTCGTCGAGCCGCGGGTGCTGCTGCTCGACGAACCCTTCGGGGCGCTCGACGACATGACCCGCCAGCGGCTCAATCTGGAACTGCTGCGGATCTGGACCGAGCGCGCCACGACCACGCTCCTGGTCACGCACGCCATCTCCGAGGCGGTGTTCCTCTCCGACACCGTCGCGGTGATGACCCCCCGTCCGGGCCGGATCGCGGCCATCGTGCCGATCGACCTGCCCCGGCCGCGTACCCCCGAGATGCTCCGCACGCCGGAGTTCCACGCCCTGCAGGACCGGCTTTCGGAGATCCTGTTCGGCGGCGACGGTCACGATAATGCCGATTCACGCGGCTCCGAGCCGCCAGGCGAGGACGTGGCCACGTGAACCGGCTGAAGGGCGGGCTCGGCGGAGCCGCCGGGCTGGCCGCCGTCGTCGCGCTCTGGTGGCTGCTCGCCGCGACCGTGTTCCACGACGGCAAGGCCGTGCCCACCCCGCTCGGCGTCCTCACCGGTTTCCACCGTGACGGCTGGTCGTTCTACTGGCCGCATCTGAAGGGCACCGGTTGGGAGGCGCTGCGCGGCTACTTCTGGGGCAACGCGCTCGCCATCGCGATGGCCGTGGTCGTCATCCTGATCCCGCCGCTCGAACGGCTGATCACCCAATTGGCGGTGACGAGCTACTGCCTGCCCATCATCGCGGTCGGCCCGATCCTCACCGTCGTCTTCGACGGCGACACCCCTATGGTCGCGCTGGCCGCCCTGTCGGTCTTCTTCACCACGCTGATCGGTGCGCTTGCAGGGCTGCGGGCCGCGGACCGCACCAGCCTGGACCTGGTCAGGGCGTACGGGGGCGGACGCTGGCAGCAGCTCCGCAGGGTACGGCTCGCGGCGGCGCTGCCCAGCACCTTCGCCGCATTGAAGATCGCAGCCCCGGCGGCGGTCCTCGGGGCGATCATCGGAGAGTTCCTCGGACGGGTCTCGCACGGGCTCGGTCTGGCGATGGTCGTCTCCCAGCAGCAACTCGACGTCGACCGCACCTGGGGTGTCGCGCTGGTCTCGGGCGCGATCGCCGGGCTCGGCTACGCCCTGATCGGAGTCATCGCCCGATTCGCGGCACCGTGGGCACCACGATCGGAGGGCCGGCAGTGAAGCGCCTCGCCAGCACCCTGCTCTCGGCCGCCCTGTCGGCCGTCGTCGTCATCGCCGCCTGGATCGGCTTCATCAAGGTCATGGATATCAATCCGATGGTCGCCAAGGACCCACAGGCGGTATGGCACTACCTCACGGTGCCGGAGCAGCGGAGCTACCTCCTGGACGGATTGCGGACGACCCTGCAGGACGCGGGTCTGGGGCTGATCGCCGGGCTGATCGCGGCCTCGGTGGTCGCCATGCTCTTCGTGCTGTCCCGGTCGGTGGAGCGCTCGTTCATGCCCATCGCGATGGTCGTACGATCCGTACCGCTCATCGCGATGACCCCTGTGCTTACCCTGATCTTCGGCCGTGACCTGCTGGCCACCACCGTGATCTCCGGGATCGTGGTGTTCTTCCCGGCACTGGTGAACATCGTGTTCGGGCTCCGGTCGGCCTCACCGCAGGCCGCCGACCTGGTCCGGGCCTACGGCGGCTCCGGTTGGACGACGATGCGCAAGGTCATGGTGCCGAGCGCGCTGCCCGCCTTCTTCGCCTCGGTCCGGATCTCCGCGCCGGGTTCGCTGGTCGGCGCGCTGCTCGCGGAATGGCTGGCCACCGGCAAGGGGCTCGGCTACGCCATGCTCAAGGACGGCAGCACCTTCCACTACGACGCCCTGTGGGCCGCCGTCGTGGCGGTGACCGTCGTATCGCTGCTCGCCTATGCCCTGATCGGTGTCGTCGAGGCGGTCGTGCTCGCCCGCTTCGGTCCCGCCCCGGTCCAGCGCTGAGGGGGCGTTTCCGGGGTCTGGTTATGAAGTCCGACCGGGGCACTGTCCATGTGCTGATTTGATAAAGAGCCCGTGATTCGCCGGTAATGGGCGCTAACAGACCGAAAAGTCATCCTGGCAGGAGGTGCGCATGGAAGCGATCGTTGGGATCAGCCATGGCAAAGTCCGAGGCAGCGTGCGGGACGGCGTGGCCGCTTTTCTGGGGATTCCCTATGCCGAGCCGCCGTTCGGCGCCCATCGGTTCGCCGCGCCCCAGCCAGTACAGCCGTGGGACGGGATCCGCGACGCCCTGGAGTACGGGCCCACCGCCCCGAAGCCGGGCTATGTGCCGCCGTTCAGCGAGCTGCTGCCGGACCCACAGATCCCCGGCGGGGACTGCCTCAACCTCAACGTCTGGACGCCGGAGGCGGAGGGCTCCGGGCTGCCGGTGCTGGTGTGGATCCATGGCGGGGCCTTCCGCAACGGCTCCGGGGCGGTGCCGCTCTACAACGGTGCGAACTTCGCCCGCGACGGGGTGGTCTGCGTGACGATCAACTACCGGCTGGGAGTGGAGGGCTTCGCCCACCTCCCCGGGGCGCCGTCCAACCGCGGGCTGCTGGACCAGATCGCAGCGTTGACGTGGGTGCAGGAGAACATCGCGGCGTTCGGCGGCGACCCGGGCAACGTCACGGTCTTCGGTGAGTCGGCCGGCGCCATGAGCGTCACCACCCTGCTCTCCCTGGATCTGTCTCGGGAGCGAGGCCTGTTCAGGCGGGCGATCTCACAGAGTGGGGCAGGAGAGATCGCACAGGACCCCGGGGACGCACTGCTCGTCACCAAGGAGCTCGCCTGGCGCCTCGGCGTCGAGCCGACCGCCGAGGCGTTCGCCACCCTGGACCCGGCGACGATCATCCCGATCCAGGCCGCTGTCGCCGCCGAGATCACGGCGCTCCCCGACCCTGTCCGGTGGGGCCGGACCACCGCTTCCAGCGGTATGGCCATGATGCCGATCCTGGACGGCGAACTGCTGACCCGCCGGCCTGTCGACGCCATCACCGCCGGAGCGGGCAGCGATGTCGATCTGCTGATCGGCTACACCTCCGAGGAGTTCCGGCTCTTCCTGGTGCCGACCGGAGTAGCCAAGGTCGTCAACGCCGACATCGCCGTGGCCGTCCTCAACGGCCTGGGCATGGACCCGGCACTGGCCGCCGCCTACCAGGCCACGATTCCCGGTGGCGCGCTCGGCGATGCGTTGTGCGCGGTCATCACGGACGGCATGTTTCGGGTCCCGGCTCACCGGGTCGCCGAGCGCCATGCCGCCGCTCCGACGTACATGTACGAGTTCGCCTGGCGGACCCCGGAACGGGACATGGGCGCCTGCCATGCGCTGGAGATCGGCTTCGTCTTCGACAACCTCCACAGGCCCGAAGGGTCGGCGCTCGCCGGTCCCAACCCGCCGCAGGACCTCGCCACCGCGATGCACCGCGCCTGGATCGACTTCGCCACCCATGGAGATCCCGGTTGGACCCGCTTCGACCCGGAGACCCGTCCCGTCAAGGTCTTCGACGGCACCGCCGACGAGATCGTCCTCGACCCCCACGCCGCCGAGCGCGAGCTATGGCCCCGCGTCCCCTGAAACCCCACTCCCCGCCGTGATCGTGCAGTTTGGGTCGACGGGTACAGTCTTCTGACCGCCTCCGGCGCGACGCAAAGATCACGGCGGGTGATCGAATCTCAGTTGGTGAGGACCTGGTCGGCGATGTATTCGGCGATGGCCAGCGAGGAGGTCGCGGCGGGGGAGGGGGCGTTGCGGACGGTCACGATCGGGCCGACCCGGCCGATGCGGAAGTCGTCCACCAGAGAGCCGTCCCGGTCGACGGCCTGGGCTCGCACGCCCGCGGGAGCGGGCACCACGTCGGCCACCGTCAGCTCGGGCACGAACGACCGGGCCGCCGCGACGAAGGCGTGCTTCGAGACCGAGCCGTACATCTCCTTCAGACCGGTCCGCCAGTGCTGCCGCGCCAGCGGCCGAAAGCCGGGCCAGCTCAGCGTCTCCCAGAGGTCGCGCGGGTGGAGGTCGCGACGCCGGTAACCCTCGCGGGCCAGTGCCAGCACCGCGTTGGGGCCGATGTCCACGCCGCCGTCCACCCGGCGGGTGAAGTGCACCCCGAGGAAGGGGTAGCGCGGGTCCGGAACCGGATAGATCAGCCCCCGGACGAGGGAAGTACGGGAGGGCACGAGGCGGTAGTACTCGCCGCGGAACGGCACGATCGCCGGACCGTCGGTGTCCCCGGCCAGCCGGGCCACCCGGTCGGACTGCAATCCAGCACAGACCACCAGCAGGTCGAAGGTCAGTGCCTCCTGGGAGGACGCGACGACGACCTCGGAACCGGCCCGTACGATCCGTACGACCTCGAAACCCAGCCGCACCGAACCGCCCGCGGCCACCACCTCGGCGGCCAGGGCCTGGGTCACGGCCGGGAAATCGACGATCGCGGTGCGCGGAGAGTGCAGCGCGGCCACCCCGGTGGCATGCGGCTCGATCTCACGCAGTTCGGCGGCCGACAGCCAGCGCAGATCAGGTACGCCGTTCTCGGTGGCCCGGCGCTGGATCTCCCGGAGCGGCCGCAGCTCGGCTTCGGTGCGGGCCACGACGAGCTTGCCGCACTCGTCGTAGGGAAGCTCATGCTCGGCGCAGAACTTCTCCAGCAGCCCGATGCCACGGCGGCACAGCCGGGCCTTCAGCGAGCCCGGCTGGTAGTACAGGCCGGCGTGCGCCACTCCGCTGTTGTGGCCGGTCTGATGGGCGGCGACCCGGTCCTCCTTGTCCAGGACGGTCACCTGTGCCCCGAGCTGAGTGAGGCGGCGGGCCACCGCCAGGCCGAGGATGCCGGCGCCCACGACTCCGATCCGAGGTTCGGTCACGCAAGGACGATAACTCGCATTGAAAGCATCCAAGGCCTCGAGCCCGAGATGCTTTCGCTACGGTCTGTCGGCTCGGCTCAGCTGCCGAGCCGCTTGCGCCCCTGTGCCCTGACCCGCTTGCGCTGCGAAGGGTCGAGCATGAGGTAGCTGGCGACGGGTAGTCCGATGGCGCCCAGGATGATCAAAGCCGAGATCCACCAGGGCAGGATCAGGTAGGCGAGCAGCCCGATGGCCACCCCACCAATGACGATCTTCGTACGCGACGACATGTCGCCCACCTTCCGCAAGAGCTGCTACCCAGGGAACGGCTGCGCCCCGATGGTGGTTCCACGATATATCGCGAATCCAGCGATGTCTTCGTCGCGAGGACTCAGACTCGCAGGGTGAGCGGGCCGCCGCCGAGGGTGCGCAGCACCTCGCTGTGCAGGTGGGCATTGGTGCAGATGACGCTGCCACCGTCCGGGCTGGGCACTCCGGACAGGTCGGTGAAGATCCCGCCGGCCTCCTCCACGATGACCTGCAGGGCTGCCAGGTCCCAGAGGCTGACCTCGGGCTCGGTGGAGATGTCGACGGCGCCCTCGGCGACCATCATGTGCGACCAGAAGTCGCCGAAGGCACGAGTGCGCCACACCGACCGGGTGAGGTTCATGAAGTTGCCCAGCCTGCCCTGGTCCTCCCAGCCACCGAGGCTGGAGAACGACAGAGAGGCGTCGGACAGTTCCGTTACCGAGGAGACCTGCAGTCGGCTGGCCTTGGCCAGGCTCCGGCCGGTCCAGGCGCCGCCGTCGCGCGCCGCCCACCAGCGCCGGCCGAGGGCGGGGGCCGAGACGAGGCCGACGACGACCCGGTCCTCGTCCATCAGCGCGATGAGGGTGGCCCACACGGGCACGCCCCGCACGAAGTTCTTGGTGGCGTCGATCGGATCGATCACCCAGCAACGGGCACCGTAACCGGTCTTGCCGTATTCCTCGCCCAGCACGGCATCGCGTGGACGTGCGCGTTTGAGGGTGCCGCGGATCTGATCCTCGACCATACGGTCGGCATCGCTCACCGGGGTCAGGTCCGGTTTGGTCTCGATCCGCAGGTCGAGAGCACGGAACCGCCGGCTCGTGATGTCGTCGGCCGCGTCCGCCAGCACATGCGCGAGACGCAGATCATCGGAGTAGCCCGCCACGACGTGCCACGCTACCGCGATCACGGCCCGCAGAGACAGACTGTGAGGATGGACGACTCGACATATCCGGAGCTGCCGACCCCGGCCCTCCTTTTCGATCTTGACGGTACGTTGATCGACAGTGTCTATCAACATGTCATCGCCTGGCGATCCGCCCTCTCCAGCGTGGGCATCGACCTTTCGGTATGGCGGATTCACCGCCGGATCGGGATGAGCGGCGGGCTGTTCGTCTCGGCGTTGCTGCGGGAGACGGGTGTTTCGCTGACCGGGGACGAGATCGAGGAACTGCAGAAGATCCATGCCAAGGCCTATCTCGCTCAGCTCGGCACCGTGCGCCCACTGCCGGGAGCGGGGGACCTGCTGGCCCTCCTCACCGATGAGGGCGTTCCCTGGGCGATCGCGACCAGCGGCCGCGCGGAGACCGCTCGCTCGGCCCTGGGGCTGCTCGGCCTGCCTGAGAACACTCCGATGATCACTCGTGACCAGGTGAAGCACGCCAAGCCCAACCCGGACCTGTTCCTCGCCGCGGCGGCGCGGCTGAACATCGATCCTCGGCACACGATGGTGGTCGGTGACAGTGTGTGGGATCTGCTGGCCGCGCGGCGGGCAGGCTCGCTCGGCATTGGGATGATGTCCGGCGGCTATGGCAGGGAGGAGCTGGAACGTGCCGGCGCCTTCCGCGTCTACCGAGACCCCTTGGACATGCTGACCCGCCTCGACGAACTCGGCCTCCGCCTGGCCATCTGACCCGATGGACTCCTACCCAGTCGTGATCTTGGGCGCAGTTGGTTGTGTTTTCCAACCTTCTAATGAGATAGTGGGTTGGGGTTTCCAACCTTTGAGGAGAGGTCATGCGAGACGCGGTGATCATCGAGGCGGTACGCACACCGATCGGTAAGGGCAAGGCGAATGGTGCGCTGGCCGCGGAGCATCCAGTGGACCTGCTCGCCCGTACACTCCAGGCGCTCATTGAGCGCACCGGCCTGGACCCGGCGCTCGTGGACGACGTCGTCGGCGGGTGCGTCACCCAAGTGGGGGACCAGGCGGCCAACCTCACCCGGACGGCGGTGCTCGCCGCGGGCTTCCCGGAGAGCGTGCCCGCCATGACCGTGGACCGGCAGTGCGGTTCCTCCCAGCAGGCGGCGCACATCGCCGCGCAGGGTGTGCTCAGCGGGGCCTACGACATCGCGATCGCCTGTGGCGTGGAGTCGATGTCGCGGGTGCCGATGGGCGCTTCGGTGCTGCCCGGTTCGAATCCGTACGCTCCGCTGGCCTCGCGCTATCCGGAGGGGCTGGTCGGGCAGGGGATCAGCGCCGAGCTCATCGCCGCCCAGTGGAAGATCACCAGGGAGGAGCAGGACGCCTTCGCCCTCGAATCGCACCGGCGCGCGGCCGCTGCCTGGGACCACGGCGAGTTCTCCCGTGAGCTGGCCTGGCTGTCACGTGACGAGACCGTACGGCCTGGAACCTCACTGGAGGCGCTCGCCGGGCTCAAGCCCGCCTTCTACGACCCGGCCCTCGAGGCGCGGTTCCCCGAGATCGGCTGGCATGTGACGGCCGGCAACAGCTCTCCGATCAACGATGGCGCGGCCGCAGTGCTGATCATGGAGGCCGGGGTGGCCGCCCGCCTCGGGTTGCGGCCACGCGCCCGCTTCCGTTCGTTCGCGGTGGTCGGCGATGATCCGCTGCTCATGCTCACCGCGATCGTGCCCGCGACCGCCAAGGTGCTGGCGCGGTCTGGACTGCGGCTCGAGGACATCGACCTCTTCGAGGTCAACGAGGCGTTCGCATCGGTCGTCCTGGCCTGGCAGCGCGAGACCGGCGCTCCTCTGGACAGGGTCAATGTACGGGGCGGAGCGATCGCGATCGGCCATCCGCTCGGAGGCAGCGGCGCCCGCATCATGACCACCCTCCTGCACGCCATGGAGGACCGTGGTGCCCGGCTGGGCCTGCAGACCATGTGCGAGGCCGGCGGCCTCGCCAACGCCACCATCCTCGAGCTCCTCTAGGCGACCGGAGCGGTGAGTCGAGGGAAGATGCCCGGGGCCAGTGCCTACGAGCATTTAGTTGGAAAACACAACCCGGTGTCGTAGCCTGAGTGCATGCCTAGGAACGCGAATCCGCGCGAGTGCTCGATCGCCATGACGCTTGAGCTGGTCGGTGAGCGCTGGTCCCTGCTGGCGATCCGCGAGCTGTCCCACGGTGTACGCCGGTTCGACCAGATCGCCTCCAACACCGGAGCCTCCCGGGACATTCTGACCACCCGGCTGCGCAAGCTCGAGCAGGGCGGTGTCATCGAGCGCCGCCCGTACAGCGACCGGCCGGTCCGCTACGAGTACCACCTCACTCCGGCGGGGAACGAGCTCAATGACGTGCTGCTCACGCTGCTCAAGTGGGGTGACCGGCACCTCGCGGACGGCGACCCTCCGGTGCGGTTCCGGCATTCCTGTGGTGAGGTGCTTGATCCGGTCGTCGTATGCCGGGCCTGCGGTGAACCAGCGCGCCAGGGCGTACACTCTCCGACCGGTCGTGGTGTTGCGGGCTTCTAGACACCCGCAGGGTGGGAGCATGGGCCCATGTCTCAAGACCTGCCGGCCTGGGTGGCGGAACTGACCGATCCCCGTCGCGCGACCACGCTCGATGAGCTCGCGGACCGCCTCGTACCTCTCGCCGAACACTCCATCGACGTATCGCGGCGGCTGCAGGTCCTGCTCAACGAGCTGAACGAGCCGTTCAAGCGCGAAGCGCTGTACGACCGGGCGGAGCGGCTCAAGAACCGCGCGGACGAAGCATTCGGCGAGGTCACCCGGGAGATCGTCGCGTCCGGGGAGCAGCGGTTGGACCGGGTCTGGGCTGCGTGGCAGGAGCGGGCCGCAGGCGAGCCGGAAGACACGTTGCGGCAGCGGCTGGCCACCGATGTGGTCCCGGCTCTCAGAAAGCAGGAGCGCGCCATCGCCGAGGAGGTCGGCGAGCGGACCGCGGTTGCTCTCGAGGTGGCCACCCAGACCCTGCTGGCCCGCGTCGAGCAACTGGCCGTAGCGGTGACGGGCCTGATCCATGATGTGCTGCCGCTCGCCCATGAGGGGCTCGGCCTGGCCGGCCGGATCTCCGGGCTGGCGGCCAAGGTGCGGGAACTGCGCGACGGGCGCCTGGAACTGCCCGAGCCGTTGCGCGAGGCGGCGGCCGGAACGGCGGACTCCTACAACGGCACGGTCGCCCGGCTCGAACTGGAGTGGGCCACGCTGGGCTCGCGGGCAGCCATCGTACGGGCCGCGCTGCGAGCTGCGGAGGAGACGGCGTTCAGTGAGGTCACGGCAGAGATGACCGAGTGCGTCGAAGAATTGGCTCAGTCTCACATCAAGGTGCTGAATGACGCGGAAACGCAGGCCATGATTCTCCTAGACGAACTTATTGCCGACTAAACCAGGCCAAACCGGACATAGCATCCGTTATGACATCCCACTGACCATTGCCAGCGCGCTCATCGCCGTCGTGGTCGTGGGCGCCGGCCTATTCATCGTCGGGTTCAGGGGCCGCGCTTCGGACCGCTGTTGTTGGGCGGCCTGATCACCGGCTGCGGCGTGGCGATCATGCACTACACGGGCATGGCGGCGATGGAGGTGCACACCGAGGCGAACCCGGGGATGCCCGCGGGCGCTGGTGCAATGGATCTGCTGGTGCCGCTCATCCTCGGCGTCAGCATGGTCACGGCGGTCCTGTTGCTGACGATCGGCGTCTCCCCCAGCGAGGCCGAGCGGCGCTACGACGAGCGGCTGGCTCAGCGCCGGGCGCTGTGATGCTCCAGCTCGCCGGCGACCAGGTGTCGATGTTCCGCACCTGCATCATCACTGTCGGTCGTTCAGTTGTGGAAGGGAGAGAGCGCCTTGTTGCCGTTGCCGCCCTCGATCTCGGCGGCCTGGCTGTGCAGGTTCTCTGAGACCCGGTGCAGCAGGGCGATGAGCTGGGCCCGCTCGTCGTCGCTGAAGGCGGCGGACATCCGCCGCTCGATGGTGGTGGCCGCTCGGTCTGCGATCTCCAGTGCCGTCGCCCCCGCCTCGGTCAGCCGGGCCTCCAGCACGTTCTTGTGCCAGGGATGCTGGCTGCGCTCCACCAGGCCCTTGGCCTCCAGGTTGGTGAGGACCGTGGCCATGGATTGCGGGGTGACCAGGCAGGCACGGGCCAGCGCCGCGGCCGACATCCCGGGGTTGTCAGCGAGGTAGAACAGCGCTGCGTATTGCGGAACGGTCAGCCCGGACGGCTTGACCGCCGCGTTCTTGATGGCCATCAGCTCCTGCTCCACGCGCTTGACGTGGTGACCGACGCGATCCTCCGGGTCCATCCTCATGCGCCTGATTCTAGCGCTACGACGTTCTATGTATTGTCTAAGCACATACATCGATCGAATAACAGAGCTCTGCCAACTATCCGAACTCGTGCCTGACGCGAGCGACGTTCACGATCTTCCCCTATGTTGTCCCGATTCGGTAATGAATAGGCGGAAATGGGTGGGATTGTATGAGTGCGTCGGACGAGCCGCCGGAGGACCTCGTTTTCGATGAGGCCTTCGTGGCCGCGGCCAGCGTCAAAGAGCCGTCGGCGAAGGAACGGAAGGGCAATCTGTTCACCCGCAGGCTCGCGGAGCGGCGCCGGCGCAAGGCGATGATCAAGCAGTGGCGGGCCCCGCAGGTGCGCAGAAGTCGCAGGCCCGGCGCGCGGACCATCACCGTCCTCCTCGTCGTGGGGCTGGTGGCACTGGCCGCGGTGCTGGCCCAGACGGACCCGTTGGACCTGAGGCCGGGGCACTCGCCCGACACCATTCCGGTGACCCTGACGCCCGTTCCCGACCTCTCCACCGCGCCCAGTGACCACCTGCCTCAATCCGGTGACCCGTTCACGGGCTCGCCCGCCGTGTCGTACGCCAATGGCGCGGCGGGCATCACCTTCCCCGCAGCCAAGGCGACGGCGGGCTTCTCCAAGAAGGACGTCCAGCTCCTGTTCTCGAAGACCCGTGCGCTGCTGATGGCCTCACACCTGAATCCCAAGACCTTGTTCAACGGTGGCACGGACGCGTTCGCCGGGCAGCTCGACCCGGACCAGGGCAAGGTCTTCACCCGCGGCCTCCAGAGCCGGGACCCGGAGAAGAACCTGCGGTCCTGGCTGATGAGCTTCGCGCCGAAGTCCTCTGAGCTCACCGGATCGGTCATCAAGGTGCACGGCGAAACGACGCTCTCCGAGGCGACCCGGCAGGGACGCCGCGGCGCACTGGCGAAGGTGAACTACATCTTCGTCTACCCGGTGCACCGGCCAGGCCGGCCTGACACCTCGGTCCGGGTCATCGCCCACCTCAGGGGAGAGGTGTTCCACTCCCGGGACGAGCGTGGTGAGTGGACCTGGATCTACCGTTGGGGATCTTCCAACGCCAATGCCCGATGCGATGTCGAGGACCACTACGTACACCCGTTCTACGAGGACTCGCAGCCGGACCTGACAGCGCGCACCGGCGCACCTGTCGACCCGTACGACCTGAACGAGGACCCCGGCACGGACTGTCAGACCGTGAGCCGCACCTGATCAGGCATCGTCGGACTCCTCGCGGGCCGTGAGCAGACGGCGCAGGGAGTCGAGCCGGGCGTCGTCGGCGTGGCCGGCCGCGACCCAGGCGTCGAGCGCGCAGTCGGGCTGCAGATGAGTGCAGCCGCGCGGGCATTCGGCCGCGCCCTCGGCCAGGTCGGGGAAGTATCCGACCAGGTCCGCAGGGTCCACGTGCGCCAGCCCGAAGCTGCGCACCCCCGGAGTGTCGATGATCCAGCCGCCGTCCGGCAGCGCCAGCGCGATCGCCGAGGAGGAGGTGTGCCGGCCCCGCCCGGTCACCGCGTTGACATGGCTGACCGCCCGTCCCGCGTCCGGGACGAGCACGTTGACCAGCGTGGACTTGCCCACCCCTGAGTGGCCGACGAGCACACTCATCGTGCCGGTGAGCCGCTCCCGCAGGCCGTCCAGCGCACCGCCGCGCTCGGTGACGACGTAGGGGACGCCCATCGGGGCGTACGCCGCCAGCAGGTCGTCCGGTGAGGCCAGGTCGGCCTTGGTCAGGCAGAGCAGCGGCTCGAGACCGGCGTCGTATGCGGCGACCAGGCAACGGTCGATCATCCGGGGCCGCGGCTCCGGGTCGGCCAGCGCCGTCACGATCACCAGCTGGTCGGCGTTGGAGACGAGGATCCGCTCGACCGGATCGGTGTCGTCGGCGGTACGGCGAAGGGTGGAGGTGCGCGGTTCCACCCGTACGACCCTGGCAAGGGCGTCGGGCTCCCCGGAGACGTCGCCCACGAGCGCGACCCGGTCGCCGACCACCACCCCCTTGCGGCCCAGCTCGCGGGCGCGCATCGCGGTGACCATCACCCCGTCCACCAGGCAGCGGTAACGCCCCCGGTCGACGGCGGTCACGAAGCCGGCGATGGCGCCCTCGTGCGCAGGCCGATTACGCGTACGCGGCCGTGAACCACGGCGCCCGGGCCGCACCCGGACGTCGTCTTCATCAAGGCGCTTCCAATCACGAGCCTTCGCCACGACCCGTCCCCTTACGCGCCGGCCAGCATGCCGGTCCACAGTTCGGTGAACTCTGGCATGGTCTTGCCCACCGTGGCCACGTTCTCCACCTCGATCCCCGGAACGGCAAGGCCCAGGGTCGCCCCGGCCATCACCATCCGGTGGTCGTGGTAGGTGTGGAACACCCCGCCACGCAGCGGGCGCGGCCGGATCTCCAGCCCGTCCTCGAGCTCACGGGCATCCCCGCCGAGCGCGTTGATCTCCGCGACCAGCGCGGCCAGCCGGTCGGTCTCATGGCCGCGCATATGGGCGATCCCGGTCAGCCGCGACGGGCCGTCGGCGATGGCGGCGAGCGCGGCGATGACACAGGTGAGCTCGTTGACGTCGCCCAGGTCGACGTCGATGCCGTGGATGACGCCACCCCCCTGGACGGTGAACCCGTTGTGATCGTACGAGACCGTACCGCCGAGCGCGGGCACCAGCTCGCGCAGTCCGTCGCCGGGCTGCGTCGTCTCGGCCGGCCAGTCGCGCACGGTCACCCGGCCACCCGTCACCAGCGCGGCGGCCACGAACGGCGCGGCGTTGGACAGGTCGGGTTCGATGGGCGACTCGCCGCCCTTGATCCGCCCAGGCGCCACCCGCCAGGTGTTGTCACCGGCCTCGACCGTGGCGCCGGCCGCGCGCAGCATCCCGACGGTCATCGCGATGTGCGGGGCCGAGGGGACCTTCGATCCCTCGTGCCGGACCTCGATGCCCTTGTCGAAGCGCGGGGCGGCCAGCAGCAGGCCCGACAGCAGCTGGGACGACCCGGACGCGTCGATCGTGACCATTCCTCCCGTCACCGCGCCACGGGCCCGCACAGTGAAGGGCAGACCGCCGCGGCCGCCGTCATCGATCTCCACGCCCAGGGCGCGCAGAGCGGTGAGCAGTGGCCGCATCGGGCGTTCCCGGGCACGCGGATCACCGTCGAACGAGACCTCGCCGTCGGCCAGCGCCGCCACCGGCGGGAGGAACCGCATGACCGTGCCCGCGAGGCCGACATCGACCCGGGCCGGGCCGTGGAGATCGCCGGGCAGGACGTGCCAGTCCTCACCGCCCTCGCTGACCGGTGTACCGAGCGTACGGAGCGCCTCGGCCATCAGCAGGGTGTCGCGGCTGCGCAGTGGGCGCTTGATCACGGTGGGGCCCGTGGCCAGCGCGGCCAGGATCAGGGCCCGATTGGTCATCGACTTGGAGCCGGGCAGCGCGACGGTGGCGTCGACAGGGCCCTCGGCGGTGGGAGCTGACCAGGAGGCGGCGGATTCCATGTACGGCAGGTTACCGGCATGCCGCGTTCTTCCTGGTCGGCAGGCAAGATCATGACCACGCTTCGGACATATGCCGGTAGATCAGCGGCGGCCCGGCATAACACGGGTCTACGGTCGCTGACAGCGCGTGTTTCCGGTAAAGCCGCCGGGGGATCTTGGAAACATCGTTGCTTTCGGGGGGAGGCGACCGTGGACGCGTTACTTCTCGCGCGCCTTCAGTTCGGCATCACGACTCTTTATCACTTCCTGTTCGTGCCGGTCACGATCGGGCTGTCGCTGTTGGTCGCGATCCTGCAGACCGCATGGTTCCGGACGAACAAGACCCACTATCTGCGAGCCACCAAATTCTGGGGAAAGCTACTCCTCATCAACCTGGCCATGGGGGTTGTGACCGGCATTGTGCAGGAATTCCAGTTCGGTATGAACTGGAGCGATTATTCGCGGTTCGTGGGTGACATCTTCGGGGCGCCGCTGGCCCTCGAGGCGCTGGTCGCGTTCTTCCTGGAGTCCACCTTCATCGGGCTGTGGATCTTCGGTTGGGACAAACTGTCCCGCCCGATCCACCTTGCCTGCATATGGGCTGTGGCCGTCGGCTCGATGGTGTCGGCCTACTTCATCCTGGCCGCCAATTCGTTCATGCAGTGGCCCGTCGGCTTCACCTTCAACAGGGCCGCCAACCGGGCCGAGCTGACCGACTTCCCGGCCGTGCTGACCAACAAGGTCCTGATGATGACGTTTCCGCACACCATCTTCGCCTGCTGGGCGACGGGCGGGATGCTGATGATCGGGGTCTCCGCCTGGCATCTGTCCCGCTCGAAGGCCATCGAGGTGTTCCGCCCATCGCTTCGACTAGGTCTGGTCACGGCGCTGATCGGCACCGTTGGGTTCTTCATCTCCGGGGACACCCTCGGCAAGGTCATGACCGAGACCCAGCCGATGAAGATGGCCGCCGCCGAGGCGTTGTACGAGACGCAACAGCCCGCGTCCTTCTCGCTCTTCACGATCGGCACCCTGGACGGGACGAAGCCGATCTACTCGTTGGAGGTCCCCCGACTGCTGTCGTTCCTGGCCACGGCGAGCTTCAACGGCAAGGTCCAGGGCATCAACGATCTTCAGCGGGAGTATCAGACCGCCTTCGGGCCGGGGAACTACCGGCCGTACATCCCCATCACCTACTGGGGCTTCCGCCTCATGGTCGGCGCGGGCCTGCTCATCGGCATCATCGCGCTGGCCGGACTGTGGCTGACCCGGCGCGGCCGGTTGCCGTCCCACCCGTGGATCTGGCGGACCGCGGTGCTGGCCATCATTCTTCCGTTCCTCGCCACCTCGACCGGCTGGATCTTCACCGAGATGGGCCGACAGCCCTGGCTGGTCTTCAGCCAGCTCAAAACGGTCAACGGAGTCTCACCGTCGGTCGGCCACGGCACCGTACTCACGTCGCTGGTGGTGTTCACGGTCCTGTACGGATTGCTCGCGCTCATCGAGCTCGGGCTGATGCTCAGATACGCCAGGTCCAGTCCGCCCGAGGCCCCCGGTCCCGGCCCGTCCGGCGACGACCAGCCACTCGCTTTCGCTTACTGACGGGGGCCTGATGCATCTGTACAACCTGTGGTTCGTGGCGATCGCCGTGTTGTGGGTCGGCTACTTCTTCCTGGAGGGATTCGACTTCGGCGTCGGCATCCTGACCCGGGTGCTCGCGAAGAGCGACACCGAGCGCCGGGTGCTGATCAACACGATCGGCCCGGTCTGGGACGGCAACGAGGTCTGGCTGATCACTGCGGCCGGCGCGACGTTCGCCGCGTTCCCGGAGTGGTACGCCTCGTTGTTCAGCGGCTTCTATCTGCCGCTGCTGCTGATCCTGCTGGCGCTGATCGTACGAGGGGTGGCGTTCGAGTATCGCGGCACGGGCGACACCGACCAGTGGCGGCAGCGGTGGGATCTCGCCATCTTCTGGGGCTCGCTGATCCCGGCCGTCCTGTGGGGCTTGGTGTTCGCCAACATCGTGCGCGGGATGAAACTCGACGCCCGCCACCTCTACGTCGGTTCGTTGTTCGACCTGCTCAATCCGTACGCCCTGCTCGGCGGGCTTGTCACGCTGGGCCTGTTCCTCGTGCACGGCTCGGTGTTCCTCGCGCTGAAGACCACCGGTGACCTCCGCGTTCGCGCCAACAGACTGGCCGCCCGCATGGGCCCGGTGGTCGCCGTCCTGACCGTGATCTTCCTTGGCATCTTGGCCGAACACGCGGGAAGGGGTCTCGGGCTGGTCGCGATGATCGTCCTCGCGGTGCTCGCCGTGGGCTGCTTCGGCGCCGCGCTGGGCGCCAACCGGGTGGGCCGCGAAGGTTGGGCGTTCGCGCTCTCCGGAGCGACCATCGTGCTGGGCGTGACCGCGCTGTTCGTCGCCCTCTACCCGAACGTGCTGCCGTCCACTCTCAACGACTCCTACAGCCTGACCGTGCGGAACGCGGCGTCCACACCCAAGGCGCTGGGGGTCATGACCTGGGCCGCCGCCATCTTCCTGCCGCTGGTGCTGGCCTACCAGGCCTGGACGTACTGGGTCTTCCGCAAACGCATCGGCGTCGAGCACATTCCCGCTCGCGTTCCAGCCCACACGACCTGAGGCCGTCATGACCCCTTCTTCAGGCATGCGGCTGGTCCGGCAAGCCCGGGCCACCGCGCCGTACCTAGCCGTCTGTGTCGTCTTGGGCGTGCTCGCCGCCGGCTGCGTGATCGCGCAGGCCTGGCTGCTCGCCCATGCCATCGCGGCTCAGACGATGTCACTCGTATCGGCGGTCGCGTTGGCAGGCGTCGTGACCGTACGGGCGCTGCTCGCCTGGGGTCAGGAGGCCGCCGCCACCCAGGCCTCCGCCGCGGTCAAGTCCGAGCTGCGTGCCCGGCTGCTGGCCCACGCCGTGGCGATCCGGCGGACCGTGGTTCCCCACGACCTCCGCTCGGGAGAGCTGGCGGCCCTGGCGACCCGGGGCATCGACGCCCTGGACCCGTACTTCGCCCGCTATCTCCCCCAACTGATCCTGGCCGCCATCATCCCGCCGGCCGTCGTCGCCGCCCTGCTCACCGCGGATCTCACCGTGGCGCTGATCGTGCTGGTGACCCTGCCGCTGATCCCGGTGTTCGGCGTGCTGATCGGGTCGTACGCGGCCGCCCGGACGAAGCGGCAATGGCGCACCCTCGAGTTGCTCGCCGGGCACTTCGTCGACGTCGTCGCCGGTCTGCCGACACTGAAGGTCTTCGGCCGGGCGCAGGCCCAAGCCCGGCAGATCGCGAACGTGACCGACCAGCACCGCAAGGCGTCAATGGGCGCGCTCCGAGTGGCGTTCTGCTCCGCGTTGGTGCTGGAACTCGCGGCCACGCTGTCGGTGGCCCTGGTCGCGGTCTCGGTTGGGCTCCGGCTGGTCTCCGGCTCGCTGACCTTCGAGACCGCGTTGTTCGTCCTCATCCTCGCGCCGGAGGCCTATCTCCCACTGCGTCAGACGGGCGCCCACTTCCACGCCAGTCAGGAGGGTGTCGCCGCGGCAGACCAGATCTTCTCTTTGTTGGACAAGGGCGACCTGTCGGCCAACGGCGAGCTGTCGGCCAACGGCGAAGGAACCAGCCCTCCGGCTTCGGGTGGTGCGTTCGCACTTGATCAACGAATCCTGGTTGAGGATCTCGTGATCGCTTACGATGGGCGGCCGCCGATCGGGCCGGTCTCGCTGACCTTGGAGACCGGTCTGGTCACGGTGCTCGTCGGGCAGTCGGGCATCGGCAAGTCGAGTCTGTTGGCGGCCCTGCTCGGCTTCGTCACCCCGGCCTCCGGCCGCATTCTTCTCGGCACCACCCCGCTCGGAACGCCCGGAGACGCCTGGCGGCAGGGGATCGCCTGGGTGCCGCAGAACCCCTTCCTCTTCGCCGGGACGGTCGCTGACAACATCGCGCTCGCGGTGCCGGGCTCTCCGGCCTCTGCGGTGAGGAGAGCCGCCGAGGCGACCGGCGTCACCGGGTTCACGGCCCTCGACGCGCCCCTGGGCGAGAGCGGTGCCGGGCTGTCGCTGGGCCAGCGGCAGCGGGTCGCCCTGGCCCGCGCCGTGCTGCGCTGCGAACTGCTGGACATCGGGCTGTTGCTGCTCGACGAGCCGACCGCTCACCTCGATGTGCACACCGAACTCGAACTCGTCGAGACCATCCGGGCGCTGGTTCTTGGCCGCACCGCTCTGATCGCCACGCACCGGCTGGCGCTCCTCGGCCTCGCTCACCACACCGTACGTTTCGGTGCTCCACTTCCGGCAGCGGTCGTCGCATGACCTCGAAGACCGGCGCTGCGACCCCTTCTCGTGATCTTGCAGCTCGTGGTGAGACGCGGAACGTGCCGGCGCGCCTCCGCCACGGGGCAAAGATCACGGGAGGATGGAGGCGGCTTACCGGGACGCGGTTCGGGCTGGCGATCCTGGCAGGTGCGGGGGCGCTGGCCTGCTCCATCGGGCTGATGGCGACCTCCGCCTGGCTGATCTCCCGGGCCGCCCAGCATCCGCCGGTCCTCTACCTCATGGTCGCGATCGTCTCCGTACGGGCCTTCGGCCTGGGCCGGGGCGTGTTGCGCTACGCAGAGCGGCTCATCTCGCACGATGCGGCTCTCCGCCTGCTGGCCCCCGTCCGGGTTCGCGTCTATGAGCGCCTCGCCGTTCTCGCCCCCGCAGGTCTCCATAACGCCCGCCCCGTCGGCGCTCATGTCGATGCTGGGGGCGGGGCACCTCGCTCTCGCGCATTTGCCGTGCCCACCTCCACGCGGCCGGCTGTCGGTGGCCGCGCCGGGGTGGTCACGGCAAATACAGCGGAACAGACAACCCGGGGATGGCGTAACGGCCAACTGCTGGAGCTCGTGGTCCGGAGCGTCGACGGGGTCATGGACCGGTGGTTGCGGGCGATCGTGCCGATGGTGTCCGCGGCCATGGCGGCCGGCGCGGCGGTCGCCCTGGAATGGTGGCTGCTGCCGTCGGCCGGAGCAATCATGTTGGCGGCACTGCTCGCGGGAGGCATTGCGGCGCCCTGGGTGGCCCAGCGCGCCGCAGCGGCGGCCGAGCGGCGGGCGGCCGGGGCACGCGCGGAGATGTCGGCGCTGACCGTGGAGACGTTGCGCGGGCTGCCGGAGCTGGTCGCCTACGACGCGATGCCGGGCCGACTGGCCACCCTGCGCGGGCTCGACCAGACGCTCAGCCGGGCGGCGGGGGTGTCGGCCTGGACGGCCGGCCTCGGCTCAGCGCTCTCCTCACTGGCCTGCGGGGTGTCGGTCCTCGGCGCCCTCGGCACTGGTGTCCCGGCGGTACGGGAGGGCAGGCTGGATGGGCTTCTGCTCGCCGTCATCGTGCTGCTCCCGTTGGCCGCCTTCGAGCCGATCAGTACGCTGTCCGCAGCCGCCCAGCAACTGCTGCGCTCCCGCGAGAACGTGGCGCGCCTCCAGGCCGTGCTCGACGTCTCGGATCCGGTCATCGAACCGCCTGAACCACGCCCGCTCCCTCCTTCCGTGATCACGCAAGCGTCACGGCAGCGATCGCGTGATCACGTGGTGAGTCTGCGTGGGGTGAGTACGCGCTGGCCGGGTGGGGAGCCGATCACGCTCCCTGATCTGGACCTGTTCCCCGGCCGGCGCCTGGCGATCCTCGGGCGCAGCGGGGCGGGCAAGTCGACGCTGGCCGCGGTGCTGTCGCGCTTTCTGGAGTACGAGGGGTCCGTGACTCTGGGCGGCGTGGAGCTGCGGGAGATGGCGGGCGACGACGTACGGAAGGTCATCGGGCTCTGCGCGCAGGACCCGTACCTCTTCGACACCACGGTCGCCGAGAACGTACGGCTGGCCAGGCCAGGCTCCACCGACGGCGAGGTGGCCGCCGTCCTGTGCCGCGCCGGGCTCGGCGGTTGGCTCACCGCCCTGCCGGACGGCCTGAACACCCGGGTGGGGGAGCACGGGGCGGCGGTCTCGGGCGGCGAGCGCCAGCGGATCGCGCTGGCCCGGGCGCTGCTGGCCGACTTCCCGATCCTGATTCTGGACGAGCCGGATGCTCACCTGGACGCGGCCACCGCCGATGAGGTGCTGGCCGGCCTGCTGGACGCGGCCGGAGACCGTACCGTCCTGCTGATCACCCACCGCGCCGCGTTCCCCGGCGCCCACCCGATCCTCCGCCACGTCGACGAAGTCCTCACACTCGCCTAACCCTCGTCGAACCCGAGGACCCTGGCTGAGGACGCCTTCGTCGAACCTGGGGACCCCGATCTGTCGGACGCGGCCTGTGTCCACTCGCGCCGATTCCGAGGACGCCTACTCGGGACACGCCCTAATGCTGCACGGCCTTGCGGGCTTTTCCGACCACCTCTCGGCGGGCCTCCCGCACTTGGAGGGCGGCTTCCTTGCGGGCGTGCTTGATCTCCGTGGCCGCCTGTTTGCGCAGGTGCCGGGCCTCGGCACGGGCCTTGATCCGGGTGTCGTGGGCCTGACGGCGCAAGGCCTCCACCCGCGGATGCTTACGCGGCTCGGTGGCCACCAGCAGCAGCGCGCCGAACAGACCCGCGTTCTTGAGCAGGTGGGAGCGCTCAGAGGCGCGGCGCTCCGGGTCGTCCTCGGTCCAGTAGCGGTGCTCGGTGAGCAGCGCCGGCACCAACTGGGCCGCGAGCAGCAGCGTGGTCAGCCGTTTGAACTTGCCGAGTGCCAGAAGCGCCCCAGCGCCAAGGCTGAGCGCGCCCTGCAGCCGGACCAGAGTCTCCGGATCCTTGGTCGGCAGCCAGTCCAGGTGGTCGACGATCGGCTTGACGACCGGCGCGACCTGATCGGCTCGTGGGCCGGGGTTGCGCAGGTTCTCGATGCCGGTGACCACGAACGGGGCCGCGACGAAAGGACGGGCAAGGGCACTGAAGAGTTGCATGTTGCTCTACTTGCCCACGGATCGACAGGTCACGCACGCTCGCCGCATTCGGCAGTATGAGGGCATGTGCGGTCGCTATGCCACGGCGCGTCAGCGCCAGGAACTACTGGACACCTTCGACATCGGGTTCGACGCCACCGAGGAGGCGTTGGAGGCCGACTACAACGTCGCTCCCACCAAGCCGGTGCCCGCAGTCCTTGAGCGGGCCCCCAGATCAGCTTCCAAGGAATCACCCGAGGAGGTCGTACGGCAGTTGTGCACGCTCCGTTGGGGTCTGGTCCCGTCCTGGGCCAAGGACCTGTCCATCGGCAGCAGGATGATCAACGCTCGGGTGGAGACGGTTCATGAGAAGCCGGCGTTCCGGAAGGCGTTCGCCCAGCGCCGCTGCCTGCTGCCCGCAGACGGTTACTTCGAGTGGTACGCGCTCGAAGACGCCAAGGGAAAGCCCCGCAAACAGCCGTTCTTCATCCGCCCCCGAGATGGAAAGATCATGGCCATGGCGGGCCTATACGAGTTCTGGCGCTCGCCGGACGGCGAATGGATCCCGACGTGCACGGTGATCACCACCGAGGCCACCGATGATCTCGGCCGGATCCACGACCGGATGCCGATGATCGTCCAACCGGAACGCTGGGACGCCTGGCTGGATCCTTCCCGTACCGAGCCCGATGAGGTGCGAGAACTCCTCGTACCTGCGATGGCAGGAACCATGGAGGCCTATCCGGTGGCCAACTCCGTGGGGAATGTCAGAAACAACGGTCCGGAGCTCATACAACCGTCGCCGAATGGGGATATTTCAAAAGATTCCGAAACTCTGTTCTGACCCGCCGGGCGCCCGGTGGGGTCAGCCCGGCCTGTGGGTCGGAGAGAGGAGCGCCGACCGCCGTGGACATCTCGATCGCTCGCAAGCGCCTCGAGGGAATGCTCGCCGACCTGAACCGCTCAATTGCGATCTTGAAGGGTGAGTCTCCGGAGCCTGGTGGATCGGACTACGACCACCACCCGGCGGACGCGGGCACCAGCCTCTCCGATGCCGACCGCAGCGAGGCGGCGCTGGAGGCGATGGAGGGGCATCGGTCGGTGGTGCTGGCGGCGCTCAGCAGGCTCGAGAGCGGACTGTACGGACAGTGCGTCGGTTGCGGTAAGCCCGTCCCCGAGGGGCGGCTGGAGGCACTCCCGGACGCCGCCCGCTGTGTGGTCTGCCAGGCGAGGCACGACCGGGCCCGGCGCTGAACTCGAAAACCGCCAGTCGTGAGCCTGGATCCGCCTGAGCAGGTTGTTGCGGACGCGCCTGTGACATCGAGCAGTGCCTGCCGTGGCCGGATTCGGCCACGGCAGGCACAACGTCGCCCCGCAGTGCCCGAGGCAGGTCGGCCGGGATGTGGCGGCGTTGGCGCGGACCAGGGTAAGGGCGGTCTTCGAGCTCGGCGGGGGAGCCGACAGGCGGCCGGGGAAGTCGGATCGAGTCCAAGACGAACTTCTTTCGCGGCGTCGGGAAGGGGTCGGTGCGGGCGACGGCGCGGCCTCTGCACGTCGGACGCACAACGATCGTGGTGCAGACGGACCTGTTCGACGACGATGACCGGCGAGTCGCTCAGGTCACCCAGACCCAGGCCGTCCTGCTCCCCCGCGACTGAGCACCCGTTACCGCGTGTGGAGGCGGGGGTAACAAGACGCCCGCCTGTAGGCGGTGGCAGTGGTGGCGGTAGCGGTAGCGGTGGTGGTGGCGGAATCTTTAACAACATTATTCATGGCGCCCTAAGAGCAGTAAAATCTCTCAATCCAATACCGGCAATTGTAGACGGATACAAAGGCGCTCTTAGCGCATATCAAAGCGATGGGGTTTTGGGTCTGGCTGGATACGGTTGGGGCCAGACTTGGGGCCCCTTCGCATCAATCAAGGCCGGCTACGAAATAGTCAGCAGTTTCGCCAAAGAAACACGCTCGACTTATCAAGCGCTCCAGGCAGGAAACTACGGTGCCGCCGCCGAGCACGCGACCTTCATGGGGGCATCGATAGCGCTATTCTTCCTCCCAGGGAAAGTTCTAGGAAAAGCGCGCAAAGTAGCTGGGCGCGTACGCGGAAAACCCGCTGCACCAGCAGAATCGGGACCGGCAAGTGATCCGAGTCGCTCGGGAGAGCCTGCTCCATCGAAGACGGCAGGCCCGAACTGCTTCCCGGCTGGAACTAAGATCGCCACCGAACACGGCCTCAGGCCCATCGAAAAGATCAAAGTAGGTGACCGCGTCTGGTCTCGCGACTATAAGACTAGTAAGTCGCTCCTTCAGAAGGTGACACGTCTCTTCCGGCATAAGACCCAGTTGCTCGTCACCATCAGTGCCGCAGGTGTGCTCATCAACGTGACTCCTGGGCACTGGGTTTGGTTCCCTGGTCACGGTTGGATCCAGGTCGCTGCCCTTCGTGAGGGGGACCGCCTACTGCAGCGCGACGGTCGTGAGGTTACCATCACGTCACTCGCCAGCCGTAATTCCGACATAGTTGTTTACAATTCTGAAGTCAGGCAGACTCATAGCTACTACGTTACTCAGCATCAACTTCTCGTACACAACGATTCCGGTACACCTTCTGGTAAGGGTGGATTTTTTGGGAGGATCTTCGGGAGCAAGCGAGGCGTGCCCAAGGCGCGTCCGATACCCAATGCGACAGTTGGTGACTTGAAGGGAAAGGCGCATGACATGGTCGATGGAAACGGTAGATGGATGTACGATTCCTTGAAGCGTGGACTTGCGCGAAGTCTGAGTGATGGTGAACTTCTAGAATCAGTCTTCAATCCAGATGATGGAATACACATGACCTATGAAGATGGTGTTATGCAAGAAGGAAATCATCGAATGGGTGAACTTATGAAGCGGGCTGAAGATCCCGACTCATCAATTACCTGGGAGACTCCAATCTATGTCGATGGGTTTGGCGGTTGATGGGTTTCAGGAGAGGGTGGATGATAAGGAAGATTTCTGCCAAAACTGCGCAGCATCTCATGCTTGTAGCAGAAAAGTCTGGTATGGATGCGCGTGGGAATGCTGCCTGGCTTTTGTCTCGCGGAGATCAAGTTCGAGAGATCTATCTATGCCCACGTAGCTTGCCTCCGCGGAAATCTGAATTCATTCGATGTTCATTGTTGGTCTTCGATTCAAGAAGTCGCGGCATCGGGATGAATCTTGACGTTAAAAGACGGGATTACAAGAAGCTGCCGTGGGCACGCGAAGAAGATATGATCAGGCTGGCATTGGGGTTGGCCGTGAGGCTTCCGCTGGTACGCATGGCTGATGATCCGATGTTCGTAGAAGGCGTCGACTTCGGTGATGATGATCCCCTGATGAGCTAAAGCTCTGGGCTGATACTGATATGGCCCTGCGGCGAATGCGTTCATGGCTGAGCATGATCAGTGGTAGAGGCGACGCTTCGCTGTTGCTCTGAAACAGGCGTATATCAGGGCAGATAGAGTTCGCCGATGTGTACGCCGTGTTCGAAGGCATGCCATTCGGCAGGGGTGTAGGTGATCTCGCTGCCGGTGATATAGCGCAGGTTGACGCTCTGGTCGGCTCGGCGGGTGACGGTGAAGGGGCCGGCGGTGTCGTAGTCGGCGTTGCGGACCTGGTCGAGGAGGGTACGCCAGTCTTCGGGGGTGCAGGCGATGGTAGGGCCGTCGGGGGCGTTGCTGTTGCGGACGAGGATCATCGCGGCAGCCTCTACACACTCGCCGTTGGCGGTGCTGTGGGAGGCCTTGCGCCATTGGGCGCGGGAAAGGTCAACGGTGGTCATCCCGCGCCTTCCTTCCGTCAGGGGGAGTGGTTCCGTAGTACCTGGGCGATCAGCTCCACAGAGGCGGGCTCCGATAGCGCCGATGCCTGTAGGTGCTCATAAATCAGCCTATGCCGTGCTACGTCATCTGGACTCCGGTGATATAGGCCGCCTGCGATGACCTCGACGTAAACGATGGGGTCCGTAGCTGCTGGAAACTCGAGTACGACGAATGATCGGCCCATCGCGGGACTGGCCCCGGCACTGAACGGCAGGACCTGGAGCGTGACGTTGGGTCGATTGGCCACCTCGATGAGGTGGGTGAGCTGCTCTGCCATCACCTCGGTGCTTCCGACGACACGGTGCAGGACGGACTCGTCGATGATGGTCCACAGCTCCAGCGCTTCGGTTTTGTCGAGCAGCGCCTGCCGCTTCATCCGGACGTCTACGCGGCGCTGTACCTCGCGATGGGGGATCGTCGGTCGCCAGGCCCGGATCACCGCTTCGGCGTATGAGGGGATCTGGAACAGGCCGGGGACGAGATGTGTGTCATACAGCCGTTCCACGCAGGCGTCATCCTCCAAGCTGAGGAAGACCTGGAACCACTCGGGCAAGTCCCGGTAGCGATGCCACCACTCCTCTTCTCGGGCGTCCCGCGCCAGTGTCTCCAAGGCCACCCGCTCGTCACGGGCGGCCCCGTACAGATCGAGCAAG
>JAOPYO010000237.1 GCA_025964575.1 Actinomycetes bacterium
GGCGACGATGCGCTCGGCGATCGCCAGGCCGATGCCCCGGCTCGCGCCGGTGACGATCGCGACCTTGCCGTCGAACCGTCCCATCAGGACAGCCGCTCGAGGACCATGGCCATGCCCTGTCCGCCGCCGACACACATCGTCTCGACGCCGAACTGCTTGTCGTGGTGCTGCAGCGAGTTGATCAGCGTGCTCGTGATGCGCGCGCCAGTCATGCCGAACGGGTGGCCGACCGCGATCGCGCCGCCGTTGACGTTGAGCTTGTCGATGTCGATGCCCAGATCGTCGGCGGACGGCAGCACTTGTGCGGCGAAGGCCTCGTTGATCTCGACCAGATCGATGTCATCGATGGTCAGGCCGGCCTTGGCGAGGGCCTTGCGGGAGGCCTCGACCGGGCCGAGACCCATGATCTCCGGGGACAGGCCGGTGACGCCGGTGGACACGATCCGGGCGAGTGGGGTGATGCCCAGCTCGGCGGCCCTGGTGTCGGACATGATCACCACGGCGGCGGCGCCGTCGTTGAGCGGGCAGCAGTTGCCCGCCGTGACGGTGCCGTCGGGGCGGAACACCGGCTTCAGCTGCGACACCTTGTCATAGGACGTGCCGGCCCGGGGGCCGTCGTCCTTGGCCACGACGGAGCCGTCGGGCAGGGTGGCCGGAGTGATGTCCTTCTCGAAGAACCCGTTGGCGATGGCCTTCTCGGCGAGGTTCTGCGACCGTACGCCGAACTCGTCCTGAGCCTGGCGGGAGATGCCACGCATCGCGGCGACGTTCTCCGCGGTCTGGCCCATGGCGATGTAGATGTCGGGCACTCCGGCGTCTTCGCGCGGGTCGTGCCAGACGCCCGCGCCACCGGCTTCCAATGCCTTGGAGCGGGCCTCGGCATCGGTGAACTGCGGGTTCTTGGTGTCCGGAAGGCCGTCGCTGCTGCCTTTGGCGAAGCGGCTCACCATCTCCACACCGGCGGAGACGATGACATCGGCCTCACCGGCCTTGATCGCGTGCAGAGCCATCCGAGTGGTCTGCAGCGAGGAGGAACAGTAGCGGGTGATCGTGGCGCCGGGGACGGTGTCCAGGCCGAGCAGCACGGACACGACGCGGGCCATGTTGTAGCCCTGCTCGCCGCCGGGCAGACCACAGCCGAGCAGCAGGTCGTCGATGGTGTTGGGGTCGAGCTGCGGGACCTTGTCCAGCGCGGCCCTGACCATCTGGGCGGTGAGATCGTCGGGGCGCAACTCCTTGAGCGACCCCTTGAACGCACGTCCGATCGGCGAACGGGCGGTCGCGACAATGACAGCCTCGGGCATGGTTGAACTCCCTCTCCTCGGCGCCCCGGTGTTACCCACGGGTACATCCGCAACCTAACTCCTCTGGAGCGGCTCCGTACACACGGGGTCGGCCATATTCGCGAAAACCCCGATCGGGGCATGTCCCGTGGACATGGATCCACGGGACATGCCCTGCACAGGCGGCGCTAAGCGCTGGCCAGGAAGGCCAGGAGGTCTTGGCGGGTGATGAGGCCGGCGGGTTTGCCGTCGATCAGGACCACGGCGGCGCCGGCCTTTTCCAGGACCTCCACGGCCTTGGTCACCGGCTCTCCGGACCCGATCATCGGGAGTGGCAGCGACATATGGCCCCCGAGTTCGTCGTCCAGTCGGGCCCGGTCGTGCACCAGAGCGTCGAGGAGATCACGTTCGACGATCGAGCCGACCACTTCGGCGGCCATGACCGGGGGCTCCTCCTTCATGACGGGCAACTGCGACACCTCGTACTCCCGCATCAGCGAGATCGCCGCGCCGACCGTCTCGTCCGGGTGGACGTGCACGAACTCCGGCAGCCCGCCGCCCTTGCGGGACAGCACCTCGCCAACGTTCGCTCCCTCCGACGCGGGCGCCAGGAAGCCGTAATCGGCCATCCACTCGTCGTTGAAGATCTTCGACAGATAGCCACGGCCGCCGTCGGGCAGCAACACCACGATCACGTCGTCAGGGTCGGCCTCCGCGGCGACGCGCAGGGCCGCGACCACGGCCATCCCGCACGAGCCCCCGACCAGCATCGCCTCCTCACGGGCCAGCCGCCGGGTCATGACGAAGGAATCCTTGTCGGAGACGGCGATGATGCGGTCGCAGATGTTCCGGTCGTAGGTCTCCGGCCAGATGTCCTCTCCGACCCCCTCGACGAGATAGGGGCGTCCGCTGCCCCCGGAATAGACCGAACCCTCCGGATCGGCCCCGATGATCTGCACCCGGCCGTTGGAGACCTCTTTGAGATAGCGCCCGGTGCCGGTGATCGTGCCGCCCGTGCCGATGCCCGCGACGAAGTGGGTGATCCGCCCGTCCGTCTGCGCCCAGATCTCCGGGCCCGTCGTCTCGTAGTGCGAGCGCGGGTTGTTCGGGTTGGCATACTGGTCGGGCTTCCAGGCCCCCGGGATCTCGGCCGCCAGCCGGTCAGAGACCGAGTAGTACGACTCGGGATGGTCAGGAGAGACCGCGGTCGGGCAGATCACGACCTCCGCGCCATAGGCCCGCAGCACGTTGATCTTGTCGCCGGCGACCTTGTCCGGGCAGATGAAGACGCAGCGGTAGCCCTTCTCCTGGGCCACGATCGCCAGCCCGACCCCGGTGTTGCCCGAGGTCGGCTCCACGATGGTGCCGCCGGGTCGCAGGGCGCCGGAGGCCTCAGCGGCCTCGATCATGCGTACGGCGATGCGGTCCTTCACCGAGCCACCGGGATTGAAATATTCGATCTTTGCCAGCACCTGCGGACCACCACCGCTCGGGCCGGTCACTCTGCGAAGCCGGACGAGCGGCGTGTCGCCCATCAGTTCAATCAGCGAATCGTGTACGCGCACGGCGACTTCCTTGTCAGGCTATGACGCTCGCGCACGCCGGGCCTAGCACCAGCCCCGCAGAGGAGGCTTGCCCCCATTTTGTCCCGATGTGCGCGATCTCTCGGACGAACCCGACCTTACGGGAGCCGTGTGGTCTGCGGATTCGGATAGATTCTTCTTTCCGACGTTAGCTCACCTCGGCTGTCCGGGGATCTATCACGTAGGGGCTGAATCGAGGGGGGCGGATGATCAGAGCGCTCACCGCGCGGCGGATCGCGACGGCGGCGGCCGTCGGCAGTGGCGGGATCACAGTGCTCGGTGGAATGACCTTCGGACTGCTGGTCGTGGAGGCCAAGCTGGCCCGCAAGATCATCCAGGCCACGCCCAACGGCGCTCCCCCTGTCACCGATGGGCTCTACGGAGCATCACTCCCGGGTGATCCCATCTCCTTCGTCATGATCGGCGACTCCACTGCGGCCGGGCTCGGTGTCGACCGGCCAGATGAAACCTCCGCCGCACTCCTCGCCGCGGGGCTCTCCGCGATCGCCGCCCGGCCCGTCCGGCTGACCAACGTCGCCATCTCGGGCTCCCGGTCGTCGGCTCTGGACGAGCAGGTCACCCGGGCACTGGCCGTCCGCCCGGACATCGCCGTCTTCATGATCGGCGCCAATGACGTGACCGCCCGGGTTCCCGCGGGCGAGTCCGTGCGCCACCTCGACGGGGCCGTCCGGAGGCTGCACGCGGCCGACTGCGAAGTGGTCGTCGGCACCTGCCCTGACCTGGGGTCGATCAAACCGGTGATGCAGCCGCTGCGTTGGATCGCCCAGCGAGCCAGTCGGCAGCTGGCCGCCGCGCAGACCATCGCGGTGGTCGAGCAAGGCGGCCGTACGGTCTCCATGGGCGACCTTCTGGGCGGCGAGTTCGCGGCCGAGCCACGGGAGATGTTCTCCGCGGATCGTTACCATCCGTCTGCGAGAGGTTACGCCTCGGCGGCAATGGCGGTGCTACCGTCGATGGCTGCCGCACTAGGGCTGGAACCGGAGTCGGAGGACTGGCAGGGCTCCAGGCCTGGCGCACGACGCGGCGAAGGTGTTCTGCCCATCTACCTCGCGGCGGCGGAGGCTGCCGAGGAACCCGGCACGGAAGTGGCCGGCACCAGGGTCGCAGGCCGAGAACGCGGGCCCCGGGGCCGCTGGGCCACGCTGCTGCGGCGCCGGAAGGTCATCGAGGTCTCCGAGCCGGACGGCTCGGCCACCCCGGAGGTCGCACCCGGCGCGGCCTGACCGTCTCCCGGTCTCGGATCGATCGCGAGGAAAGGGCCCGTCCCTACCCCCAGGAGTTCCCATGGCCCCGCATATCCACATTCGACTACGTTCCGCTGTCATTCCGACACATATGGCAATTGGGGCATCACTTGTCATAGCGGGCTGCTCCAGCGGATCCGGTTCGGACCGGGCCGCGAGCGCCATCGGGTGGGCGGACACCGGCGTGAACACGGTCAGCAAGCCCATGAGCGGTGCCGGCGTCACCGCCGTCACCAGCCTCTCCAAAGGCGGCGCGCTGGAGACGGCCGTCTACGAACTGGCGGGCGGTAAGCGGCTGTGGGTCCGGCCGGCGACCATGGCGGGTCGGCCGGCCGGTATGGGAGTCCAGCCGCCCGCCGTGGTCGGTGCCGGGGGCGCGACGGTCGTCGTGGCCCTCGAACCCCAGAAGAAGGGCAAATGGAACGCCACCCTGGTGGCCCGCGACGCCCGTACCGGGCAGCAGAAGTGGACCCGTCCGGTCGATTCGACGTTCGGCCCGGTGCGCTGCGGGCCGTACCTCTGCCTGTCGGAGTTCACCGCCAGCAAGGACGCGCGCTTCGTCGCGCTGGATCCGGCCACCGGGCGCGGCATGTGGAAAATGCCCGGCATCGCCGAGGTGGAGTGGAGCGACGGCCTGGGGGCGGCGGGCGGTGGCCAGGGGGGCGCGCCGAGGGTCGTCGTGTTCCGGATGGCCAAGCACCCGGCCCTGGAGTCCCGCGACCTGAAGACCGGGAAAACGCTGTGGTCGTTCCCCGTGGAGCAGGCGGTGGGCTCGGGCGTAAACCTTTCCGGCGGCTGGGCGTTCGGCTCCCTCGGCGACGCCCTGATCGGCTATCTCGCGCCCTACCAGGCGAAGAAGGGCGAGCCGCTGTCCACCTTCGGGTTCTTCGGACTGCGGCTGGCCGACGGCCAGCAGACCTGGGCCCGGCCGGGGATGCTCCGGGTTTACCCGAGCGCCAACCCCGCCATCGCGCTGATCACCCGTGAGGTCGATCCGTCCGGGAGGTATGGCGGCTTCGCCCAGCTCGACCCGCGTTCCGGCCAGACGACCTCCCGGATCCCGGCCGAGAAGGTCCCGCAGAGCGCCTGGTGGCTGGCCTTCCCGTCGGATCTGTCGACGCTGGGTTTCCTCTCCAAGGACCACGGGGGCGCCGCCTACGACCTGCACGCCGCCACCCCGGTCCGGCTCAAGGGGCGTAAGTCCTGGTCGTTCTGCACGGTCGACCCGGCTCAGTTGCAGATCCCGGGCCAGCCGGGCTTCTACCCTGTCGCGTCGCTGTGCGCGTACGACCTGGCGACCGGCAAGCGGATCGGCAACCCCGGCCCGCCGCCCGGCTGGTACACCGGGGCGGTCGACGGCTGGCGGGTCTGGCGGGACGAGAACGGCGCGCTGCACGGCGCCCACGACGCGAAAGGCACCAGCCCTGGCATGTACGGGTGATGCCTTCGGAGTGAACGGCCCGGCTTGACGGGTATGTCTGGGAGATATTGACCGAACTGGTCGACTGAAGACTGGTATGAGGGAGCTGGACGCCATGGGCATAGGTAGCTATCCGGCGATTTCCGATTACGCGTTTCTCAGCGACTGCCATTCGCTGGCGCTGGTCGGCCGCGACGCATCCGTGGAGTGGGCGTGCTTCCACCGGTTCGACGGCTCCCCTGTGTTCGCCCGGATACTGGACCGGGACCGCGGCGGCTACTTCCGGATCGCCCCGAGCGGGGACTTCCGCGCCACGCGAAGATACCTCCCGCGCACCAACGTGCTGGAGACCCGTTTCGAGACCGAGACGGGCGCGGTCACCGTGACCGACTGCCTGCCGGTGCGGGAGGACCACACCAGGCCGGGCGTGCCCGAACGCCGCCCGCCGGGCCACCTGCTCCTGCGCCGGGTGCGAGGGGAAGCCGGCACGGTGGAGCTGGACATGATCTTCGCCCCGAGGTTCGAGTACGGGATGACCACCCCGTTCCTCGAACTGTCCGGCGAGGACCTGGCAAGAGTGGTCGGGGGCCCTGACGAGCTTCTGCTCCAGAGCGACCTCGCGCCGTTACGCCCTACGGGAACCGGCGGCTGCACGGCGCGGACGACCCTGGCGGCGGGCGAGGAGCGCTACGTCGCCCTCACCCATGCGAGGGCCGGCAGGTTGGCCGTCCGCCGGTGGTCCGAAGTCGAGCTGCGCGGCCGGCTGGAGGAGACGGTGGAGTTCTGGACCCACTGGGCCGACCGATGCACCTACGTGGGTCCGTATCGGGACATGGTGATGCGCAGCGCACTCGTCCTCAAGGGCCTCATCTACGACCAGAGTGGCGCCTGGGCCGCGGCGGCGACCACCTCGCTGCCGGAGGAGATCGGTGGCGAGCGCAATTGGGACTACCGCTACACGTGGTTGCGCGATTCGGCCGCCATGCTGGCGGCACTCGCGAGTATCGGCTATCTGGACGAGGCGCAGCATTTCACTGACTGGCTGATGCGGACCACGGTCGGCCGGGCCGAGGATCTGCAGATCGTGTATGGCATCAACGGAGAGCGGCTGCTGCACGAGGTTCACCTCGACCATCTGGAGGGCTACCGGGGCTCCCGCCCGGTGCGCATCGGCAACGCCGCCTGGAACCAGTTCCAGCTCGACACTTACGGGGAACTGCTGGCGGCGGCCTGGTTCATCACCGGCCAGCACGGCTGGCGACCCATCACCCCGCATGCCGCCTCGTTCATCCGTGACGTCGTCGAGCTGAACATTCAGCGCTGGGAGGAGCCGGGCGAAGGCATCTGGGAGATCCGCGGCGAGCCCCGGCACTTCGTCTCCTCCAAGCTCATGGCGTGGCTTGCCGTCGACCGCGGCATTCACATGCTTGACCTTGGCCTGCTCCCGAGCTCGGCCACGGACACCGCGCTCCGCGAGCGTTGGGATCGGGCGCGCGAGGAGATCCGCACCGCCCTGGAGACCAGGGGAGTCGACCCCAAGACCGGGGCGTTCGTGCAGGCGTTCGACCACGAGGCGTTGGACGCGTCCGCTCTGCAGGTCGGGCTGCGCGGCTTCCTGCCGTTCGACGATCCCCGGATTCTCGCCACCATCGACCGGATCGAGGCCGAACTGACCCGCAACGGTCACGTCTACCGCTACCTGAACGAGGACGGCCTGCCCGGGGAAACGGGCTCGTTCGTGTTCTGCACGCTCTGGCTGGTCAGCGCCCTCGGCCGGGCCAGGCGCATCGGGGCCGCCGAAGCGCATCTGGCCCAGGTTCTTGACTGTGCCAACGACCTTGGCCTGCTCGCCGAGGAGATCGACCCTGACAGCGGGGAACAACTCGGCAACTTCCCCCAGGGGTTCAGCCATCTCGGCGTCATCGCAGCCGTGCTGAATCTGGACTATGCGTAGGGTCCCCACCTCGCGTTACGGCGAAATGCGGCCCAGCACACAGGGCGCCCTGGCTGAGGCCAGGACGCCCTGTTTCTCGTCGAGTCGCGGCGAGCGCGCCACTGGGACGCCTCCTCGGAGGCGACTCACCAGGAGCCGACGTTCTTAGAACAGCGTGTCCCGTAGATCTATGTCCGGCTGCGACGGGCGAGACCCACGGGACTCACCTAGTGGACCGCTGTGGGCGTGCGTTGCGGCTCCTGACCCGGCTGGTCGGCGACCGCGTCGCCGTGCCCCGGCCACCACGCCTTGTGGCCCAGCAGGGCGGTAATGCCCGGAACCAGGAAGGCGGACATCACGAAGGCCGAGAGCAGGATGCCGATCGCGACTCCGAAGCCGATCTGGGCCAAGAACGACATCGGGGACAGCACCAGTACCCCGAAGGTGCCGGCCAGGATCACTCCCGCGGCAGCCACCGTCGGGCCCGCGTGCTGGACACCGAGTTCGGCCGCGCGCCGCGGGCTGTGACCCTCACGGGCCTCCTCCCGCAGGCGGGCGATCATGAGGATGTTGTAGTCCGTTCCGATCGCCATCACGAAGAGGTAGAGGAAGATCGGCAACTGGAAGATCAGACCGGGCTTGCCCTCGATCCCCTGGAAGAGGAACACCGTGGCGCCGAGGGTCGCCGTGAAGCCGAGGAGCACCGCCACCACCAGATACACCGGTGCCACCAGCGAGCGCAGCAGCAGAGCCAGGATGATCGCGATCAGGATCACCGCGACCGGCAGGATGACCGACAGATCCCGGTTGTTGATGACGTTGATGTCGGCGAAGGCCGCCGTCTGACCGCCGACCAGCGCCTTGGTGCCGGGCGGGGCGTTCTTGTGGACGTAGTCCCGCAGCGGCCCCTTGACCAGGCTGATCGCCTCATTGGAGCTGGGGTTCTGCTTGAGCACCAGGTTGATCTTGGCGACGGACTTGTCCGTGCCGAGCACGGCCGGGGCGACCTGAGCGACCCCCGGAGCACCCGACAGGGTCTTCCCATAGGAGGTGAGCGTGCTCTGGTCGAGCGGCCCGCTGCCCTGCACATAGACCTCGGTCGGGGTCAGCGTCCCGGCCGCGAAGTTCTTGCGCAGATCCTTCATGGCCTTGGCCGATTCGGTGTTCTGCGGGGCACCGGCGGTGAAGTCGTAGTCGGCCTTGAAGCCGAGTGCACCACCGGCGAGCACGAGGAGCATCAGGCCGGCGGCCGCCACGGTGACCGCCGGACGGCGTCCGACGGCACCGCCGAGCTTGACCCACAGACCCGGCTTCGGCTCCTTCTTCCAGGCCTTCGACGGCCAGAAGACGACCCGGCCGAGCAGCGAGACCAACGCGGGCACCAGGGTCATGGAAGTGACGAACATGACGCCTACCGCGATCGCCAGCTGCGGGCCGAGTGCGCCGAAGGACTTGAAGGAGGCGAGCAGCAGCACGAGGAACGCCACGATGACCGCGCCGGCCGCGGAGGCGATGGCCTCGCCCACCCGCTCGACCGTGGTGATCATCGCGGTCTTCTTGTCCTCGCCCAGCCGCAGCCGCTCCCGGTAACGGAAGAGCAGGAACAGGATGTAGTCGGTGCCGATTCCGTACAGCACCACCAGGACGATCGTCTCGAAACCCTTGTCGATGTTGAGGCCGACCGCGTTCCCGATGATCGCGGTGACCGCGCTCGACACGACCGACACCAGAGCGATGATCAGGATCGGCAGCAGCGCGGCGATGGGGCTGCGGAAAATGATCGCCAAGATGGTGATGATCAGCACGACGGTGGCGATGCCGATCAGAGCCAGGGTCTGCTGGTCGGACTTCTCGTTGTCCACGTTCGTGGCGGCGTCACCGGTCACGCCGTAGGTCAGCGGGCTGCCGCGGATCTCGTCGGTGGTCACCGTGCGGATCTGCTTGACGGCATCGCTGTTCTTCTTCTGCAGATCCTGGTCGAAGCCCTGGGGCAGCGGCGCCGCGATCAGCTGCATCGAGTGGTCTTTGGCCAGCATCTCGGGGCTGGACACCACCTTGGTGACCTGGGGGATGTGCTTGGCCTCGAGCGCCTGGGCGATCTGGGTGACCTTCTGCTGGTCCGCCGGGGTGAGCGGCTGCCCGTCACTCCGCTTGACCACGATCATGGCGGGGCTGGTCTTCTGGTCCTTGCTGGGGAACGCCTTCTCCGCCAGCTTGCCTGCCTGTACGGACTCGTACTTGGACGGCAGGAAGTCGGTCTGATCGGTCTTGGTCTTGAGATTGGGAGCGAATGCGATGAGGGCGACGGCGGTGACCAGCCACGCCACGATCGTCCACCATGGATGTCGTACTACGACGCGTCCGAGCCGCCCGAACATGAAGCCTTCTTTCCACGAGTCTTTTAGAATGCATCCCAACGCTATGAGGCGATCCACGCGATTTGATCGCCCTAGGCGTGGAAATCCGGCCTGCTACCTCTGGGGGAGCCCCTCCTCCTCTGGTAGGGGATGGTGAACGGCTAACCTCAGGGTCATGACTCACAGGGGGTCTCAGGGGGGCGCAGCCCCGCTGAGGGACACAGCCGACATTGCCGGGTTCGAGACGCTCGCCATTCACGCGGGCCAGGAGCCTGATCCGACGACCGGTGCGGTGGTACCGCCGATCTACCAGGTCTCCACCTACAAGCAGGACGGCGTCGGGGGACTGCGCGGCGGCTACGAGTACAGCCGTAGCGCCAACCCCACCCGCACCGCGCTGGAAGAGTGCCTGGCCGCGATCGAGCACGGCGTCCGTGGGCTGGCCTTCGCCTCCGGGCTGGCCGCCGAGGACGCGCTGCTCCGGACGATCTGCAAGCCGGGTGACCACGTGATCATCCCGAACGACGCGTACGGCGGCACGTACCGGCTGTTCGCCAAGGTCCTGCAGCCGTGGGGGGTGGCGTACGACCCCGTACCACTGGGCGACCTCGATGCCGTACGGGCCGCCATCCGCCCCGAGACCGTGGCGATCTGGGTCGAGACGCCGACCAACCCGCTGCTCGGTATCGCGGATATCGCGGCGCTCGCCCAGACGGCCCATTCCGCCGGCGCTCTGCTGATCGTCGACAACACGTTCGCCTCGCCGTACCTGCAGCGGCCGCTGGAGCTGGGTGCGGACGTCGTGGCGCACTCGACCACCAAATACCTCGGTGGCCACTCCGACGTCGTCGGAGGTGCGCTGGTCGTCGCCGACGCCGAGTTGGGGGAGCGGCTGGCTTTCCACCAGAACGCCATGGGTGCCATCGCGGGGCCGTTCGACGCGTGGCTGACCCTGCGCGGGATCAAGACCCTCGGGGTGCGCATGGACCGGCACTGCGCCAACGCCGAGAAGATCGTCGAGATGCTCGTCCGCCATCCGAAGGTGACGCAGGTGCTCTACCCCGGGCTTCCCGACCACCCGGGGCACGAGATCGCGGTCAAGCAGATGAAGGCCGGTGGCGGCATGGTGTCCTTCCGTCTCCGCGCCGGTGAGGACGAGGCCGTACGCGTGTGCGAGCGGACGAAGCTGTTCACACTGGGAGAGTCCCTGGGCGGAGTCGAGTCCCTGATCGAGCACCCCGGCCGGATGACGCATGCCTCGGCGGCGGGTTCGCCGCTGGAGGTGCCGGCCGACCTGGTCCGGTTGTCGGTCGGCATCGAGGACGCCGTCGACCTGCTCGCCGACCTGGAGCAGGCTCTTACCTGACCCGCCATGATCTCGCAGTTCGGGTCGGCATGAACCGCAAGATATAAGGCAAGGGGGAGGGGCGTAACCCCTCCCCCTTTTCCGGGTCAGTAGTGACCGCCAACCCCGCTGTGGCCGAGGCAACTCTCCCGTACAGACGCATGCGTTCTCCTTTGGGTTCTGAACTGCTTGCCGGGAACGAGTCTTCTGAGCCCGCCCGGCGGCGGACAGGGCGCCCGGACCTATCCAGGGACCCAACATGGTCTGCGAGATCACGGCGGATTGGAGGGGACTGCGGAGTATTTCGTGATCGAACCAATATGCTGTGCATCTCTCCTCCCTCCCCCCAGGAAAGGGACGCCTGTGCGCAAGGTGCTGGTCCTCGGCATGACTCTCGTCGTCGCCGGGACGACCGCGGTGGGAGCGCCCCTCACCGCGGCCACCGCGGCCGTGCCCGAGGCCACCGTCGCCGCGGCCGCGTTCACGGGGTCTCCCGCGGTCGTGGCGCGTTCCCTCGAGCAGCGCACCTACGCGTACGGGACGGACGCGCGCCAGCAGCTCGACGCCTATTGGGGAACGCCCAAGAGCGGCAGGCAGCCCGCCGTGCTGCTGCTGCACGGCGGATACTGGCTCGGCGGTGACAAGGCATCGTGGAAGACCTTTGCGCAGAAGCTTTCCGCCCGGGGCTATGCCGCATTCGCGGCGAATTACCGATTGAGTCAGCAGAAGCGGTGGCCGGCTCAGCGCAATGACTCGGTGGCCGCATTGGCCTATATCAAACGGCATGCGGCCCGGTTCCATCTCGACCCGAACCGGGTCGTGGTCATCGGCGCCTCTGCGGGCGGTCAGCTGGCGACCATGCTGGGGACCTATGGTGCCGGTAGGAACAATGTGCGCGGTGTCGTGGCGCTATCGCCAGTGAACTCGCCGTACCTCGCCTACCTCGACGGCGCGAAGGCGAGGGCCAGGGCCTCCCAGCGCAAACTCCGCGCATCCGTGGTGCAGTTGATCGGCTGCACCCCTCGGCCGGAGAGCGCCGCTTGCTGGGATCGCGTTCAGGACGTCACTCCGGTCAACCATGTGGACAAGGGCGACGCGCCGATGCTGCTGATGCACTCGGCAGGTGACTTCGTGCCGTATGAGCAGAGCATCGCACTGCGGGACGCCCTCACCACGGCCGAGATCCCGGTGACTCTCACCAAGGTGAAGGGATCGGCCCATGGCGCGACTCTGCTCAACGACGCCCGGGTGGAGAAGACCGTACTCAACTGGGTCTATGCCAAGACTCGGTAGCTTTCAGCCCACGTTCCAGACCATCAAGAAGAGGATCACCAGCCAGATCAGGGTGATCACACCGGACAAGGCGGAGATCCGTCCGCGCTCGACCTCGGCGATCTTGCCGGGCACGTTCGGCCGCGCGGGTTCGGGTGCGGGCTGCGGCTCGGGAGTGGCTGAGTCCTTCTGCGCGGATGAGGCCTCGGCGTCAGCAGGTGCCTCCGAGGCCGTCGGCTCGGCCGGCGGAGCGGGCTGTCGCTCGGCGACGGCCAGTTCCAGGGCGTGCACCGCCTTTCCCTGGTCGCGGTCGACGATGAGCAGCAGCACCAGGGCGACGATGAACAGCGTCATCGATGCCGACAGCCACACCCTGGCGAAGTCCCCCTTTGCGAGGAACAGACCGACTAAGAAGATGCCCAGCGTTGCCAGACCGTAGATCCGGGTCACTCGGTGTAGGTAGCGCAGGACGGCGATGTTCCGCGCGCGGATGTAACGCGGCGTCGCCATGGTCGCCGCCGTCAGCGGACCTAGCGTGAAGATCGCGAAGCCGATGTGCAGAGTCAGCAGCAGACGGTCCATGAGATCGACATTAGTTCGGTGGTGCCTCCGCGCAAAGGAGGGCCCGGACGGGCGCGCCGGTCAGCTCGCCCGACGGCGTACCCGCAGGTAGTCGCTGACGACGTACTCGCCGAGCCGGTCGGCCGCGGGCGCGAACACCCGGCCGCCGTTGCGCCGGGCGACCTCTTCCACGAAGGACACCAGCCGCCGGTCTTCGGCCAGCATGAAGACGTTCAAGGTGGCTCCCCGCCGGGTCATCTTGTCCACCTCGGCCAGGGTCATTGTCACTGTCTCCGGTGACGGCGGGTAGTCGAAGAGCGAGCGGCCGTCCGGGAGCAGGTGCGCGGTCGGCTCACCATCGGTGACCACCAGCACGATCGGCTCGAAGTCCGGGTGCTGATCCAGATGGCGCCCGGCGATCATCAGCGCATGGTGCAGATTGGTGCCCTGCACCATGTCCCAGTCCAACCCGGCCATCTCGGTCGTGTGCAGGACCCGGGCATAGTTGGAGAAGCCGATGATCTGGATGGCGTCCTGCGGATACTTGGTGGAGACCAGTGCGTGCAGGGCCAGTGCGGTCTGCTTGGCCGCACCCCAGGTGCCGCGCAGCACCATCGAGTACGACAGGTCCACCAGCAGGCACACTGCGGCAGCCGTACGACGTTCGGTCTCGAGCACCTCGAAGTCGTCCACCTCGAGCGTGATGCGAGGGGCACGGGCGCCCCTCCGGACCGCATTGCCGAGCGTACGGACCACGTCGATCGGCTGCTCGTCACCGAACCGCCATTCCCGGCTGGCCCCGGTGAGCTCGCCCGCCTGGCCCGCGTCCCGCTGATCATGGTCGCCGCGACGACCGGCCTCCAGCTGTGAGAACACCCGCCGCAACGCGGTCTCGCCGAGCCTGCGCACGGCCTTGGGGGTCAGTTCGAGCCCGCCACCCTTACGGCGCAGATATCCCTGGCGTTCCAGCTCCGCCTCGATGCGACGCAGCCCGGCCAGATCGTCGACCGCCTGGCGGCCGAGCGCCCGGCGGATCGCCTCCTCGTCTATGTCGTCCATCCGCGCCCCGGGATAGTCCTGGCCCAGGGCGGCCTCGAGATCGGCCAGGTCGGCGAGCTCGGCCAGCGCGGTGGTCGCGTCGCCCATGCCGAGAGGGTCATCGCCGGTCATGTGCTCGGGACTGCCCCAATCCAGGTCGGGGCGGCGCCCGTGCAATGCGTCGGAGAGCCGTGACATCTCCAGCGCCAGACCCGCGTCCTCCAGCGTCTGCTCCATGAGCGCGGACAGCTCCGCGCGCTGATCGGGGGTCAGCGACGCCATCAGCCGGTTCATGGCCGCCGCCCGCCGGGCCAGCGAGTCGACGAGCTCCTCCAGATTCTGCGGGTCGTCGGGGAAGAAGTCGCCGTACTCCCGCATGAACTGCTCGAAGTCCTCCTGCGTGTGCTCGCCGCGCGCGTCTCTTTCGAGCATGGTGTTGAGCGCGCCCATCATCTCCTTGACCCGCTCCATGGCCTGCGGATCCTGGTTCTGGAGGGCCTCGCGCATACCGCGGAACTGGGAGTCCAGAACGTCCCGGCGGAGCAGGTTCTTGAGCTCTTCGAAGGTCTGACGGGCCTGCGGAGAACGCCAGTCATAGTCCGTCAGCCGCCGAATGGCCTGCGAGGTGTCGCCGGGAAGGGTGTCGAGCTCCGCCTCGCGCATCCGGGCTTCGTCATCGGGATCGGGGAACAGAGCTGCCCGCTCCTGCCCGATCGCCTTGTCCAGCAGTGCCCGCGCCTGCTCGAGGGTTCCGTCCAGCCGCCCCTGGCCGCGCAGACTCCGGCGGCGTTCACGCACCTGGCGAAGGAGATCGTCCAGCCCGCGCCGCCGGTCGCCTCCCGGCAGACCACGGCGGAGCAGGTCGCGCAGCGCCTCGGCGGGCTCGGTGCCGTCGAGGACCGCGTCGCCCATCTCGTCGAGGGCGGTCCGTACGTCGTACGGTGGCGCCAGCGGATCCGGTCCCTCGCTATAGGACCCATACCTGTAGCGACTCATACGAGCCCCCCACCTTCTCTCCTTCCGTGATCATGCAATCAGTCGATGACGACTGCATGATCACGAAGGGTTGTGTCATGTTCGGTAGGTGCCGGTGTCGTCCTTGGACAGGCGGCGGGTGAGGAAGAGGCCCTCGAGGGCGAACTCCAGTGCGGCAGCGGCCTGCCCTGGGGACTCTCCGGTCAGGCCGAGCCGTTCCATGATCTTCGCCAGGCCGGGTACCTTACCGATGCGGTGCAGCAGTTCGGGCGCGGCGATGAGCTCGCCGGACTCGACGGTCTCGCCGGAGTCGAACTTGTCGAGCAGCCCGGTGAGGTCGGCAGGCCCCAGCGTGTGCCGGTAGGTCTCGGCAGTGGCCCGCCGCAACAGGTGCTCCAGCACCTCCTGCTCACGGCCCTCCTCGCTGACCTCGAACTCCACCTTGCCGAGCAGGGTCGGCACCACGGCGGGCAGGTCGCAGACTCGCGCCACCGGGTTCTCCTCGCCGGTGAGCGCCGCCCGCCGTACGGCTCCGGCCGCGACGGTCTCCGCTCCGGCGATGGCGAACCGGGCGGACACCCCGGAACGGGAGTCCACTGCGGTCGACTCACGGACCAGCCTGGTGAACCGGCCGATGATCTCGAGGAGGTGATCGGGCACTTCCGCGCCCAGATCCACGAGCCCTGCCTCCTGGCGGATCAGCTCCAGCTCCGTGGAGTGCTCGAGCGGATAGTGGGTGCGGATCTCGGCGCCGAACCGGTCCTTCAGCGGGGTGATGATGCGGCCCCGATTGGTGTAGTCCTCGGGGTTGGCGCTGGCCACCAGCAGCACGTCCAGCGGTAGCCGCAGTGCATACCCGCGGATCTGGATGTCGCGCTCCTCGAGCACGTTCAGCAGCGCCACCTGGATGCGTTCGGCCAGGTCGGGGAGCTCGTTGATGGAGAAGATCCCCCGGTTGGTGCGCGGCACCAGGCCGAAATGGACCGTCTCCGGGTCGCCGAGGGTCCGGCCCTCGGCCACCTTGATCGGGTCAATGTCGCCGATCAGGTCACCGACGCTGGTGTCCGGCGTGGCCAGCTTCTCGCCGTACCGTTCGCTGCGGTGCTTCCAGGAGACCGGCAGCGCGTCGCCAAGTTCTGCCGCGAGCCGACGGCAGCGCACGCAGACCGGCTCGTAGGGGTGGTCGTTGATCTCACAGCCGTCGATGACCGGCGTCCACTCGTCGAGCAGTCCGACCAGGGTGCGGATCAGCCGGGTCTTGCCCTGGCCGCGTTCCCCCAGAAGGACGAGGTCATGCCCGGCGATCAGCGCGCGCTCCAGGTGGGGGAGCACGGTGTCGTCGAACCCGACGATCCCCGGAAAGCGGTTCTCCCCGGATCTCAGCCGGGTCAGAAGGTTGTGCCGTAGCTCGGCCTTGACGGAGCGCTGCACGTGGCCGCTCGTTCGCAGCTCACTCAGCGTGGTCTCTTGAGGTTTGGAATCACGCACGGGTTCGACCCTACGTCGCTGATGCACGCACTTGCACCTGGACCTGCCGCCATCTGGTCACCCTGGTGCACGAAGAGGCCCAAAGAATGCGACATATCGCCTATTCGGGGGTCAACTCATACGGCAGTAGTGTCAATATCACGGTCCGAGACGGGAGAATGGAACCGGCGGGGCAGGTCCTCGCATGGCTCCCGGATTCCAGGGGACCGACAGTAGACGGACGACGAGGATGAGGGGGACGCCGTGGCTCGGTTCGGTGATGGGCTGGCGCTCGGCCCGGATCTCCTGAGCGCGGCGGAGTCGGCGGTACGGCAGGCGGTGGCGCCCCTGGCCGGCCGTCCCGACCTGGTGTGCGTGTTCGTCACCGGCGATGACCCCGACGAGGTCGAAGAAGCGGCCCGGCGCGCGATGGCGGTCGCGAACGCCCGCGCGGTCCTCGGCTGCAGCGCCAGTGGAGTGATCGGCGGCGGCCGGGGGGTCGAGGAGGTCAGCGCGGTGAGCGTGTGGGCCGCGGTGCTCCCCGGCGCACGGTTGGAGCCGTTCCGCTTGGAGACACTCCGGACCGAGGACCGGCTCGTCGTGGTCGGCATGCCAGAGGGCCAGGACGACGACGTGGTGGGCGTGCTGCTCGCTGACCCGTTCAGCTTCCCGGTGGACGCGTTCGTGGAGCGATCTGGGGAGGTGCTGCCCGGTCTGCCACTGGTCGGGGGCCTCGCGGGCGGCGAGGATCGGGGCTCGACCAGACTGTTCGTGGACGACGAGGTCTTCGACTCGGGAGCGGTGGGCGTGGTGATCGGCGGGCCGGTCACCGCCATGACCCTGGTCAGCCAGGGCGCCCGGCCGATCGGCCCGGACATGGTCGTGACCAGGGCCGACGAGAACGTGCTGTACGAACTGGCCGGTGCGCCCGCACTCGACAAGCTCGAGCAGATCGTCGCCGGGCTGCCCGAGGACGATCAGGAGCTGGCGGCCAAGGGCCTGTTGATCGGCGTGGCGATGAACGAGTACGCCGAGGAGCACGAGCAGGGTGATTTCCTGGTCCGTGGTGTCGTCGGCGCCGACACCGACACCGGTGCGATCGCCATCGGCGATGTGGTGGAGGTCGGCAGGACGGTCCGCTTCCAGGTGCGCGACGCCGGTGCTGCCGACGACGACCTGGCGGAGCTGCTGGCACGGTTCGAGGTCGGCCCGGTCGAGGGCGCGCTGCTGTTCTCGTGCAACGGCCGAGGGCGGGCGATGTTCCCCAACTCTGACCATGATGTACGGGTCGTACGGCGCACGCTCGGCGCGGGAGGAGTGGGTGGATTCTTCGCGGCGGGGGAGATCGGCCCGGTGGGCGGCCGCAACCACGTGCACGGGTTCACCGCGTCGATCTTGGCCTTCGGGGAGGCCACCGACCATGGTGCGGGGGGAAACGGCGATGAGTGACGAACGGCCGGTGCTGGCGATCGACATCGGGAGCGCCAAGCTCGCGGCGGGCCTGGTGGAACCCGGCGGCAGGATCTTCGGCTACGAGCGGACCGAGACGGTGGCTGGCTGCCAGCCCGACGCCGATGGGCTCTGGCACACGCTGGAGTCGATGCTCGACAAACTGCTCGCCGACAACGGACATCCTGAGCTCGCAGGGGTGGGCGTGGGCTGCGGCGGCCCCATGACCTGGCCGGCAGGCGAGGCGTCGCCGTTGAACATTCCCGCCTGGAAGGCCTTCCCGTTGCGGGAACTGCTCCGGGAACGCTATCCCGGTCTGCCCTTGCGGGTGCACAATGACGCGGTCTGTGTAGCCGTCGGCGAGCACTGGCGCGGCGCGGGCCGTGGCGCCGACAGTGTCCTCGGCATGGTGGTGTCCAACGGTGTCGGCGGCGGGCTCATTCTCGGCGGGCACTTGATCGACGGGGCGAGCGGCAACGCCGGCCACATCGGCCACGTCATCGTCGACCCCGACGGTCCTGACTGCGTCTGCGGTGGCAGGGGTTGCCTGGAGGCCATCGCCCGGGGCCCCGCGCTGGTCGCCTGGGCTCAGGGACAGGGCTGGCGCCCGGGCATGCCCAAGGTGACCAGCGTGGATCTGGCCGACGACGCCCGGCGCGGGCACCCCGTCGCGATCGCCGCGATGCAGCGGGCGGGGCGAGCGCTCGGGATCGCGATCGTCTCGGCCACCCATCTGCTGGATCTCGAGGTGGTCTCGGTCGGGGGTGGGCTCTCCCAGGCCGGACCGCTGCTGTTCGACCCGCTGGACGAGGCGTTCCGCGCGCATGCCCACATGGAATACGCCCGGCAGGTACGGGTCGTACCTGCCGCCCTCGGCCAGACCGCCGGCCTGATCGGCGCCGCCGCCCTGGTCTTCGCTGGTGACCGCTATTGGAACGGCGACTGATCCGCGTTTGTAAGTAGTCGTTCAGCCGGTTCTCATATTGCGTTGAGCTGGGACTGTCAAGCTGCTGCCGATATGTCTCTCTCGGTGCAGGAGTGCTTTTGTGACTGTCGACGCCCCGCCTCGACCGCAGTCGAGCAGCATCGCGGGGCGTGACCTCCGCTCCTGGGGTGGGCTCGTCGTTCCGGCGCTGACCGGGCTGCTCGCGGGTCTGTGGGGGATCGGTTCGCCGTCCTATTGGCGGGATGAGGCCGCCACGCTGGAAGTGGCCAGGTTTTCGCTCCCGGACACGTTTCATGTGCTGTCCCATGTCGACGCGGTGCACGGTGCCTACTACCTGTTCATGCACGTCGTGGTGGGGTTTCTGGGCGGGGGTGAGACGGCCACCCGGCTTCCGTCGGTGCTGGCCGCCGGGGCGGCGGCGGCGGGTACGGCGGCGCTGGGACGCAGGTTGGCGGGCCCGTCGACGGGGCTGGTCGCGGGCCTGATCGTCGCTCTGTCCCCGACCGTGACCCGATACGCCCAGGAGGCTCGGTCCTACACCATCGTCATGGCGCTGGCGGTCCTGGCGACCTTCCTGTTCGTTCGCGCGCTGGACATGCGCACCCGGCAGGCATTCGCCGCTTATGCCGTCGCAATGGCCGCCGTGGTCCTGGTCCACGGCTTCGCGCTGCTGCTGCTCCCGGTGCACGCGCTCGTCCTGTGGAGGCAGGAGCGCATGATCGTACGGCGTTGGGTGATGGGCGCGGGGGCCGCACTGGTCGTCGACGCGCCGCTCTTCGCCGTGGACCAGCGCCAGAGCCACGCCATCTCCTGGATCGCCGTGCCGACGCTGACCGATGTCCGCCTCCTGGTCGAATCCTTCGCCGGGTCGGCGTGGCTGATCGCACCCGTCTTGGTCTTGATCGGGTTCGGACTGTGGCGGCGCCGATCCCCGGATACCCCTGTGGACCTGCGACTTCTCGCGGTCGCTTGGGCCCTGGTGCCGCCCGTGCTGCTGCTCGGGATCTCCCTGGTCCACCCGGTGTACGTCTTCCGCTACGTACTCTTCTGTGTTCCTGCGCTGGCCCTGCTCGCGGCCGCGGGCCTCACCCGGTTGCCGCGGTGGCCTGCCGTCACGGTCGGCGTGCTTCTGGTCGCGCTTTCCATCCCTCAGCAACTGGCGGTACGCGGACAGGCCACCCGGCAGGACGACCTGCACCGGCTCGCGGTGATCTTGCGCGCCCACGAACGAACGGGAGACGCGGTGGTCTACTGCCGGGTCTCCTACCGTCACATCGCTGCCGCCTACCCGGATGTCTTCACGAACCTGCGCGACGTGGGCTTGCTGAAGCCCGCCGCCCAGGCCGGCAACCTCAACGGCGTTGAGGTCCCGTACCGGGAACTGTCCCTGCGCCTCAAGACCATCGAGCGGGTCTGGTTCATCAAGAACACGGGCTGCGCGAAGGCGGGCACCGGCTATGAGGCGGCCAAGCTGAGGCTGCTCAGCCGATCCAGCGGCCTCCGGCTGACCGGAACCTGGTCGTACCACGGAGGGCAGGCCTCTCTCTTCGAAAGGCGCGCATAACCGGCAGCATCCCGATCTGGGGCGGAGCGCCCATCTTCAGGCGGTGAACAGCCGGTCCACCACGCGGGCCGCGGCGCACCCGTCGGCCACGGGGTGGAACTCCGAGATGAACCGGTCGTACGCCTGCCGGTGCGCGCCGGCGACCGTGTCGAGGTCGCGGAGGGCCTCGATCACGTCGTCGGAGGTGGCCAGCAGCGGGCCTGGGGCACGGGCCTCGAAGTCGAAGTAGAAGCCGCGCAGCTCGTCTCGGTATTCCTCCAGGTCGTAGGTGAAGAACAGCATCGGCCGACCGGTGCCCGCAAAGTCGAACATCGCCGACGAGTAGTCCGTGATGAGCACGTCGCTGACCAGATAGAGATCGGCGATGTCCGGATACGACGTCACGTTGATCACGAAGTCGCCGTACGCCGGGTCGTAGACGTCGTCGGCGATCAGATGGTGACCGCGCACCAGCACCACATGGTCCTCGCCCAGTTCCTTGCGCGCCCGCTGCAGATCCAACCGCAGGTCGAAGCGGTAGCGGCCGCCGCCGTAGAACTGGTCGTCCCGCCAGGTCGGCGCGTACAGCACCACCTTCTTCCCCACGGGGATGCCCAACCGGGCCCGCACGGAGGCGGCGAGCGCGGGCGCGGCGGCGGAGTGCAGGACGTCGTTGCGGGGGTATCCGGTCTCGAGGATCTCCCTGTCGAAGCGGAACGCCTGGCGCAGGATCGGGGTGCTGAAGGGGTTGGGCGACAGCATCACGTCCCACTTGGCGACGTCCTCGGCCAGGTGGTCGAGATAGCTGCTGCCGCTGGCGAACCGCACCCGCTCGATGTCGAAGCCGATCCGCTTCAGCGGGGTGCCGTGCCAGGTCTGCAGATAGGTCTGTCCCTCGCGCTTGACGTAGCTCTTCGGCATGTCGTCATTGGTGATCAGATAGCGGGACCGGGCCAGCGCCTCGTAGTAGTCCCGGCTCCACTGGCGGACGACGGTCGCACCGGGCGGGGCCTGGGTCGAGGTGTCCCGGACCACCCACAGGTGCTCGCGGTCGTCGCCCCTGCGGCGCAGCTCATCGGCGATCGCGCGCGGGTTGTCGGCGCACTGCTTGCCCTTCCAGCTGATGAAGACCACCGAGTCGCGCAGCCGCAGCGACCGGTGCAGCGGATAGAACTTCTCCTGCAGCACGCGCTGGGCGTACGCTCCGCTTTCGCCGGGGGCGGAGTCGGCGCGGACCTCGATCACCGGGATGTCGAACTGCGAGCAGACGAACCGGAACCTCTTGTCGCCCAGAACCACCGGCTTCTCACCGAGCTCGGGCAGCCGGGCGTGGTCGAACTTGGTGTAGATCAGCCGGTCGTCGCCGAGCGGTTCCACCGGGCGGACCGTGATGTCCCAGGTGCCGTCCCGCAGCGATGCTTTCAGGCCGTACGAGCTCGCCGCGGTCACCTTGAGCTCCACCGAAAAGCGGTCGCCATTCCGCACAAAAGGAAAGACGTGCAGGTCGCCGGCGCCCCGGCGCCGCAGCACGGTCTCCAGCGGACCAGGCCCCAGGTAGGAGCCGCGCAGCACCAGGTGCCCGTCCGCCGTCCACTCCTGGGTCTCGATCACCGGACGGAAGGTGCGTTCGGCGATGGCCAGGTTGCCGTCGCGGGTGTGCAGGATCGCGATCTCGCGGGCCCGGTAGGCGTACCGCCGCTCGGAGAGCGCGCCGGTGACCGCGATGCGTATCGTCTCGGCACCACCGCGCCCGCCGTCCACACGCAGATACGTCTCCCAGTACGCATAGTCGCCCGCGACGGGCTCCTGGTCGAGCAGCCCGTCGAGAGGGACCCGGGCAGTGCAGCGGCCCTCGTTGACCGTCGCAGGGTAGGCGAGGGTCGTGGCGCCGTCCTGCAGTTTCACCACCAGCTCGGCGGTCGCCGCCCGGGGGAGGGGCCGGTCCAGTGCCGCCGTCAGAACGAGCTCGTCGCCGTCGAGGCGATAGCCGGTCGCCACCGCGTGCAGCCGGATCAAGCCGAGGTCCAACCGGTCCCCGACCCATCGGGCGAGCAGCCGGCTGCCCGGCCCCACCTCGGCGTACGGTGGCCGCTGCGGCCGGCCGCGGACCGGGGTGGTGAGCGGCGCCGAACGCCACAGCCCGCGACCGCGCACCACGGCGTGGCAGCGCCAGGTCTCGTCCGGGCGCCATCCGAACAAACGGAAGCGCCGGGGGTCGATGGTGCAGGTGAATCCGGCCCAGTCGTAGACGTAGCGGTCCTGGCCGGACCGGGCGGTGGCGTCGGGATGGTGCACCGAGCGCATTCGGACCAGGATCGGCGGCCGGAGCCGGCGCCGTGGACGCAGCACGAGGAACTTGGTGGTGTCCCGCCTGGCGCGCAGATCGCGGTACGGCACGTACGCCCGTCCGGCCACGTGCAGCCGCCCGTCCCGCCACTCGATCTCGTCCACTCGGGTGACCGGGGTGGTCTCGGCGACCGACAGCCGGAAGACCCGGTCCGGGATGCCCAGCTCGCCGCGGAAGGGCAGATCGGCGTAGAGACGTCCCCGGCGGCGTACGACGGACTCGGTGGGGCGGGTGCGCTCCCAGGCGAGCAACTCCAGTAGCTCGGGCATCAGCCGGCGCCGGGCCAGGTGGAACTTCAGCTTCTCCCGGGAGGTGAGGCCCCTGAGCGCGCTCGGATGCACCTGGTCGAGATAGCGGTTGACCAGGTCGAGGAAGACCTCGCGGTAGTCGTCGCCGACCCGGTGCAGTTCCCTGAAGTAGAGCGGCAGATCGTTGCCGACGGCCTTGCGCTGATGGAGACGGAGCAGCTTGGTGGAGGCGCGTTCTCTCAGGAAGGTGTCGATGGTCAGCAGTGCGCCGACCCGGTCCCGCAGGTTGGTGAGGCTGTCGCGGCGCTGGGTGATCGACAGGTTGGCGCCGACCCGTTCCCGCCAGTGATAGATCGTCTCGGTGATGACGTCCGCTCGCCGCGCGAGGCAGTGGATCCGGATGGCCAGTTGGATGTCCTCGTAGAGGACACCTTCCGGGAATCGGAAGCCGTGCTCGTCCCAGAACGTCCGGCGGAACAGCTTGTTCCACATGGTCACGTCATAGAGCAGGCTGGGAGTCCCGGTGATGTGGGTGCCCGTGTGCTCGGCCCGGATCGCCTTGTCGTGCAGGTGGGAGGGCTTGACCCCGAACGCGCCGATCCGCTGTACGCCGCCGGCGACCAGGTCGGAGCCCGACTCCTCGAGGGTCCGCAGCATCAGCTGGTAGGCGTGGGGGGTCACCAGGTCGTCGCCGTCGACGAAGGCGAGAAACTCGCCGCGCGCTCTTTCGATGCCGGCGTTGCGGGCCCGTCCCGGCCCGCCGTGGTCGAGCCGGATCAGGATGAACCGGGGGTCGCGATCCGCGTACGACTGGGCGATGAAGGCGCTGTCGTCGGTCGAACCGTCATCGACCAGGATCACCTCGAGGTCGCGGACGGTCTGGCCGGCGATGGAGGCGAGGCAGTCGTCGAGGAATTCGGCCACGTTGTAAAAGGGGACGACGACACTGAGCCTGGGTTTGGTTCTGCTCTCCGCAACCGGTTGCGCGACAATTCTCTCGGATGCGGATAGCGCCACAGAAATCCCCTCTCGGTTGCCGGGCATGGCAGAGCCAGGCCTCACGCTGGGTAAGCGAAGAGCCCTCGGCACGAGGGTGGGGCAGGGAGTGGGCTTGCCGGGTGGGTCGGGCCGCTGACCTGCGCGGCCGAGAGCTTCCGGCAAGTGTATTCAGTCTTACTGGTATCTGAATAGAGCGTAGGAATTCGGTTACGTGACGTTAACGTACGGCCTCTCCCTGAGCGGATTCGTTCGCGCTTCCGAGGTGCCCGGAGGTGGGACACTGGAGCGTGAGACACGTCAGCGTTGACGACATTCGGGCCGCCCGTGAGATGCTCCGCGGCGTCGCGGTGGCCACCCCGCTACAACGCTCCCGGTTCCTGTCGGAGTTGGTCGGGGGACCGGTCTACCTCAAGTGCGAGAACCTGCAACGCACCGGCTCGTTCAAGATCCGGGGCGCGTACGTCCGGATCGCCCGGCTGACCGACGCCGAACGGGCCCAGGGGGTCGTCGCGGCGAGCGCGGGGAACCACGCGCAGGGCGTGGCGCTGGCCGCCTCGATGCTCGGCTGCAAGGCCACCGTCTTCATGCCGGAGGGAGCGCCGCTGCCCAAGGTGGCCGCGACCAAGGCGTACGGCGCGGACGTGGTGTTCCCGGCGCAGACCGTGGACGGCTGCCTGACGGCGGCCCAGGTCTACGCAGAGGAGCATGGCGCGGTCTTCATCCACCCCTTCGACCACCCGGACGTGGTGGCCGGGCAGGGCACCATCGGGCTGGAGATCCTGGAGCAGTGCCCCGACGTCCGCACGATCGTCGCACCGGTCGGCGGCGGCGGGCTGGTGGCCGGCATCGGTGTGGCGGTCAGCGAAGCACTGCAGGCCCAGCGAGACGGTGCCGTGATCGGAGTGCAGGCCAAGCGGGCCGCCGCGTTCCCGCCGTCGCTGGCCGCCGGGCAGCCGGTCCGGATCGAGGTCGGTCCGACCATGGCCGACGGCATCGCGGTGGGCCAGCCCGGTGAACTCACCTTCGAGCTCATCTCGGAGCTGGTCCGATCCGTGGTGACCGTGTCGGAGGAGTCGCTGTCGCAGGCGCTGTTGCTCTGCCTCGAACGCTCCAAGCAGGTCGTTGAACCTGCGGGGGCAGCCGGGGTGGCCGCCATCCTGGAGCACTCGTACGCCTTCGAGCCGCCCGTCGTCGCGGTCCTGTCGGGCGGCAACATCGACCCGCTGCTCATGGCCAAGGTGCTACGGCACGGGCTGGCGGTGGCCGGGCGCTATCTGGCGATCAGCTGTCGGCTGGCCGACCGGCCCGGCGCGCTGGTCACCCTGCTGGGGGAGCTCGCCGAACTCGGCGTCAACGTCCTCGATGTGACGCACGAGCGGGTGGCCGCCCGGTTGCACGTCGAGGAGGCCGAGGTCCTGCTGCACCTGGAGACCCGCGGGCCCGAGCACTGTGACGAGGTCATGAGCCGCCTCCGCCAACAGGGCTACACCCTCCACAGATCCTGACCGCCGTGGGCGACTGGACCTGTGATGGCAGTCCCAAGAGAGTTCTGTGGCGGAGAGAGCACGGATCGGCGCGTGTGCGGCGGTGCTTTTTCCGCCACAGAACATGGTTCGGTAGAAGGTCGCCTCGTCAGAGCGTGGGCTTGCTGCCTGTGTAGAGCCAGGCCTTGAAGAGCGGGCCGAGGTTCTGGTGGGAGACCTGCTCGGCGGTCTTGATGAACGCGGCCGTGGTGACGTTGCCGTACCGGTTCTGGTCGGCCCAGCGCTTGATCAGCGCAAAGAAGGCCTTGTCGCCGATCTTCTTGCGGAGGACCTGCAGGGTCATGGCGCCCCGGCTGTACACGGTCCAGTCGAAGATGTGGTCCCGGCCCGGATCGGCGGTCTTCAACTTCCACCGGGCGTCCGCCGCGTCCGCCGCGTACACCTGGTCGAAGCTCTTCTGCACGGTCACGCCGCGGGTCTTCTCGGCGTAGAGCCACTCGGTGTAGGTCGCGAAGCCCTCGTTGAGCCAGATGTCGGCCCACCTGGCCGGGGTGAGGCTGTCACCGAACCACTGGTGGCCGATCTCGTGCGCGATGGTGGACTCGTCGAGAGCGCTGGAGTTCTGGTCGTACACCGGCCGGCTCTGGGTCTCCAGTGCGTAGCCGACGTTCGCCTTGACGATGATCCCGCCGGTGGAGTCGAAGGGATAGCGGCCATAGATGCCCGACTCCCAGGTCACCACGTCGCCGGTGAGCTTGTTGAACGCCGTGCCCTGACCGGGCTTGGTGTCCAGCGCGGTCTGGATCGCGGTGATGTTCGGAATGCCGCCGATGGTCGTGCTCTTGGTGACGTCGAACTTCCCGATGGCGACCATGGAGAGCTCGCTCGCCGTCGGCTTGCGGATCTCCCAGCCGAACGTCGTCTTGCCGCCCTTGGACCACGTGCCGGTGGGCTCGCCGTTGGCCAGCGCGGTCAGGCCCTTCGGCACAGTGATCCGGTAGCTGTAGGTGGCCTTGTCCAACGGGGTGTCGTTGACCGGGTAGTACGTGGCGGCGCCGAACGGCTGGTTCAGCCCCACAGCGCCGTCGGCGGTGGCCGCCCAGCCGGAGATGCCCAGCGCGGGGTCGTTGATCTTCTTCGGGATGCCGGAGTAGGTGACCGAGACCGTGAAGTGGCTGCCGCGTGGCAGCCCGCGCTTGGGCGTGATCACGAGTTCCTGGGCGCCGGTCCGCTTGAAGGCGGCCTTCTTGCCGTTGACGGTCAGTTTGCTGATCTTGAGCGGGCCGAGGAAGTCCAGGTCGAAGCGCGACAGATTCTGGGTCGCCTTCGCGCTGATCACGGCTTTGCCGCGCAGCACCTTCGTCGCCGGGTCGTAGGCCAGGCCTAGGTCGTAGTGGCCGACGTCGTAGCCGCCGTTGCCCATGTCCGGGAAGTACGGCTCACCCGCGCCCGACGCGCCCGGCGTGAATGTCCCGGTGGCGTTCGCCGTGGCCGCGGGGACCAGCAGTCCCGCGGCCACGGTGATGGCGGTGGCGGTGCTCAGTAGCCTGCTACTCATTCAGTTCATCCTCAGTCACGGGGAGTGTGAAGCGTCGCAATGGTGACCACGTTTTCAGCGGGCCACACCTGAGGACAAGCGCGGTTTGATCTCAAATCGGCAAGCACCCAGGTCAACGGGCACACGACGTCTACCAGTTGGTCGGACGAGTCTTTCCGTACAGCCAGGCCTGGAACAGCGTGTCCAGCTTCATGCCCGACACCCGCTCGGCCGTCGAGATGAACTCCGGGGTGGTGCCGTTGGCGTGCCGGTGTTCCTTGGCCCAGGTGCGCAGGATCGTCCAGAACTTGTCATCGCCGACCCGCTTGCGCAGGGCGTGCAGTGTCATCGCCGCCCGGTCGTAGACCGCGAACTGGTCGAACATGTCTTTCCTGCCCGGATCGCCCGGCGGCTTCTTCCAGCGGGGGTCGTTCACCAGACGATACAGGTCGTCGTATTTCTTCTGCACTGAGGGGCCGCCGGAGCGCTCGCCCCAGGTCCATACGGAGTAGGTCGCGAACCCCGCGTTGAGCCCGATGTCCTGCCACTTGGTCACGCTGACGCTGTCACCGAACCACTCGTGGGCGAGCTCGTGAGCGAGGATCTCAGGCTGGGCGCCGAAGCCCCCGAACACGGGCCGGGTCTGGGTCTCCAGCGCGAAGCCGACGTCCGCGTTGTCGACGATGGCGCCGGTGGAGGTGAACGGGTAAGGGCCGAACAGCTTGGCCCACGCGTCGGTGATCTGAGCGGTATTGGCGTAGACGTCGTTGACGTTCGCCGAACCGATGCTGGGGTCGACGGCCACGATGATCGGCACACCGCCCGGCGTCTTGCCGGTCTTGACCTGGAAGTTGCCGATGTCGACGGTGGCGAGGTACGTCGCCATCGGGTCCTTGACCTGCCAGTGGCTGGTCGTCGTCTCCCGCCGGGCGGACGCGGTGATGATCGTCGGTGACTGGGTGGCCCCGGGCTTCGATGTGCCACCGGGAGAGGACTGCCCGGGTGCTTCGCCTACGGGGTCACCGTTGGCGATGACCGTGAGTCCCTTCGGCACGGTGATCTCGAAGTCGAAGGTGGCCTTGTCGCTGGGGTGGTCATTGGCGGGGAACCAGGTGTGCGCGCCACTCGGCTGGCAGGCGATGAAGACCCCGTCCGAGGTACGGATCCAGCCGTACCTTCCCAGGAGCGGGTCGTTGACCGGCTCAGGGGTGCCGGAGTAGGCGACGGAGACGATGAACTTCGCGTCCTTGGCCAGCGGCTTGGCAGGGGTGACGACCAGCTCGCTGCTCTGCCGCTCGTACTTGGCCGCCGCGCCGTCGACCGTGACCGAAGCGACGTTCAGTCCCGTCAGATCCAGGTCGAACCGGGACAGGTACTTGGTGGCCTGCGCGGTGATCTCGGCGGTGCCGTCCAGGGCCTTGGCCTGATCGCCGGGGTCGATGGCCAGCTTCAGTCCGTAGTGCTGGACGTCGTACCCCCCGTTGCCGTCGCCCGGGGTGTAAAGGTCCCCGGCCGACGACTCGCTGGGATCGAGGGCGGCCGGAGCCTGGGGCGCGATCGAACCGGCGGACGCGGAGGCGCTCGGCGACGTACCGCCGATTTTGCAGCCCGAGGTACCGAGCAGGGCCACCGCTGTGGCCGCTACCGCGATCCTGTGGACCAACCGGAGGGTAGGTGTCGTCATCACGAGCACAGCCTGCCTTTCGTGGGGCAGGCGGGGCAAGCCGGACGGTCAGTACTTCGTGGTGGCATAAGGGTCGGGATCCCCCGGATTGACCTTCATGACGACGGTCTTTGCCGCCTTGTCGTGCAGGCATTGCCTGCGTGGGTCCCAGAGGATCCAGAGCACGTTGATGAGGCCGAAGCAGCTGCAGACGTTGCCCACCACCGCGTAGATCAGGGCGCGCATGAGGGCCTGACTGTTGCTGATGGGCCCACGGTCCTCGGCCCGGACGACCCTGATGCCGAGGGCTTTCTTGCCCACTGTCTGCCCGCTCCACTTGTAGGTCAGCAGCCAGAAGTAGCAGAAACCGATGATCAGAGTGACGAGGTTGTACTTGTAGAACTCCGAGAGCGAGATGGACTCACCCGCTTGAGTCACGAATATACGGCCCCAGTTGACGAACGGCAAAGAGATCACGAAGTCGACGGCGCTCAGGATGAGCCCATCGATGATGGCCGCTCCGAGCCGCGCCCATCGGCTCGCGAGCCCGGCCGCAGGGTCCTGGTAGCCGTACGTGCCGCCGGCGTACTGCGGCAGAGCGCATTGGCCGGCCGGGTCGTACGGGGGCGGCTGCTGACCGCCCCTGCCGTATGGCTGCGGTGTGGGCTGGCCGTACGTTCCGCCGTACGCGGGCGGCCTGCCGTGGGGATCCTGCGGAGGCGGTGCGGAGCCGTACGGGTCTTGCGGGTTCGGTTGTGACGAACCCGGGTTCTGCCAGGGCCGATCCTCCGGCGTCGCGTTCTCGGGCGGTTGGCTCATGCCGAGAACGTGTGCTCGGCAGTGTCCTGCCAAACCGTGACACGCACGCCATGGAGGGATCTTTACCGCTTGATCATCAAAGGTTTCCGCGGCAGGCGCCTGGTGCGTGATCATGCAATCGTTGCCACCCGATGGCGAGAGCTCCGCGAGCAGGTGGGGGAACGACTGCATGACCACACGTCGTGGGTTGCCGGTCTTGGCGAGGGAGCAATCCCGTTCTCCGGGGTTCCGTCAGGGGCCGGGACCGTTCCGTTACATGCCGGCGTACGGCGTGGCGTCGAGGACCTCGACGGACATGCTGCGCCCGTTCGGCATGTTGTACGACGCCTTCTCCCCGACCTTCTTGCCGTTGATGGCGGCGCCCAGGGGGGACTTGGGCGAGTACACGTCGATCGGGGAGCCGCTCTCCTCTCGTGAGGCGAGCAGGAAGGTGACCTCCTCGTCGTCACCCTCGAACCGGATCGTTACGGTCATGCCAGGGCCGACCACGCCCACGGTGCGCGGCGGCTCGCCGACTCGGGAGGTCTCCAGGATGTGGGTGAGCTGGAGGATCCGTCCCTCGATCTTGCCCTGCTCGTCCTTGGCGGCGTGGTAGCCGCCGTTCTCCTTAAGATCCCCTTCTTCCCGGGCTGCCTCGATCTTTTGCGCGATCTCGATGCGTCCGGGCCCCGAGAGGTGATCCAGCTCATTCTTGAGCCGGTCGTACGCCTCCTGGGTAAGCCAGGAAACGGTATCTGCGCGGGTCTCGGTCACGGTGGTGCTCCTCATCCACGTGAATGTGGTCAGGTGAAACCTCAAGCGTATCTGGTGCGTAAGAGTAAAGGTTCCCCCTTGCGGAGTTCCGGAACGTCTGATCGGCCACAGAGTGTGAGCTCGGGAATCCAGGTACGGGGGGTGGGCGTTTGTCAGGGAGAATTAAAACCCGCGTGGGGCAGCGACCCCCGTTCACGTCCGATTGTCGGTGGCCCCCGGTAGCGTGGGGGCTGATCGTTCGCACTGGTTGCAGAGGGAGTCCCCCAAGGTGGCTGAGACACCGCGCCCCATCGAGTCGAGGCTGCGGCTGATGGCCGTGCACGCGCACCCGGACGACGAGTCCAGCAAGGGCGCCGCGACCATGGCGCGTTACGTGCACGAGGACGTCGAGGTCCTGGTCGTCACCTGCACCGGCGGGGAACGCGGCGACATCCTGAATCCGGCGATGGAGCGGCCGGAGATCAAGGAGAACATCGCCAAGGTCCGGGAGGAGGAGATGAACCGGGCCAGGGAGATCCTCGGCGTCCGGCAGAGCTGGCTGGGCTTCGTCGACTCGGGCTTCCCCGAGGGCGACCCGCTGCCGCCACTGCCGGCGGACTGCTTCGCGGTGCAGCCGCTCGAGGTCGCGGCCGAGCCGCTGGTGCGGGCGGTCCGGGAGTTCCGGCCGCACGTGATCCTGACCTATGACGAGAAGGGCGGCTACCCGCACCCCGACCACGTCAAGTGCCACGAGGTCTCGATGGAGGCGTTCGAGGCGGCCGGTGACCCGGACCGCTACCCGGGCACGGGCGAGCCGTGGCAACCGCTCAAGCTCTACTACCACCTCACCTTCACCAAGGATCGCCTGGTCGCACTGCACGAGGCGATGGTTCGGGCCGGGATCGAGTCGCCCTACACCGACTGGCTCAAGCGGATGGACGAGCAGCCGCAGCCGTGGGCGGTCACCACCAGGGTGCCGTGCGCGGACTACTTCGAGACCCGGGACCAGGCACTGCTCGCGCACGCCACCCAGATCGACCCGAACGGCTTCTGGTTCGCCTGCCCGCTGGAGGTCCAACAGGAGGCATGGCCGACAGAGGACTACCATTTGGCCAGGTCCTTGGTCGACACCGAGCTGCCGGAGGACGATCTGTTCGCCGGCATCCGGGAGAAGGTGTGTCTGTAGTGTTCACTCCGCTCGCGATCCCTCTGAACAATGACACGGTGACACCGGGTTTTCTCGGTTTCGGTGTCGTCATCGCCTTGGGCGTGGCCCTGTTCTTCCTGCTCCGCTCGATGAACAAGCAGATCTCGCGGATTGAGGCCCCCAAGGAAGCCGAGCTCAAGCAGGCCGAATGGGAGCGCGCGAACCCCGTCCCCACCGACGACGAGCCCGCCCCGACCGAGCCCAACGGTAAGGCGCCTTAGAGACCGCGTCTCTTAGCCGGCCTGATCCTCCCCGGCGGGCAACAGCAGGGTGAAGACCGGGGGCGCAGGCCGGCGCAGCACCAGCCGGCCGCCCTCCGCCTCGGCCAGCGAGCGGGCCAGGGCCAGTCCGATGCCGTGCCCGCCGCCGCCCGCCGATGAGGGGGCGCGGCGGGTGAAGATGTCGTCGCCGTCCGGGACCCCGGGGCCCTCGTCCCCGACTTCGATGGCCACTCCCGTCCCGACATCCACCGCCGCGACGGTGATCCGACCCTGACCGTGCCGCAGCGCATTGTCGATCAGCACATCGAGGATCTGACGGATCGCGCCCCGCGAGGCGCGCACCTCCGGCAGCGGCTCCTGCCCAGCGATGGTCATGCTGCGCCCGGCCGCGGTCAACGGTCCCTGCCACTGGGCTCGGGTGTCCGCGAGGAGGTCGGTGAGATCGAGCACCTCCCGGGCGGGCCGGCTGTCGCGGGCCAACCGGAGCAGATCCTCGATGATGTCCTGGAGATGTTCGCCGCGCTTCAGAGCGGTGCGGATGGCGGCCTCCGGGTCCGCACCGGGCCGGGTGAGCGAGGACTCCAGGCCCAGCAGCATCCCGGTGAGCGGGGTACGCAGCTGGTGGGAGACATCGGCGCTGAAGGCCCGCTCCCGTTCCAGTAGATCGCCCAGCCGGCGCGCGGTGGCCTCCAGCGCCAGACCCGCCGCGTCGGCCTCTGGGACCCCCGAGTGCTGTGCCCGGATGCTGAAGTCGCCTCCGCCGAGTGCCTGGGCGGCGGCGGTGAGCCGCTCGAGCGGCCCCGCCAGCCTGGCCGCCTGGCGGCGGGCGAAGACGGTGGCCAGAAACAGGACGATCAGTGCCAGCGCGGTCATGAGCAGCCAGGTGCCCTGGGTCCGATCGGAGACCTTGTCGTAGGGCGTACTGACCCGTACCACCCCGATCAGGCCCTGCTCGGAGGGGACCGGTGCCGCCACGGCGAGCGCACCGTGTTCGACCGCCTCGTGGATCCGCCCGTCCCGGGCGTGCATGGCCACGCCGGACCAGGTCGGCCCGGTGCCGATGATGTGATTTCCGCCGAGCCCATAGATGCCGACCGACAGCCGGGACGACAACCCTGAGGGGATCCGCACCGGACCCGGATCGGTGACGACGCTGTCCGGCACGACGGCCGCGATACGAGTGGCGTCCCGTTCGAGGGTGGTGATGGCCTCCTCGCGATAGAGCCGTTGCACCGCCACCGCCAGCGGGATCGCGAACAGCACGACCGCCAGCGCCGCGACGCCCACGATCGCGGTCAACACCTGCCGCCGCAGCGGAGTCGCCTGTTGATTCACGCTGGGAAGCCTCTCATCCATGGAAGGCGGCGGGGGTATCGCGCCGCCAGCCCGCCGGTTCTGACCGCACGGTCATCCGACGTAAACGTTTTGTTAACTCGGCGCTGACCGGCTACTGACTCGCTCGGCCCTAGGGTCGCTGTACGCATCCGAGTAAGGCGCCCATCTCCTATGTCCAACGATGATCTGTTTCGGCTGGTCAATGGCTTTTCCCGGCACACGCGTTGGCTCCATGGTCCGATGGCGGCCTACGCCACGTACGGTGTCGGTCTCTTCGCCGCACTGCTGGTCGTCGGGTGGTGGTTCGCTCGCGGGCACGGTCCAGCCATCATGGCTGCGGCGCTCTGGGCTCCGCTCGGTGCAGTGCTGGCGGTCGTGGTCAACCAGCCGATCGTGAACGCCGTCGACCAGCGCCGGCCGTACGCCGCGCTTCCGCACGTCCTTGTGCTGGTCCACCGTACAACCGACCCGTCCGCACCCAGCGACCACGTCACCGTGGCGGGGGCCGTTGCGGTCGGACTGTTCTTCGCCCACCGACGCCTCGGCCTGATCGCGGCTGCCGCCGCGATTCTCATGGGGGTGGCGCGTGTTTACGTCGGTGTGCACTATCCAGGTGACGTACTGAGCGGCCTGCTGCTCGGTGGCATCGTGACCATGCTCGGCTTCGTGCTGGCCAAAGGACCCTTGGTGTACGTCGTCACCCGGCTCCGTACGACCCAGCTGCGCCCGCTGGTGGCGGCTCGAGGCTAAGTCACATGGGTCTCACGGGGGGTTTCTTCATCGTCATCGTCGTGCTCACGGCGGTGGTCTTCATGGTGGCCTGTGTGCGCCTGGCACCGGCGGTGTCCGGCCGCGGCATCCGCCACGTTCTGGCCCGGCTGGGCCTGGTGGCCGCCAGTCAGGTGAGCCTGCTGGCCGCGGTGGCCGTTGTGGTCAACTCCAGTTTCGACTTCTACTCGTCGTGGAGTGATCTGCTCGGCACCGAGAACGGCCCGGTGCAGGTGAGCGATCACTATCACCGCCCGGAGCGTGCCACCGAGGTGCTCACCTCCGTGTCGGATCAGCTCAAGCACCAGGTGCCGGCCGAGCACGGGCGGCTCGACCCGGTCCTGATTCACGGTGTCCGGACCGGTCTCAACGCCCAGTCGTTCATCTACCTTCCCCCGCAGTACTTCAAGGAGCCGAAGCTGCGCTTCCCTGCGGTCCTCGTGCTCTCCGCGGACCCACATGCGATGATCCGTGATCTCGACCCACATACCGCCCCGGCCGTCTACGTCGTGACCGGCCCACCGCCGGGCAGTTGTACGGATGTGCCGGGCGGACCGCAGGCGGAGAGCTTTCTGGCCCAGGACGTCCCAGATGCCGTTCGCGGGGCCTATCGGATCAATGGCGGCTGGGGTGTGCTCGGCGACCAGGTGGGCGGCCTGTGCGCCGCCAAGCTGGCGTTGCGGCACAGCGACCTGTTCCTCGCCGCGGTCTCCGCCGCGACGGCGTACGACCTTCCGTACGGGGATCTCTATGGTCGCAGCGCGGCCATCCGCAACGAGAACGACGTGCGGTGGCGGCTGCAGCACCGGACGCCCCCGCCGGTAGACCTCCTGCTCACCGACAACTCGCAGTCCCGGCAGCTGGCCGGGCTCGCCAGGCCCCCGCTCCGAGTCGAACTGACCCGCGAAACGTGGGCACACGACCTGCCCGTCCTGCTGCGCCGGCTCACACCGGGAGGCCGCCCATGACCCTCACCGGCACATTGCTGCAGGTGCTGCTCGTCGTCCTCGCGCTGGCCGCGCTCGGGGTCACGGTGTGGCTGATGCCCCGGATGAAGCGGTCCTTAGGCCGGATCGGGATGCTGCTGGGCTGTCAGCTCTGCGCCCTGCTGGCCCTGCTGGCCGTCGGCAACGCCTATTTCGACTTTTACCACTCCTGGGGAGATCTGACCGGCAATGTCTCCGAAGCGGCGGCCGGGCCCGGGCTCACGGGAGTCGCGGAGGTCACTCATGTGCGGGACTCGTTCATCGACGCGCACCGGCTCTCCCCCTCCGACGGTGGACTCCAGTCCGTTGTCATCCATGGCCGGAGGTCGGGGATCAGCACCCCGGCCTACATCTACCTGCCGCCGCAGTACGCCAAGGAACCGAATCGGCGCTTCCCGGTGACGGTGGCCTTCACCGGCTACCCCGGCAACGCGCAGAACCTCATCACCCGGATGCAGCTTCCTCAACTGGCCTCACACGAGATCGCCGCCGCCCGGACCCAACCGATGATCTTCGTGATGCTGCGGCCCATGGTCACCCCACCTCGGGACACCGAGTGCACCGACGTCCCGGGTGGGCCACAGGCCGAGACGTTCTTCGCCCAGGATCTGCCGACGGCGATCGGCGCCGCCTATCACACCGCTGCCGGACCGCACGGCTGGGGCCTGCTCGGCGACTCGACCGGCGGCTACTGCGCGGCCAAGTTAGTCATGCGGCACTCCGACCGGTTCTCCGCCGCCGTGTCCCTGTCCGGATATTTTCACGCGCTGACCGACTTCACGACCGGCGACCTCTACGGCGGCAGCAAGGCCTACCGGGGCGAGAACGACCTGTTCTGGAGGCTCGAGCACCTGCCGCCGCCGCCCGTCAGCATCCTGGTCACCTCCAGTCGCAGCGGCGAGCGCGACTACCCCCAGGTCCAGCGGTTCATCAAGCTGGCCAGGCCGCCGACGGAGGTGGACTCCCTGATCCTGCCCAGCGGAGGACATCACTTCAGCGTCTGGCGCCGTGAGCTGCCCTCAGCGCTGCGCTGGCTCAGCGACAGGCTGATGGGCCAGCGGGGCTAGCGCATGTCCCGCGGATCTGCGGACGAGCATGATCAGGGTTCGACCTCGTAGCGATAGCCGCGGCCGCGGAGGGTCGTGATCCGGTTCGGGTCCTCACCGAGCTCACCGAGCTTGCGGCGCAGCGCGGAGACATGGACGTCCAGCGTCTTGGTCGAGCCGAACCAGTTCACATCCCACACCTCCTCCATCAACTGCTCGCGGGAGATCATCTCGCCGGCCCGGGTGACCAGCGTGGCCAGCAGGTCGAACTCCTTGGGGCGCAGCGGCAACTCGGTGCTGTCCACGTAGGCCCGGCGGGCCGCCAGATCCAGCCGCAGCCGCCCCACGTTCATGATGCGGTCGTCGGGTGCCGACGCCTGTCTGCGCAAATGGGCCCGCAGCCGGGCCATCAGCTCGGTGAGCCGGAACGGTTTGGTCAGGTAGTCGTCGGCGCCCGCGTCCAGTGCGACCACCACCTCGAACTCCTGGGCGCGCGCCGTCAGCACGACGATCACCGTGAGGGGGAGTGCGCTGCGCAGCCGCCGGCAGAGCGCGACGCCGTCCACATCGGGGAGACCGAGGTCGAGCAGGACGAGATCGGGCGGATGGCCGGGTACGTCATTCAGCGCTTCCAGCCCGGTCGCGGCCAACGCCGCGTCGTATCCATGGCCTTTCAGCGCCTCGACCAGCTCAGAGCCGATCGCCGGATCGTCCTCGATGACCAGCACACGGGCAGGAGACACAGCTGGCAGTCTATGGCTTGATCTGCGGTGGACGGCCCGCCACCAGGGGCGAGGCGCCTACCGGCCGTACAACAGGGGTAGGGGCTGGTCATGAGTGCCAAAGAAGTCGACGTCGTCGTCATTGGAATGGGACCCGGTGGAGAGGACGCGGCCGGAAAACTGGCCGAGGCGGGACTGGTGGTCGCCGGAGTCGAGGCCCGGCTGGTCGGTGGCGAATGCCCGTACTTCGGCTGTATTCCCACCAAGATGATGGTCCGGGCGGCCGACCTCCTCGCCGATGGCCGCCGGATCCCGGACTTCGCGGGTGACGCGACGGTACGGCCGGACTGGGCACCCGTTGCGCGGCGGATCCGGGCCGAGGCCACCGATTCCTGGAACGACAAGGCCGCCGCCGACCGGTTCACCGGCAAGGGCGGACTGCTCTTTCGGGGCTGGGGCCGGATCACCGGGCCCGGCGAGGTCACCGTGGCGACCGAGGACGGCGACCAGGTCCTGCGAGCCCGCCGCGGCATCGTGATCAACGTCGGCACCGAGCCGGCCGTCCCCCCGATCGAAGGTCTGGCCGGCACCCCGTACTGGACCAACCGCGAGGCCGTGCGGACCGAGGAGGTGCCGGACTCGCTGATCGTGCTCGGCGGCGGGGCGATCGGGGCGGAGTTCGCCCAGGTGTTCGCCCGGTTCGGCAGCGAGGTCACCGTGGTCGAGGCGATGGACCGGATGCTGCCGCTGGACGAACCCGAGTCCGGAGAGCTGGTGGCCGAGGTCTTCGAACGTGAGGGCATCCGCGTGCGCACCGGCACCAGTGCCACCAAGGTCACCCATGACGGGGCCTTCACCGTCGACCTGGGTGATGAGGCGCTGACCGCGACCAACCTGCTGGTCGCCACCGGACGGCGCACCGACCTCAAGACGCTCGGGGTCGGAACCATCGGTCTGGACGAGGGCGCGAAGACGATCGACGTGGACGAGCGGTTGCGGGCGGCGCCCCGCGTATGGGCGATCGGCGACATCACCGGCAAGGGCGCCTTCACCCACGTGTCGATGTACCAGGCGGCAATCGTAGTCCGGGAGATCCTCGGCGAGGACGGGCCGCCCGCCGACTATCGAGCGCTGCCCCGAGTGACCTTCACCGACCCCGAGATCGGCTCGGTCGGGCTGACCGAGGCTCAGGCCAGAGAACGGGGACTGACCGTTCGCACCGGCGCCTCGCAGGTCGCTTCCTCGACTCGCGGCTGGATTCACAAGGGCGAGGGCTTCATCAAGCTGGTGGAGGACGTCGGCCGCGGGGTGCTCGTGGGTGCGACCTCCGCCGGGCCGATCGGCGGGGAGGTGCTCGGGGCGTTGGTCGTGGCCATCCATGGTGAGGTGCCCACCGAACGACTCCGGCACATGATCTACGCCTTTCCGACGTTTCACCGAGGCATCGAGGATGCGCTCCGTGACCTCGCGGAAGAGTGATCTCAGGCATCATTTGTCCCAGCAGTTCGCAAGCGATCAGCAATAATCGTTTATGCGGGTGATTCGCTGGTGCATTGCTGCTTCTATGGGCATCATGTCGTCACCTGTCGCACATCGATCGGCCGCGGTTTTGCTGATCGTGGTCACGGCGGCCTGCACTTCCGTCGCGGGCACGGCCGGGAGTCCGCACCCCGGCACGCGGCCGTGGTCGGCGGCCACCCCGCAGCGCACCCAGGCGGGGCCGAAGTCCGCCGGGCCGGCGGCGCACAAGGCCCCGCACTTCACCCGTACGTTCCATGTCGACGCGGTCCACGGCGACGACGGTAACTCGGGCAGGACCCCCGCCACCGCCTGGAAGACGCTGGGCAAGCTGGACCGGTCGGCCTTCAAGCCCGGTGACGGGATCCTGCTCAAGCGCGGCGGCACCTGGCACGGCTCGCTGCGCCTGCGCCGCCAGGGCACCGCGAAGGCGAAGATCACTTTGGGGGCGTACGGCTCCGGCGCGCGCCCAGTGATCTCCGGCGGCGGTGTGGGGGTCGACGGCTCCTACTGGGTCATCAGCTCAATCCGGACGACCGGCGGCCGCTGGGCCGGTGTCGAGCTGGGCGGCACCCACAACGAGGTGCGCGACATCCACACCGACCACAACGTCGTCGGGGTGTCGGTGACGGAGCGCTCATCGGACAACCTCATCACCGACAGTGAGATCGTCGATAACAACAAGATGAGCGTGAACACCCCGAAATCACAGAATCCCGACGACGACTCGGGAGCGTTCGGCGTCCTGCTCAATGGTGATCGCAATACCGTCACCCACAATAAGATCTCCGGCAGTTTCGCGAAGAGCTACGACTATGGCACCGACGGCGCCGCGGTGGAGATCTACAACGGTGATCGAAATACCATTTCGCACAACGTCACCAGCGACAATGACACCTTCACCGAACTCGGCCGCTCTGGTCGCCAGACCGCCGACGGCAACGTCTTCGTCTACAACGTCGTCACCACCACCAAGGACCGCGGCGCCTTCCTGGTGACGCGCGGCGCGGGCACCCCGCTCGGGCCGGTGCGGGGCACTGTCGTCGCCAACAACACGGTCTCGCTGCCCGGCAAGGGCGGTGGCTGGGTCTGCTACGCCGGGTGCGCTCCGGGCATCCTCAAACTCCGCAACAACGTGATCTCCGTCGGAGGGGTGGTCGGCCAGGAGGACGGCGCCGGCGCCGATGACGATACCGGCGTCTATCAGGGGCGCCTGCGGTTCAAGCCCGGGCCGAGGTCCCTCGTGGCGGACCCCCGGTTCGTCAGCCGGGCGGATCTGCATCTGCGGGCGAACAGCCCGGCGATCGGGCGCGCGGTGCCCCTGCCCGCTATAGCGAACTATTCCGGTGACGTGGACGGCCAGCGACTTCCGGCGGGTGGAAGAACGGACGGGAAGCTGGACGCCGGCGCCTACGAGCGGACCCGCTGAGCCCTGGCCGCCCGGGCTGAGCCTCGGGCCGGGCAGACGGGGGCTACCGATCCCCGCGGTTTACGCTGGCCGTATGAACCGCCTCAAGGACGCGACGAGCCCCTATCTGCTCCAGCACGCGGACAACCCCGTCGATTGGTTTCCTTGGGGCGACGAGGCGTTCGCGGAGGCCAAGCGCCGGGATGTGCCGATCCTGCTCTCGGTGGGCTATGCCGCTTGCCACTGGTGCCATGTCATGGCACACCAGTCATTTGAGGACGAACCGACCGCGCAGCTCATGAACTTGCTGTTCGTCAATGTGAAGGTCGACCGGGAGGAACGGCCGGACGTCGACGCGGTCTATATGGAGGCCACCCAGGCGATGACCGGCCAGGGCGGCTGGCCGATGACGGTGTTCATGACCCCGGACGGCCATCCGTTCTACTGCGGCACCTACTTCCCCCGGCCGCGCTTCCAGGCACTGCTGCAGGGCGTGGCCAAGGCCTGGACCGATCAGCGTGACGACGTCGTACAGCAGGGCCAGGAGGTGGTGACCGCGCTCACCTCCCGCGCCCCTGAGACGTCGGGTGGCGAGCCACCCACGGCGGAGCGGTTGACGGAGGCGGTCGCGGCGCTACGGCAGATCTACGACGCCGTGCGGGGTGGCTTCGGCGGCGCCCCCAAGTTCCCGCCGTCCATGGCACTGGAGTTCCTGCTCCGCCACGCCGCCAGAACCGGCGACGAGGACGCGCTCGCGATGGCCGGACACACCCTCGAAGCCATGGCCAGGGGTGGCATGTACGACCAGCTCGGCGGCGGGTTCGCCCGCTACTCGGTCGATGATCGCTGGATCGTGCCGCACTTCGAGAAGATGTTGTATGACAATGCGCTGCTGGCCCGGGTCTACGCCCATTGGTGGCGGCTGACCGGCTCTCCGCTGGGGAAGCGGATCGCCCTGGAGACCTGCGACTGGATGCTGCGCGACCTGCGTACGGACGAGGGTGGGCTGGCCTCCGCGCTCGATGCCGACAGCGAGGGCGAAGAGGGCAAGTACTACTCCTGGACCCCTGCTCAGCTACGTGAGGTTCTGGGCGAGGACGACGCGGCTTGGGCGGCGTCGCTCTTCTCGGTGACGGCGCAGGGCACCTTCGAGCACGGCGCCTCTGTGCTGCAGCTCCCGCATGACCCGGAAGACCTCGAACGGTACGAGCGAATCCGTACCGAGCTGCTGGCGGTCCGGACCCGGCGGGTGCCACCGGCGCGGGACGACAAGGTGGTCGCGGCCTGGAACGGGCTGGCGGTCGCCGCGCTGGCCGAGTGCGGTGCGCTGTTCGAGCGGCCGGATCTGGTGTCCGCCGCACAGGACGTGGCCCGGCTTCTGACGGAGCTTCACGTGAGCGGAGGGCGCTTGGTCCGTACCTCCCGGGACGGTGTCGCCGGGTCGCATGCCGGCGTCCTGGAGGACTATGCCGATGTGGCCGAGGGCCTGCTCGCGCTGCACGCGGTCACGGGCGACCCCTCACGAGTACGGCTCGCAGGGGAACTGCTCGACGCCGTTCTGACGCACTTCGGTGACGGCTCCGGCGGGCTCTATGACACCGCGGACGACGCCGAGGCGCTGTTCCGGCGCCCCCAGGACCCGACCGACAACGCGACCCCTTCAGGGCAGTTCGCGGCGGCCGGCGCACTGCTGTCCTACGCGGCGCTGACCGGGTCGGCGCCGCACCGGGAGGCGGCGGCCGCCGCGCTGGCGCCCGCCACCCTGCTGGCCGAACGGCACGCCCGGTTCGCCGGGTGGGGGCTGGCCGTCGCGGAGGCGTATCTCTCCGGCCCGGTGGAGATCGCGGTGGTCGGCTCGCCGGATGACGACCGGACCCGGGCGCTGCACCGCACCGCGCTGCTGGCGACCTCCCCGGGTGCGGTGGTGACGGTGGGCGACCTCTCGGCCGTGCCCGGGGTGCCGCTGCTAGAAGGGCGCGGGCTGGTGGACGGTGCCCCGGCGGCCTATGTCTGCCGGGACTTCGCGTGCCGGCTCCCGGTCACCGATCCGGAGGAACTGCTTGGCCAGCTCCGGACGATCTGATGGCATGGCTATTGGATTTCCCAGCAACAATCGATGGTGATGTGACCGTTGCCTGTGCGAAGGTGGGGGCTACTAGCGAGTAGGAGAAATCCGGATGACTGATTGTGGTCAATGTGGTGCAGGTGACCTCAGCCGTCACCGGGTATCTGGACGATCGTTGTCTTTGTAGTCCATAGTCGGGTGACCCGGGTGCTCCGGGACGGGGATTCAAGGGAGTGTTGCTGTGCGCAGGCCGAGCCGGCGAGTTCTACCGACGGTCATCGGCGTTTCCCTGCTGACCACGCTCGCCGCCAACATCTCGGTGGTCGTGGCGCACACGAACTCCGCCAGACCTCGGACTCAGGCCGCCAAGAAGCAGGGCTTCGTGGCCAGCGCGGCCTCCTCGCCGTACTCCGCGAGCACCGCCGTCGCCACCCTGCAACAGCGGCTGTCTCCGCAGATCCTCGTCGCCGGCGGGACCACACTGCCCGCCGACGTGATCGCTAAGATCCGCGGGTACAAGGGCGTCAAAGGCGTCGAGGTCGTCGACGCGGTGCAGGCCCTGGTGGCCGGTAAGCGGGTCGGGCTCATGGGCGTCGACCCGTCGACCTTCCGCGCCTACACGCCCAAGCCCACGGCCGAGTCCGACGCGCTGTGGCGCAACGTCGCCGCGGGTGATGTCGCGGTGTCCTTCACACTGGGCAAGGACGGCGGGCTGCAACTCGACAGCCGTGTGCCCATCGGCGGCAAGACCCGGCAGGAGCAGACCCGCGTCGGCGCCTACGCCACCATGGGAATCGGCGATGTCGACGCCGTGGTCTCGCACGCTGTGGCCCGGTCCCTGGGGATGCCGTCCGGCAACGCCCTGCTGATCAGCGCACCCAAGATCAAACTCGACAAGCTCAACAAGTGGCTGGCCAAGAAGGCGCTGCCCAAGGGCGCGAAGTCCGTACTGCTCAACGCCAAGCTCGACTACGTGCGCAGTAGCGGGGCCGGCCAGCTGCCGCAGTCCAACGGTCAGTTCTTGACCGGGACACAGATCTCCGTTGCGATCAGGGCGGGTTACACCAAGCTCGGGATGCCCTACGTTTGGGGTGGTGAGTCCGACGCCGAGGGCGGTTATGACTGCTCTGGACTCGTCCAGTGGGCGTTCCGCCAGGCCGGCATCACGATGCCGCGAGTGGCCGCCGACCAGGCCCGCACCGGTCCCATCGTGCCGTACGACCAGGCTCGTCCGGGGGACCTGCTGATCTGGGCCAACGACCCGACCGCACCCGGCTACATCTCGCACATCGCGATCTACATCGGTGGCAACAAGATGCTGGTGGCGCCGCACACCGGTGACGTCGTCAAGATCCAGACGGTGTATCTGCGGAACTTCAAGGGCGCTGTCCGGGTCAACCCGCAGCTCGCCGGCCACGTGGCCGGCTGAGCCACCCGAGATCCGTTCAGAGCGGGCACCCGGCTGACAGGTAGTCCAGGCCGCGTTCGAGCAGGTCGAGCAGGTCGCTTTCGCCGACATTCTCGACCCAGGTGAGGATGGTGGCCTGCCAGACCCCGAGCAGTGCGCCGGAGAACGCGCGGAGCTCGAAGTCATCCGGGGACCGGCCTACCCGCTCGGCCAGCGTCTGGGCGATGAGCAGTTGAGTGTCCTGCATATTCTCCCACTGACGGGCCCGCAGCGCCGGGACCGACATGGAGAGGGTGACCCGTTCGACGATGCGTTGCCGGTCCTCGGCGCGCATCATGCCGATGATCTCTCTCAGAGTGGCGCGTAGCGCCTCCACCGGAGACAGATCACCGGGCTGGGCGCGGAGCGATTCGACGATCAGCGGGTCGTACTCATCGGTGACGACGACGTCTTCCTTGCTGGGGAAGTAGCGAAAGAACGTGCTGGGCGAGACCTCCGCGGCCTCGGCTATCTGCTCGACGGTGGTGGCGTCGTACCCGTTGGCCAGAAAGAGCCGGAGGGCGTGTTCCTGGATCGCCCTCCGGGTCTTCAGCTTCTTGCGCTCGCGCAGCCCGAGCCGCTCAAGCGGAGACGTGGTCATGCGACGATTCTCCGGCATGATCGGCCGGAGACGCATCTCCGGCCGCGTGCCGCGGCAGCAGGAGTGCGGCGAACACCACGATGTACGCGGCCACGATCCACTGCAGGTCACTGGTGCCCGCACCCAGCTGGGTCGAGAGCGTCGGCAGCGCCACATTCAGGATGGTCGTGTCCAGTCCGATGACCAGGATGCTGAGGACCAGTGCGCCCAGCGCCCACCAGCGACGTGCTCCAGGGGGCCTTGAGTAGCTCATGGCAGTCAACTTCTTTCGAGAGTCAATTTGAAATAAAAGTAACTCTCAAAAGATGGTCACTGCCAAACCTCTTCCAAGCTTGGCTTTGCCAGGATCACGATGTAATTTTGATTACATGACAAGCAATGGAAGCGTGCAAGGCTGGTTCTCCGGCCGGCTGCCCGAGGGATGGTTCGAGGCGGCACCCGAGGTAGTGCTGGACCGCGAGGAGATCACGGTGGTCGGCCGGCTGCCCGAGCCCACGGTGGTGGAAGACGTCTCGGAGGGTGTGCGAGCCGGTGCCATCGCCGGGCACCTTCAGCGGTTCCGGGAGGACACCCGAGACCAACGCATCGCCATCGCCCGTGAGGCGGAACACCGGTTCGGCCGCAAGGTGTCGTGGGGTGTCGAGTGCGGCGACCAACGGGAAATGTTCACCACGCTCTCGGTTCCCGTCATGACCCGGCTGCGGCAGCCTGAGCGGCGCGTCCTGGACACGCTGGTCGAGGCGGGGGTGGCGCGCAGCCGCAGCGACGCGCTCGCCTGGTGTGTACGGCTCGTGGGCAAGAACGCCGACGAATGGCTCGGTGAACTGCGCGAGGCCCTGCAGCACGTCGAACGGGCCCGCGCCTCCGGCCCCGCGGTGTGAGGAGGGCCGCCGCGCAGGGGACCGAGTGCGCAAAGGTTGGGTCAGGCGTGTAGATCACGGCTGTGAGCTGGCTTATTGTGCGGATGTGGGGGGACTTCGCTGTGTCGACGGATCAGTGCTCGCGGTGATTCCTGTGCCGTCGCACGATCGCGGCGGCAGGCCTTTCGAGATCACTCTCGAGCTCGTACGTGACGGAGAGTCCTTCGGCTCGGTAGGGGAGCGCTGCGGCTTCCATCTGGCCCGGCTGGCCCGGCTGGTCAGTGTGGCGCGCGCCGATGACTCCCCTCAGGCCGTCCGGTGGGCCGACCCCGATGACCGTTTTCCCGACCCGCCGCTCGACCAGTCCGCTCAGGCGCTGCCCGCGCTCGCGGCCCAGTTGCCCCGAGAGCCGGAGTTGTTCTCCTTCCGCTACCGGGACCGGGGCGACCTGGCCAGCACCGGCGAGCTGCGCTGCTCCTTGCGCACTTCCTCGTTCTGGGTCGGAGACCAGGCCACGAGCGCCGCTGGCATCTATGGTGGCTGGCGGATCGCCCGCCGCGCGATCGTCGAGGCATGGGGGGCGGGAGGCCGTGGAATACGAGCCGTGGTGACGTCCACGGAGCTCCAACACTTCCTGATCGAGGTCCTCGAGGAGGCCGAACACGCAGGGGCAAGTTACAGAGATATGACGGTCCGGACATCTACGGGGCGATTCAGGCGATAATTGGTTGTCGTTGCCACCACGACCATCGCTGGAGGAGTTGCCCACATGCGGGGTTCGGCTCGGATGAGTTCGGCGATTCGCCGGAGCAGGCCGTACGCGGGTTTCCGCGATCTCGTCTACCGGTGGTACGAGCACCGCGTCGAGGATTCCCTGCCTACCGACATCGTCCCGCGGCACGTGGGTGTCATCCTCGACGGAAACCGCCGTTGGGCCCGCTCCATGGGGATCGCCGACGTCAACACCGGACACCAGCGCGGTGCCGACAAGATCTCCGAGCTGCTGCACTGGTCCACCGAGACCGGCGTCGAGGTGGTCACGCTGTGGCTGCTGTCCACCGACAACCTGAACCGCCCGGCCAAGGAACTGGCCCCGCTGCTGGAGATCATCGAGAACACGGTCCAGCAGCTCGCCGACGACGGCTGGCACGTCAAGCCTGTGGGGGCCCTCGACCTTCTGCCCGACAAAACAGCGCGTGTCCTTAAAGATGCCGGTGAAGCTACATCTGGCGTCCCTGGGCTGATTGTGAACGTCGCCGTTGGGTATGGAGGTAGACGTGAGATCGCTGATGCGGTGCGCTCTCTGCTCTACGAGCAGGCGAGTAAAGGCACCAGCATCGAGGAGCTCGCTGAGAGCCTCGATGTCGAGCACATCGCTGAGCATCTCTACACGCGCGGTCAGCCCGACCCCGATCTGGTCATCCGGACGTCGGGAGAGCAACGCCTATCCGGCTTCATGCTCTGGCAGAGCGCACACTCGGAGTTCTACTTCTGCGAAGTCCACTGGCCGGACTTCCGCAAGGTCGACTTCCTCCGTGCACTCCGTTCTTACGCCGCGCGGCACCGGCGCTACGGCTCTTAACTCCCAGGTCGGGGCTGTGGCATCTGTCACTTTCCCAAACTTGACAATGAGACGTAGCGTGGCAGCAGTGTTCCCCCGAGGTAAGGGCATCGTCCACCAGGCGAACACCTGGTGGCGCCCGAAGGAGAGCGAGTGGCCACTTCCTCCCCGCGCCGTGTTCCCGCACAGCCCGCTTCCGCGGCTGCTGGTACGGATCGGCGCACGTACGTCCTCGACACCAGTGTCTTGCTTGCCGACCCGGGGGCGATGACCCGGTTCGCCGAGCACGAGGTCGTGCTTCCCATCGTCGTCATCACCGAACTCGAAGCCAAGCGCCACCACCCGGAGCTCGGCTATTTCGCCCGGCAGGCGCTGCACACCCTGGACGACCTCAGGGTCGACCATGGCCGTCTCGACGAACCGATCGCCCTCGGTGATCAGGGCGGGACGCTCCGGGTCGAGCTCAACCACTCCGACGCGAGTGTGCTGCCCGACGGGTTCCGGCTGGGCGACAACGACACCCGGATCCTCTCGGTGGCCCGTTGGCTGTCCATTGAGGGCCGCGACGTCGTACTCGTCTCCAAAGACCTGCCGCTGCGGGTCAAGGCGGCAAGTGTCGGGCTGGCCGCGGAGGAATACCGCGCGGAGCTGGCGGTCGTCGAGTCCGGCTGGACCGGCATGCGTGAGTTGGAGGTGACGACCGACAAGGTCGAGGAACTGTACGAATCCGGCCGACTCGATCTCGAGACCGTGCTGGTTCGGGGGGCGAACTCTGAAACCCCCGTGGACGTCCGGGAGTTGCCCTGCCACACGGGCCTCCGGCTGTTGTCGGCCAGTGGTTCGGCGCTCGGCCGGGTGCTGCCCGACAAGTCCGTACGGCTCGTCCGAGGCGACCGTGAGGTCTTCGGGCTACGCGGACGCTCTGCCGAACAGCGGATAGCCCTCGACCTGCTCATGGACGAGGACGTGGGCATCGTGTCCCTCGGTGGCCGGGCCGGCACCGGCAAGTCGGCGCTCGCGCTGTGCGCGGGGCTGGACGCCGTGCTGGAGCGCCGCAGGCACCGCAAGGTCGTGGTCTTCAGGCCCTTGTACGCCGTCGGCGGGCAGGACCTCGGCTACCTCCCTGGATCCGAGAACGAGAAGATGTCGCCCTGGGCCCAGGCCGTCTACGACACCCTGTCGGCGGTGACGACCCCAGAGGTCATCGATGAGGTTTTGGACCGTGGCATGCTCGAGGTGCTGCCGCTGACCCACATCCGGGGGCGTTCACTGCACGATGCCTTCGTGATCGTGGACGAGGCACAGTCCCTGGAGCGCGGAGTGCTGCTCACGGTGCTGTCCCGGATCGGCACGGGGTCGCGGGTGGTGCTGACCCACGACGTGGCGCAGCGCGACAACCTCCGGGTGGGCCGGCACGACGGCGTCGCCGCCGTGGTGGAGCGGCTCAAGGGCCATCCGCTGTTCGCTCATGTGACCCTGACCCGGTCCGAGCGCTCGCCGATCGCCGCTCTGGTCACCGATCTCCTGGGTGATATCGGCGCCTGACCGTCTCTCCTCCTCCGTGATCATGCAATGGATTTCGCATCCATTGCATGATCACGGAGCTTTTAACGGTCCAATTCCGACTACTCATTGCGCTTGGGTGCCCGCTATCCGTCATGGTGTGATTAACATCACACATCGATCGCAGCACCGAGAAAGCCCAGGTCCTGGTGTGGATTTGGTCATTCTTAGGTCAAGTTGACAATGGGTCTGCTGGGACCATTCATCACGTTTCGGTTGCGAGGTACCCCCTGACCTCGGGCAGGGTGGTGCGCCGTAAGCACCTCCCAGGTCCATGACCCCCCGGTTGGACGATCTGATGGGCATGCCGCTCGCCGCCTCTCTGGTGGCGGGTGAGCCCCAGGAGGTGAACGCACCTCGAGCGCGCCCATTGCGCGTCCGACCGTCGGAAGGATCGCCTTGTACGGAGACCGAAACGGGTCCCCCGATGGCGCGCCGGGACAGTCGACGCCGTTCTCGTTTGGGAATGAGAGCGAGCAGGGCATCGGCTGGGACGCCCCCCTCACCCCGGACTACGGCATACCGCCCACCGATGTGAAGGTGGCGGGCGGTCCTGCCACGGCGATGCCGACCCCTCCGGATGACGAATGGGCCCGCGACGAGGTCGCCGACGCGGACGACTTGCGTCCCGCAGGCCGCCGATCGGCTTCTCCGGCGGGCCGCCCCGTGGCCAAGATCGCTGTAGTGGCGGCCGTGGCCGCCGTGCTGGTGGGCGGTGGGACCGTCGCGGCCTTCGCGCTCACCGGCGGTTCTGGAGGCGGCAAGGCCACCGCCGCGGTGGTTCCCTCGACGCCGACCTCGGTCCAGGCCGATCCGGCCAACGACCCAGCGGCCCAGCAGGCCGCCGAGGCCGCGGTCCGCAGGCAGTTGCTCGACCGCGCCTCCCGGGCCGCCCGGAAGGACTCGGGCAAGCACCCGGCGCTCGCGTTGAAGGGCTCGCCGTCCCCGAGCCCCAGCTCCAGCAGTAGCGGCAGCGGCGGCAGTGGTGGCGGAGGCGGTACGGACCCGATTCCGGCCGGTCAGGCTCAGCAGATCGCCAAGGGCATGCTGGCTAGCTTCGGCTTCAGCGGCTCGGGCCAGTTCGGCTGCCTGGTGAACCTCTGGAACCGTGAGAGCCATTGGAACGCCCATGCGGCCAACCCGTCGGGCGCCTATGGCATCCCACAGGCCAAGCCGGGCAGCAAGATGCAAAGCGCGGGCTCCGACTGGCATGACAACGCGACCACCCAGATCAAGTGGGGTCTCGGCTACATCAAGGCCCGCTACAGCACTCCCTGCGGTGCGTGGGGCCACTCCCAGTCGATCGGCTGGTACTGATCCGGTCCTCACCGGAGGGATCGCCCCGCTGAGGGGTGCCGCTTCATCAACCGCCACGGCGCCCCTCTCGAGCCCATGGTTGGGCGTCCGTGGCGGATGAGCCGGGGCCCGCGTTTCTCCTGGAGTCACATCAGGAGTCAGGTCAGGGCGGCAGCCGGTGCCGCCTGGGATGGCGCGCAAGACCAGGTCGACGGCGTGGGCCGGTTCCCGGCGAGTGGCGTGGACGGCCAGGCCGCTCCATGTCTTAGTGGGGCCTGGTCATGCTGAGCACGTCGAGGGCGGTGTCGAGTTGCTCCAGGGTCAGCAGGCCCTGGTCGACGTAGCCACGCTCCACGACCACCTGGCGGATGGTCTTGCGTTCAGCGAGGGCCTGCTTGGCCACGACCGCCGCCTGCTCGTAGCCGAGGTAGCGGTTGAGCGGGGTCACGATCGACGGGGACGACTCGGCGTACTCCCGGCAACGGTCGACGTCGGCCTCGATGCCGTCGATGCAGCGGTCCGCGAACAGCCGGGACACGTTGGTCAGCAGCCGGATCGATTCGAGTAGGTTGCGGGCCAGCACGGGCAGCATGACATTGAGCTCGAAGTTGCCGGCGGCCCCGCCGAACGTGATCGCCGCGTCGTTGCCGATCACTTGGGCGACCACCTGGCACACGGCCTCGGGGATCACCGGATTCACCTTGCCCGGCATGATCGACGAGCCCGGTTGCAGATCGGGCAGGTGGATCTCGGCCAGCCCCGCGCGCGGCCCGGACCCCATCCACCGGAGATCGTTGGCGATCTTGTTGAGGCTCACCGCGACGGTCCGGAGCGCGCCGCTGGCCTCGACGAGCGCGTCCCGGGCACCCTGGGCCTCGAAGTGGTCGCGTGCCTCCCTGAGCGGCAGCCCGGTGGCCCGGGAGACCTCCGCGATCACGCGGCCCGAGAATCCCGGTGGCGTGTTGATGCCGGTGCCGACGGCCGTACCGCCGAGGGGCAGCTCACCGAGCCGGGGAAGCACGTTCTCGAGCCGCTCGACTCCGAGCCGTACCTGCGCCGCGTATCCGCCGAACTCCTGGCCCAGGGTGACCGGAGTGGCGTCCATCAGATGTGTCCGGCCGGACTTCACGACCGTCGCGAACTGCCCGGCCTTACGGTCGAGGGCGTCCGCCAGATGCCGCAAGGCGGGAATGAGCTCGCCGGTGACGGCCCCGGTCGCCGCGATGTGGATCGAGGACGGGAACACGTCATTGGACGACTGAGACGCGTTCACGTGATCGTTGGGATGGATCTGCCGGCCCAGCCGCTCGTGTGCGAGCGAGGCGATGACCTCGTTGGCGTTCATGTTGGAGGAGGTGCCCGATCCGGTCTGGAAGACATCGATCGGGAACTGGTCGTCCCAGGCCCCGCCCGCCACCTCCTGGGCCGCCTCCGCGATCGCGTCGGCCAACTCCTTGTCGATCACTCCGAGCTCGGCGTTGACCTTGGCGGCCGCCGCCTTGATGTGAGCCAGTGCCGCGATGTGCGCGCGCTCCAGCCGGGCCCCCGAGATCGGGAAGTTCTCCACGGCCCGCTGGGTCTGGGCCCGCCACTTGGCGTCGGCCGGGACCCGCACCTCGCCCATGGAGTCGTGCTCGATCCGGAATTCCTGCTCGCCCATCGACGGGACCTCATGTTCCTCGCACCAGGAGGAGGGCTTGCCCTCCGCCTTCACTCAGCTTACGAGTGCACCCTACGAGCCCGGGTGTACGAGAGCTTCAGCCAGCCTTCTCGACGGTGTATTCCTGGCGCACTCCGGCTCGGCCGGAGGTCTGCTCCTTGCCGTTGATCCAGACCCGGCACGAGGAGGGATCGTCGAAGACCGCCGTGAGGGTCTTCATGTCGTACTGCAGGCCCTGGCCCTTGGGAAGCACTCCGTTGTAGAGGACCTGTGCGTTGCCGGGTATCCCGAGGTAGACCTTGCAGTTGTCGCCGGTGGCCTGGACGACCAGAGCGTTGGCGGCGGCGCCCGCGGGCGCGACCTTCGCCTGCGCCGTCGCGCTTGTGGCGGAGGTGCTCGATGCACCTTTGGGCGAGTCGTGTGTCATCCCCACGGCCAGCGCCCCGGCGCCGATGCCACAGGTCGCGCAGGTGGCGGCGATGAGGGCGAGGGCGATCAGCAGCCGTCGGCGCGGGTTGGTCTCCCGCTGGCGCCGGGCCCGGGGCCCTGCCACCGCTCGGTCCAGCCGGTCGATGACCCGGGCGTGGGACATCCGGCGGAGGGGATTCTTCTGCAGCAGCCCGTTGATCACGGGGGCCAGCGCCTCGGCTCGCTGCAGGGGCGCGGGGTCCTCGGTGAGCACCGCAGACAGCGTCGCCATCACGTTGGGGTGGTCGTAGGGCGGCCGGCCTTCGACTGCGGTATAGAGGGTCGCGCCCAGCGACCACAGATCGGACTGCGGGGTGGCCTTTTCACCCCGGGCGACCTCGGGGGCGACGTAGGCGGGCGACCCCATGAAGCTGTCCGACCTGGTGATGCGCGCCGACCGATCCGTGATGGCCAGGCCGAAGTCGGTGAGCACCACCCGGCCGTTGTCGGCGAAAAGCACATTGCTGGGCTTGATATCACGGTGCAAAATGCCGGCGTTGTGCGCGGTGGAGAGGGCGTCGAGCAGCTGTCGGGCGATCTCGGCCACCTTGGCCGGGGGCAGCGGCCCCTCTTTCTCGATCAGCTGGTCGAGATTGGGGGCTTCGACCAGCTCCATGACGATCCAGGGACAGCCGTGCTCGACCACGACGTCGTACACATCGATGATCGACGGATGCCGTAGTTGCGCGGGCGTCCGCGCCTCGCGCAGGGTCCGCCGGTAGAAGACCGTGCGCTCTTCGTCGTTCAGGTCCGGCGGTGGTCGCAGCTCCTTGACCGCCACGGTCCGGTCGAGACGCTCGTCGTGGGCCCGCCAGACCGTGCCCATGGCACCACTGCCCAGCTCTGTAACCAGTCGATAGCGACCTGCTATCGAGACGTCACTCTGCTGGGCCATGGCGCAAAACATACCGGAATGAAGTGGGTTGCTGTTGGGCAGATGGCGTCAACGTCTTGGATTTGGCAATGGATCGTGTCGAGGTTGGTGAACGCCCTCATAACTCCACGAAAACTGGCAGGTAGTTCCGTGTTTTTGGTTACTGGCGAGTCACCGTCGGCCAATGCTCAGCAGCGGCCCGGTGGTCTCGGCGAAAAAGTCGTTGCCCTTGTCATCGACCACGACGAAGGCCGGGAAGTCCTCGACCTCGATCTTCCAGACTGCCTCCATGCCCAGCTCGGCGTACTCCAGCACGTCGACCTTCTTGATGCAGTCCTGGGCCAGCCGTGCGGCCGGGCCGCCGATCGAGCCGAGGTAGAAGCCGCCGTGCGCGTGGCAGGCCTCGGTGACCTGCTTGGAGCGGTTCCCCTTGGCCAGCATGACGTGGGAGCCGCCGGCCGCCTGGAACTGCTCGACGTAGGAGTCCATCCGGCCGGCCGTGGTCGGGCCGAACGAGCCGCTCGCGTAGCCCTCCGGAGTCTTGGCCGGGCCGGCGTAGTACACCGCGTGGTCACGCAGGTACTGCGGCATCGGCTCACCCGCGTCCAGCCGTTCCTTGATCTTGGCGTGCGCGATGTCGCGGGCCACCACCAGCGGCCCGTTCAGCGCCAGCCGGGTCTTCACCGGATACTTCGACAGCTCCGCTCGGATCTCGTCCATCGGCCGGTTCAGATCGATCCGCACGACGTTGTCGTCCAGGTGCTCGTCGGTGGTCTCAGGCAGGTACTGCGCCGGGTCGGTCTCCAGCCTCTCCAGGAACACGCCCTCGGCCGTGATCTTGGCCAGGGCCTGCCGGTCGGCACTGCACGAGACCGCGATCGCCACGGGACAGGACGCGCCGTGCCGGGGGAGCCGGATCACCCGCACGTCATGGCAGAAGTACTTGCCGCCGAACTGGGCCCCGATGCCCAGCTTCTGGGTGAGCTCGAAGACCTGCTGCTCCAGCTCCACGTCGCGGAACCCGTTGCCGAACGGGCCTCCCTCGGTGGGCAGGGAGTCCAGGTAGTGCGCGGAGGCGTACTTGGCGGTCTTCAACGCGTACTCGGCGCTGGTCCCACCGACCACGATCGCCAGGTGGTAGGGAGGGCAGGCCGCGGTGCCCAGGGAGCGGATCTTCTCCTCCAGGAAGGTCAGCATCCGCTTCGGGTTCAGGACCGCCTTGGTCTCCTGGTAGAGGTACGACTTGTTGGCGCTGCCGCCGCCCTTGGCCATGAAAAGGAACTTGTACGCGCCGCCAGGGGTGGCGTACAGCTCGATCTGGGCCGGCAGATTGTTGCCGGTGTTCTTCTCGTCCCACATGGTGACCGGGGCCATCTGGGAGTAGCGCAGGTTGAGCCGGGTGTACGCGTCGTACACGCCGCGCGAAAGGTGCTCCTCGTCGCGGCCGTCGGTGAGGACGTGCTGGCCGCGCTTGCCCATCACGATCGCGGTGCCGGTGTCCTGGCACATCGGCAGCACCCCGCCGGAGGCGATGCTTGCGTTCTTCAGCAGGTCGAGCGCCACGAACCGGTCATTGGGGCTTGCTTCCGGGTCGTCAAGGATCTTGCGCAGCTGGGCCAGGTGGGCGGGGCGCAGCAGGTGCGAGATGTCGTGGATCGCCGTCTCGGTGAGCAGTCTGAGCGCCTCCGGCTCGACCTGCAGGAACGTCCGCCCGCCGGCCTCGAGAGTGCTGACCCCCTCGGTGGTGAGCAGACGGTACTCGGCGTCGTCCTGACCGAGCGGAAGCAGATCGGTGTAGGCGAACTCAGGCATCACGTTTCCTGTTTCTTTCAGCGACTCTGACCGCCCACCAGGGTACGACCCACTCTCAGCGATCTTTCCGTCGAGCCGGGCGGAGGCCGATCACCACTCCGGCCGCCACCAGCGCCGCACCGGCCAGGTCGGCGGGTCCCAGGGTGCCCAGCCCGAGTGTGACGGTCGTGACGACGGCGCTGATCGGGATGATGCCGGCGAACAGCCCGGCCCGGTCCGCGCCCAGCCGGCCGAGTGAGTCGTACCAGAGGATGAAGACGCCCACCGTGATGAACCGCGAACAGGAAGAACGCGGCCACGGCGTAACGGACCGCCTGCCCGCCGAAGACGGGATAGTCGTTGATCGTGGCCGATACCGAGGCGAGCGTGCCGACAAAGAACATCGTGATGCCCGCGCCGGCCACTCCACGCAGCGCACCATGGTCGGCGCGGACGTTCGTGGTGATGACGGGCGAGGCGGGGACGCTGAAGCCGGTGGAACCTTCCATGGCATGGAACGCTAAGGACCTCGTGGCCCGGGTCCCAGGGCCAATTCCCTCCCCTGGACCGGACCAATTTCGTGGTCATGGCTCAGCAGCCGGGCATGACGTGATCGCGTGTCGCGAGCTCATGCCTGCGATCAGCTCTGCGGCGGTAGTTCACCGGACCCGCGGACGATCAGCTTCACCGGAAGCACGACTCGCCGGGGCGGGCCGGTCTCCCCGTTGATCCGGTCGAACAGCAACTCGGCGGCCTGGTTCCCGAGCCGCTTGGGGTCTTGGTAGACGGCGGTGACCGGAGGGCTGAGCGATTCGGCGCCTTGGAAGTCGTCGAAGCTGATGTGCGCGATGTCGGTGCGCCCGCTCAGGTGCAGAGCGCGGATCACGCCCAGGGAGGTCTTCGCGTCCGCCGACAGCACCGCTGTCGGACCCAAATCGGCCTCCAGCAGCTTCACCAACCAGGCGGTGGAGTTCTGCTGCCCCATCCCGTCGAACTGGACCAGCCGCTCGTCGACAGCGAGCCCGGCGTCCAGCATGGCCGCCCGGAAACCCTGATACCGCAGCCTGGTCGTGTAGATGTGCGACCGGTAGCCGACGAAGGCGATGCGGCGGTGGCCGTGCTCGATCAGATGTCTGGTCGCCATCCGGCTGCCGTTCTCGTTGTCCGCGAGCACGGTGTCGGAGTCATGCTGGATCGGCGGGCGGTCGACAAAGACGGCGGGGAGCCGCGGTGCCGTCTGATTGAGGTAGGAGTGGTCGCCCGAAGTCGGGATGATCATCAGTCCGGCGACACTGCGGTTCGTCAGCCCGCTGACCGCGACCCGTTCGTTTTCGGGGGCGTAGCCAGAACTGGTGATGATGACGAACATGCCACGCTCGCGGGCGGCCTCCTCGACCGCGCCGATCACTTCGGCGAAGAAGGGGTCCGCGATGTTCTCCACCACCAGGCCGATGGCGTCGTCCCGGCCTAAGCGCAGCGAACGAGCCACCGGATTCGGGCGGTACCCGAGTTCCCGGATCGCCACCTGAACACGCTTTGCGGTGGCGGGCGCGACCCCGGGATCATCGTTGATGACCCGGGAGACTGTCTTCGGGCTCACCCCGGCGAGCACCGATACGTCCCGCAGTGTGGGCCGGCGGGACATCATGCCCCCATTCGTGCGGCTGAGTCGGCGGCCAGATCACGTTCCGTGCGGGCCGTGCCGGCCAGGAGCGCCGCGATCTGCCTTGCCCGTTCGGGGTCGACCCCGCCGGCGAGTTCCTGCTCGACGGAGGCGGTGGCCGTGGCGACCGCGAAGATGACGGCGTCGACCCCGGTCGTGCCCGCTTCCAGCGCCTCCACCAGACCGCCGACGAACGAGTCGCCCGCTCCGATGGGGTTGACGACCCGCACCGGGACCGTGGGCACCCAGAACACCTCCTGGGCGTCGCCGAAGGCGGTCCCGGCCGCTCCGGCGGTCACCGCCGCCGAGCGGGCGCCACGGTCGCACAGTTCCTTGACCGCGGCACAGGCGCGCAGCGGGACATCGTCGCCGGTCTCGGCCACCGCCTCATCGGAATGTCCCCAGAGGACACCCTCGGCCTCGGCCAGGTTCGGCGTGACGACGTCGGGGTGAGCGCCCAGCACCCCGGCCAGCGCCGTACGCGCCGCGTCGACCACCACGCTCACCCCGGCGCGGTGTGCGATGGCGACGAGGCGACCGTATCCGGAGTCGGGCACGCCGGGGGGCATGCTCCCCGAGCACACCAGCGTCCGGTGCCGACCAGCAGCCAGCTCATCGGCCACCATCTGCTCGTAGCGGTGCCAGGCGTCGGCGGGAATCTCCGGCCCCGGCTCGTTGAGCACGGTCACCCGGCCGGAGTCCTCCAGATAGATGGAGGCCACCCGTACCTCGCCGGCGACGGGGACTCCGATGAACTCCACCGGTTCGACGGCGAAGAGCCGGGCGAGCCAGGCGGCGTCGGTCTCCGGCTGGAAGCTCATCAGCGTGGCCGGCGGTCCGAACGCCGCGGCCACGCGGCCGACGTTGAGACCCTTGCCGCCCGCGGTCACTGCCGCGCGGGACGGCCGTAGCACGCTCCCTGGCCGCAGTTCAGGCAGCCGGAGTGTCCGGTCCACCGTGATGTTGGGGGTCGCGATGAGCAAGGGTCCCTCCAGGTCGGAAATCGATGTCTAAAGGCTCGTGACATCGTTGTCAACGATACCGGTCACGTATTCGTGGAACGTGCCCAGCAGGACCGCTGTGACCTGATCCACAACGGCCGCCGTGGTGTCCACGGGGATGTGCGGCACCGCTGGTGGATCGGTCACACCGGAGGCCAGAAACGCGTCGAGGTCGGCCAGCTTGCGCCGGTCGCGTGCCGCGCCGCGAGTTGTGAGGCGGCGCACGAGCTCGTCGGGTGGGCAGTCGGCCCAGACGAGCACGACGCCGCCCGGCGGGTGCAGACGCGCGACGAGCTTCAGCCAGGCGGCCGGGTCGGACCGCTCGGCGGTGAAGGGCGCCACCAGCACCACCGGGACATCGGCCGCCAGGCATCCCTCGGCGGTGTGGAGGAGCGCGTCGTAGGTCGCCTGGCGCGTCGCGGAGCGCACCCGCGGGTCGTCGAGATCGCCGGGCGCCGCCCCTACCAGCTCGGCGACCACCGCTGTGAGCGGTCCGGTGAGAACGTCCTGGTCGAGCAGGGCCGCATGGATCCGCCGGGACAGCGCCGCCCCGAGCACGCTCTTACCGCTGGCCGGCGCTCCGGCCACGACGTACGCCCGGACCGGCCCACGTGACCGCCGCCGCACCCTGTCCTCGGATCCGTGTTCCTGACGCCCGGCGCTGTTCACGGCGTGACCTGTCCTCCGTACGACTCGTACCAGTCGGCGGGCATGGCGGCCGCCGCGGTGCCGACCGAGACCCATTCGGCCCACGGCCGACCGTGTGCCCGGACGATCCCGTTCAGCGTGGCGAGCCGCTCACCCGCCTGGGCCACCGACTTACGCCGCTGTGCCTCTGGCAGATGGCCCACCGCGTCGCCCCAGATCGCCCGTCCGGCGATGTATCCGCTCGCCCCCGCCTGTGCGGTGATCTCTATTTGAACCGCGAAGTCCTCGTATCCTGCGCCCTCGCTGAGCAAGACCCAGGGAACGTCGATGGCGGCGTCGAGTTCGCGGGCCGCGGCGGTGGCTGATGCGCGGTCCGCGGCCGACTCGATCGAACCGGGAAACTGCACCTTGAGTATGTCGGCGCCCAGGTTCGCGAACTCCGCCGCCGCGGCGACGATGGCGTCCGCGCGGCGGCCTCGCATCGCGGGTTCGGCGAGGTCCTCGCCCTCGAGGGGGTACCAGATCGGCTCGACGATCAGTGGCAGCTGGAGTTCCCGGCAGGACGCGACCAGGTCGGCCACCAGCTTGCGCTGTCCGGCGGCGATTTCGTCGAGTTCGGTGCGGTAGAAGACGAAGAGCTTCACCCCGTCGGCACCGATCTTCGCGATCTTCTCCAGGGTCCAGTCCGGACGTAGTTTCGTCTCCAGGCGCCAGCCGCCCGGCGTATAGCCGAGCTGTTCGATCGGGGCCACCAGGCCTACTGAGCCGGGCAGCGCACGGGTCGCGATCGCCTGCCCCAGCGACCACATCGGGTCGACGAGCAGTGCGGACGCATGCCGCGACAATTCGGCCACCAGCTCCAGCTTGGAGGCCACCACGGTCTCGTGCGGGACGCGGGAGATGTCTTTGTCGAACAGCTCCAGGTAGTTCTCCGGGTGGTCGATCGCGGCGATGAGAAAGAAGCCGTCCTCGCTGGCGAGACGGGTCAGCCTGCGTACCGTGCCGAGCCGCTGGAGATCGACGGCGGGCTCTGGATTCATGTCGCGCCCTTCTGCGGTGATGCGGTTGGCGGATGGTGCGGTGCCGGGCCCGGCCCGCAGGCCCGGCACCGTGCTGCCGGGTGGGTCAGCACTTGTCCTTGTAGATGTACTTGTTGACCGCGGGGTCGTTGATGTTGTCCTTGGTCACGATGAGCGATTCGGTGGCGATGCTCGCCTGCACCGGCTTGCCCTCCAGCGCGTTGGCGGCCTGCTCGACTCCCTGAACGCCGATGTCGTACGGCTTCTGCGCGACCAGGGCCTGCACGTCACCCGCTTGCAGCTGCTTGATCTGGTCCGGGCCCGCGTCGAAGCCGACCACCTTGACCTTTCCTCCCTTGCCGGCCGCCCGGATGCCCGTCGAGGTGCCCTGGGCGGAGAACAGGTTGGTGGCGAAGACGCCCACCAGGTCGGGGGTGCGCTGCAGCTCCGCCTGGACGATCTTCGCGGCTTCCTGCGGCGAGTTGTGCGAGTACTGTGTGGCGGCGGCCAGCGTGAAGTTCGGGTACTTGGTCTTGACCGCCTCCTCGAAGCCGGCCACCCGGGCGTCCACCGAGGACACCCCGGGGTCGGTCGAGATGACCAGCACCTTGCCCTTCGCTCCGTTCATGAGCGTGTTCAGCGCCTCGGCCGCCTTTGCCCCACCCAGCTTGTTGTCGGTGGCGATGCGGGAGGCGCCGATGGTGGTGTCAGTGACCGTGGTGTCGACGAGCACCACCTTGCTGCCCGCGTCCTGGATCCGCTTCAGCGGTGTGGCGGAGGCCTTGACGTCGTTGGGTGCCACCAGCAGCGCGGCCGGCTTGGCCGCGCCAACCGCGTCGAGCAGCGGGTTCTGCAGCGTCGCGTCGAACTTGTCCGGACCCTGCACCTGCAGGTTGACGCCGAGAGCCTTGGCCTTCTCCTTGGCCCCGCATTCCATCGAGACGTAGAACGGGTCGCCCTTGACGCCGACCATGAGCACGAACTTCTTGCCGGAGACCCCGCCGGTGGTCGATCCCGAGCCGGAAGTGGAACCCGAATCGGAATTCCCCCCGCACGCGGCCAGGAACAGCAGACCGGCGGTGATCGTCGTGCCCATCACGGTTCTGTGCATTCTCATGACACCCTCCTCAAGGTGTGGCGGTGAACTGCGGTGGATGAGGTGGTGGTGCGGATATCAGCTGCGGTCGCGGGAGCGCCGCCGCAACTGGTCGAACCAGACGGCCGCGATGAGGACGAAGCCCACCGCGACGTCCTGCCAGTAGGGCTGGACCCCGACGATGACGAAGCCGTTCTTCAGCACCGCCGGAATCCAGACGCCGATGAGGGTGCCCACGATCGAGCCGACACCGCCGAACAGGCTGGTGCCGCCCAAGGCCACCGCGGTGATGGCCTGCAGGTTGTCGGTGGAGTGCCCGCCGACACTGGTGGTACCGAAATAGGCCAGCGACAGGAACCCGGCGAAGCCGGCCGCCGTCCCCCCGATGATGTAGATCTTGAGCAGATGCCGTTCGACGTTGATCCCCGCGCGGCGCGCCGCCTCCGGGTTGGATCCGATGGCGAACGTGTGCCGTCCGAACACCGCCATGTGCAGCAGTACGTAGCCGCCGATGACCGTGAGCAGCGCGATCGGGATCAGATTGGGCACACCCGCGATCAACGAGCCGTGCCCGACCGGGTCCAGCGCGTAGGTCGCCGTGTTCACCCCGTTCTGCAGGATCAGCGCCATGCCCAGACCGGCGCCGAGCGTGCCCAAGGTGGCCAGCAGAGGCGGCACCTTCAGGTAGGCGACCACGACCCCGTTGATGGTGCCGATGATCAGTCCGGCCACCAGTGCCCCGGCCAGCGCCACCAGGATGTAGAACGCACTGGTCTTGTCGGCCGTGACGTCCGCCGCGGTCGTCCCGGGACCGGTGCTTATCAGCTTGAGGGCCTGCACGGCGAAAACTTCGCCCAGGACGATGCCACTGGGAATGGACAGGTCCACACCCGCCGTGATGACCACGAACGTCGTGCCGACGCTGACCACGGTCAGAATCGCGACGTTCTGGGCCAGCTGCACGAAGTTGCTGCTCTGGGTGAACAGCCCGGGTGCCAGGAGGGAGAAGGTCGCAATGATCAGCAGCAGCACGGTGAACGTCACGATCGACGGGTTGCGAACGATCGTGCGCACCACCGACTCGCGCGGGGTCAACATTTCTTGGGCCTGCGGCGAGCTCGGCTCTGTCTCTAGGCTCATGGTGCCACCTCGTTCGTGAACGCCCCGGAGATCGCGGCGATCAGACGGTCGACGTCGGTTTCGCCGCGGCGGAACCGGGCGACCCGGACGCCCAGGCGCAGCACTTCGATGCGGTCGGCGACCTGCAGCACCTCGGGAAGGTTGTGGGAGACGAGCACGACAGCGATGCCCCGGTCACGGATGTTCTGGACCAGTTCCAGTACCTTCGCCGTCTGGATGACGCCGAGCGCGGCGGTCGGCTCGTCCATGATGATCACTTCTGTCGCCCACATGGCCGCCCGCGCGATGGCCACGGACTGCTTCTGGCCGCCGGAGAACGCCGCGACCGGTGCCCGCATGTCCTGCACCAGACCGACGCCCATGTCGCTGAACGCGGCGGCGGTCCGCCGTCGCATCTCCGGGTGGTCGTGCAGGAAACCCCAGCGGCGCACCTCACGGCCGAGGAAGACGTTCGCCGCCGCGTCCAGGTCGGGGGCGAGTGCGAGATCCTGATAGACGGTCTCGATTCCCCGGTTCTTGGCGTCGTGCGGGTCCGTCAGGCGAACCGCGGCACCGTTGATGCGCACCTCGCCCTCGTCCGGCGCCTGCACCCCGGACAGGATCTTGATGAGGGTGGATTTGCCCGCCCCGTTGTCACCGACCAGCGCGGTGACCTCGCCAGGGAACGCCTCGAACGAGGCGCTGCGCAAGGCCCGCACCTGCCCGAAGCTCTTCACCACGTTGGACGTGCTCAGCGCGGGCACAGCGCCGTTGCCGTCCGCATCGCCGGTCATCGTCCCCCGACCTCACGCCAGGACGGACCGTGGCCTTCGATCGCCGTATTGAGGGCCGTCATCCGCTCCAGCGCCGTGGTCCGCAGGAAGTCCCGCCGCTCCTCCCCGAGGAGCGTCACGGCCTCGCCCCAGAACGCGCGCCCGGCGATGTACCCGCACGCCCCCGCGTCCATCGCGGTGAGTACCCGCTCGACGAACTGGTCGTACTTCACGCCGGCTGAGAGCAGCGCCCATGGCACGTTCCCGCAGACCTTGCTGGTCTCGAGGCAGCCGTCCTCGTCGCCCGGCCACTCCAGCTTCAGCAGGTCCGGACCCAGTTCGGCCAGCAGTTCCGCAGACCGGATGACCATCTTCTTCTGCTGTTCGGCGGAGAACGGGTCCTCGGTCGGCAGATGTGTCACCAGTGGCTCGATGACCGACGGAATGCCGTGCTCGCGGCAGTCGGCGATGACGGCCGAGACCGCGTCGAGGGCCTCCTGTGCCAGATCGGGCTCGCCGGAGATCACGGGGCGGTCGGGCCGCCAGCGGACCAGGAACTTCAGTGCCACGCCACCGTTGCCGCTCACGAAGGCCGGACCGCGGTCGGCACCTGAGTACTCCGTCCGCTGCTCACCGTTCCAGACCGGCTGCGGTGACCGCTCGCTCGAGATGAGCAGTCCCGCGGACTGGTCGAGCGCACCGGCGGCCCGCACCGGACCGACGCCGTACTCGACATCGGTGAGCACCCCGGAGGCCAGCGGCGAGAGGGCACTGATCACGTCCACCTTGAAAGCGCTCAGGTCCTCGTCGGCCGACGGCCGACCGGCCTTGTCGAGCATTCTGCGCAAGGTTCCTCGCTGGTCCATGGCGAGGATGGCGAACTTTCCCGCGTCGTCAGCGATCCGATCCAGACTGAAGGACATGTGGTGCTACCTCTCTATGCTGGGGCGGACTGCCCCTGGGTTTGGGTGAGTGGCCGCGGCCGGCAACGAAACACCGACGGCGGCCGCCGCCAGCAGCGCGGCACCGTAGGCGCCGAGTTCGGCGACGTCCGTGATGGTCATCGCTGGGTACTGCCGGTGCTTGGCGGCGAGCAGAGCGGGGTTGTGCAGCCAGCCGCCCGCCGCGACGACCCGTTGGTAGGGGCCGACCAGTGCGTCGATGCGGGCCAATACCCGCTCGGCGTCAGCGGTCAGGCCGTCCACCGCGGCACGCCAAAGCCGCGCCGGAGTGACACCATCGGTGATGCCGGCGAGACCGAAGTGCTTGTCCCGCGGGTCGACCAGCCGGAGCGTGGGGTGGTCTCCGGGCACGGCCAGCGCCTGCTCACCCAGCGCCATGCGATCGGCGCTGGAGGTCATGCCGAGCATCGTGGCGATCCGGTTGAGGGTCAGCCCCGTCGGCAGCCCGGCGAGGACACACAGATGATCGGCGACGACTCCCCAGCCCGCGGACATGCCTTGAGCGGTCAGTGCGCCGATGCGCTCGGGAGCCAATGGCGGAAGCACCGTACGGACCAGCGCCTCAGCCGTTCCCAATGAGTCGAACAGGGCGCCGTCGGCCGCGGCGCCGACACCGTAGGCCGCGACCTGGTGATCGTGGCCGGCGACCGTCAGAACCGCCCCATGCAGAGTGGCAGGCACGCTGTCACCGCCGGCGCGACCGGCCGGAGTACCCGCCACCATCGGGTCGGGCAGCAGGGACGGCCAGCCGAGCAGACTGAGTGCCTCATCCCAGGGGCGGGCGCGCCTGAGCTCGAATACACCGGTCCGGCTGGCCAGCGACAGCTCCGTGACGGATTCGCCGCCGAGTCGGCGAACCACCCACTCGGCAACCGAGTAGAACCGGATGGCGTTCTTGGTGTCCGGGCGGTTCCGGCGCAGCCACAGCAGTTTGGCCAGTGACGGCATCGCGGTCAGCGGCAGGCCGGTGGTGGTCTGGAACGTCTCGGTGCCCAGTTCTCGTGCGATCGTGTCGACGTCGCCCCGCGGGTCGTGCCAGGCGATCGCGGAGGCCAGCGGCCGGTCCCGCCCGTCCACCAGCACCCCTGTCTCGGCCATTCCGGTGACACCGATCGCCAGCACCCGAGGATCGTGGTCGGCGCGTGCCCCGGCGGCGGCCGCGGCCTCCGCCGCCACGGTCTGGGCGAGTTGCACGAGGCTCATCGGATCGAGCTCTGACCGGCCTCCGCCACCGCGCCAGGGGGTGGACCGCTCCGATCCGCCACAGACCGTGCCCTGCGGGTCCACGGCGATCGCCTTGACCCGGGTGGTGCCGACGTCGATGCCGACGAACAGGTCGATCACCGCGCTGTCCCCATGTGCTGGGGCAGCGGTGGCCGGCAGACGATGGCCTCGGCCATCCCTTCCAGTTGCCACTCTCCGGCGAGGAAGGGAACGACCGCCACCTCGCCACGACTCAGGTCGAGACTCTCCCCGGACTCGGTGACCAGGCGGCCCGAGCCGGTCGTGACGAGCGCCACCGCGAAGCCGGCGGCCACGACAGGGCTGGTGCCGACCGCACGCAGTCGATGGGCCCGGAAGTAGGGCTCGGCTGCGACAGGCAGCAGGCCGACGATGCCGGCCGTGTCAAGTCGCTCTCGGGGCAGCAGCAGACCATCGAGATCGGATTCGTTCAGCGCGCCGAGGTGCAACGCGCCGAGGGCGATGTCGAAACCCAGCCCCAGATGGCCGTCTCGACGCAGATCAAGGGTGAGTCCTTCCGCCTCAAGCATGATCGACAGGTCGGTGGGTTCCTGTAGTTCCAGGACGAACACACCCGCGTCGATGGAGTGGGGAAGGCCCGCCGGCACCAGGACCGCGTCGCCCGGTCGTACGGTGTGGGCGCGCAACGACCCGACCAGGCCGTCGGAGTCCCCGGCGTCGACCATCGCCCGCACCTGTGACAGGCGCATGGACTCGGCGAAGCCGAGCCGGACCCTGGCCCCTTCATCGACGTCCAGGACGATCCACGCCTCGGTCTTGCCGTGCGGGATCCCCAGGTGCTTTCGAGAGAACGCACGGTCGGGATGCAGGTGCACCGGCAGCCGCTGGCCGGCGTCGAGCAGCTTGACCAGAAGCTCGGTGGACGCACCGTAGCTGTCCACATGTGCTGGTCCGAGCCAGCTCTGCGGGTCCGCCATGACCGCGTCACGCAGCAGGGTGCCCTCGGGGAGCCTCGAGAGCCCACGCGCCGGATCCGATGTCATCGTGGTCATCGAAGCGATCCACTCCTCCGGGCGGCGGGGTCCGTCGGCCCCACTGCCGCCGCGCAACGCGGTGATGCGGTCGCCGCCCCGGTAGGAGTGCTCGACCTGGTTCACCGGTAGCAGGTGCGTACGGGCTTTCATGCGGCTCCTGCCATGGTCATCACCGTTGCCGCAGGTTCGCTCGCACGACCATGCCGGACATCCGCGGATGTCCGGCGGCGCCGGGGCGGGTGAGTCTCCGTGGTGTGCACGTCGCCTCCAGAGTCGATGGTCAGAGCGATGACATCGATGTCGTGGCCGGGACGTTAGCTCGCAGGACCGTGCAGGTCAAGAGGTCGGGTAGCGCGTGAGATGTATTCGTAACACGTTGGAAACACACGGCGCACATTCCGCCGACATTTTGGCTAAATCGGGTAAATGACGGTGAAGTTCCTCGTCAAGATGAATGCAAGATGAGGACTAAGTGAAATCTTGTGGCGCATTGGGCTGTGCCGTCGGCATTGGATTTGATTCCTAAAGACTGACATCGTTGTCATTTTCCGAAGCGTTTTCGCGGGCCGTCCTTGGACCTCAAAAACTGCGGCCGACCCCGCGGAGTTGACGGGTCAGTGATTGCCCGGGAAGACAGCGGGTAGTACTCGCGTCCCCGACACAAGGAGGCGACTCGTCCATGAGTCTCGATGAAGCCGCCCGGCAGCTACGTTCCACCGCCCACGACGCCCAGGTGGCCTTCGACTGCGTGGGACTGGGGGACCTGGAACGTGCTCACCTCCACGTGATCACCGCGCGTACCGCGGCCGACGCCGCGGAGGCGGCGTTGCGTGAGGCTCTCGCGCGGATGTCACCCGAGGAGGCGGCCATCGAGGGCGAACGGGCCATCGCCGCCACCGAAGGCGCCTGACTCCTGCCCGCCGTGATCTTTCGTCGTGCCGGAGTCATGACGGCAGGCTTCGCCTGCTGACACGAATTGCAAGATCACGGCGGGGGTGGGGTTTTGCGGTCAGACGACGGGGCGCTCCATGACCGCCGGGTTCTCCACGGCACCCTCGACGGGCGTAGGTTCAAAACCCTTCGCCAGCATGAGGATCACCAGGATGAGGATCGTCGGCACGATGAAGGCGATGCGGACCGGCGTGATGGCCCCGAGAATCGCCGCACCGAGCACGAACCCGACGTAGTTGAAGATGTTGACCCGGGCCACCGCGACGCCGAGCCCGGTCGGGTCGACCCTGGCGACGGCAGAGAACGACACCGGAGCGACCACACAGAGGCCCAGGCCCATGATGGTGAACGCGACGATGGCCAGGGGGGCGTTGGGCGCGACCACGACTCCGATCATGCCGACCAGACCGACCAGGCTGCCCACCCTCACGACCTGGGTGGCGCCGTACCTGCGCACGCCGAAGTCCGCGATGCCCCGGCTCAGCACCATGGCCACCTGATAGACGACGTAGGCGAGCGGGGCGACTGCGGTGCTGCTCTTCAGATCGTCGGTCAGGTATTTGGTGCCATAGAGGGAGACGGCGGCGTCGGCGATGTAGAAGCAACCCATGGCGGTGCCGACGATGAGGATCGGTCGCCACGGCACCCGCTTGGCCGCGGCCTTGAGGGCTTCGGAACTGGGTGCCGAACCCTCTTCGTCCTTGCCGAAGAGCCGGTGGCCGGTGGCGAGAGAGGCTCCGATGCCGACGACGGCGGGGATCAAGAAGCCGACGAGCAGCGACATGTCCACCTTGTTCGCCAGCGAGGCCCAGAGCCCGCCGAGGATGCCGGCGACGCTCCAGATCGCGTAGAAGCCGGTGAGCATGCTCTGCCCGTAGCGGCGTTCGACCGCGACGGCCTGGGCGTTCATCGACGCGTCGACCGCGCCGACGAAGAGACCGAAGAGCGCCGTGCAGACGTACAGCGCGGGGTTGTTGTCGCCGGTCAGGCCGATCAGCGCGATGGTCACGCATACAGCGGGCTGGCTGATGCGCAGCACGATCGCGCTGCCGAATCGGGGGAAGACCAGACCGGACAGCACGCTTCCCACACCCGCGATCACGGGGACCAGGAGCAGCACGATCCCGATCGCGCTGTCGCTCAGGTGGTGGGCCTTCTGGATCTGCGGCACCCGCGTCACCAGTGAGGCGAAACAGAGGCCTTGGATGGCGAAAGCGGCATAGGCCGAGATCCGTGCCTGACGATCCCGTGTGGTGATGCCGGAGGTCATTGGCATCCCTCTCTCGCGCGCCTGCGAATCGGATGCTCGACAGGTCCGGATTTGGACAGATAACATGAAGAATGTTCACGTCAGGGTAGGCATCGACCCAAGCCGGGTCAAGAGTACTGTTCCGCGGCTATCGTCTGAATCGTGGAAGACCCCCGACCCCCGACTCCAGGTGAGCGGCATGTCCCGACCCGAGACCTGCGGGCCTCCGACGCGGACCGGGAACGTGTGGTCACGCTACTGGGAGACGCGCTGGCCGACGGCAGGCTCACCGCCGTGGAGCACTCCGAGCGGACGGAACAGGCCTACACCGCCCGCACCCTGGGTGAGCTGACCGGGCTGACCACCGACCTGATCCCGGCCGAGGGGCAGCCGATCCGGATCGACTCCCGATCGCTGCACGCCCTGTTCGGTTCGGTCCGGCGGGACGGCCGCTGGGTGGTGCCGGTCCGGCTTCCGGTGCTGGCGGTGTTCGGCTCGGTGGAGCTGGATCTGCGGGAGGCGATCCTGCAGCGCAAACACATCGTGATCGAGGCCGCCGTGCTCGCTGGGAGCATCACGCTCCTCGTCCCGGACGGCGTCCAGGTCAATGTCACAGGCCGGATGATTCTCGCCTCCCGCGATCTGCGGGTCCGTCCCGTGGTGGACGGACCCGTCATCGAGATCAGCGGCAATCTGATCCTCGGTTCCATCAAGGCCGCGGCGCCCAAACGAACCTGGCGCCAACGCGTCAAGGGCCGCATCCGCCGCGGCGGCTGACGCCGCAAACGCTCGCCGATCTTGAGGTGAGCCACCTTCCGGCCGCGCGGGCTACAAGGCGCGGTCGAAGTTGATGGCGCTGTAGGCCCGCAGCTTGCCGAGCTGGTGCTCGCTCTGGACCCTGCGGATGGTGCCGCTGCGGGCGCGCATGACGAGCGAATGTGTGGAAGCGGTCCCCTTGCGGTAGCGGACGCCGCTCACCAACTCGCCGTCGGTGATGCCCGTGGCGGCGAAGAACACGTCGTCGGAGGTGACCAGGTCGTCGGTGGTCAGCACCCGCGAAAGGTCATGCCCGGCATCGATGGCCTTCTGCCGCTCCGCCTCGTCCAGAGGCCACAGCTTGCCCTGGATCACGCCGCCGAGGGCCTTGATCGCACAGGCGGTGATGATGCCCTCGGGGGTGCCGCCGACGCCGAGCAGCAGGTCGACACCGGTGCCCTCCCGGGCGGCCATGATCGCGCCGGCCACGTCACCATCGGTGATGAACTTGATGCGTGCGCCGGCCTCGCGGATCTCCTTGACGATGCCCTCGTGCCGGGGACGGTCCAGGATGATGACCGTCACATCCTCGACGGAGGAGCCCTTGGCACGGGCCACGGCCCTGATGTTGTCACCGACCGGGCGCTCGATGTCGACCGCGTCGGCGGCCTCCGGCCCGGTGACGAGCTTCTCCATGTAGAACACCGCTGACGGGTCGTACATCGAGCCGCGTGCGCCGACCGCGATGACCGCGATGGCGTTGGGCATGCCGAGGGCGGCCAGCCGGGTGCCGTCGATCGGGTCGACCGCCACGTCGCATTCCGCGCCGCTGCCGTCGCCGACCTGCTCCCCGTTGTAGAGCATGGGCGCGTTGTCCTTCTCGCCCTCGCCGATGACCACCACGCCCTTCATGGACACGGTGTTGATCAGTTGGCGCATCGCGTTGACCGCGGCTCCGTCGGCGCCGTTCTTGTCGCCCCGCCCCACCCAGCGGGCGGCGGCCATGGCGGCGGCCTCGGTCACCCGGACCAGTTCCATGGCGAGGTTACGGTCGGGAGCGTCCTGCGCCGTGGCCAGCGGGGAGGACACGGGGAGTGATTCGTCGGACATGGCGAGGCGCCCCTTCGTTCGTCAGGTTGGTCGAATTCTCCGTGTGTCGAACCCCGTCTCACAAATTGGACCAGACCTGTGGGCTCCAGAGGTGGTTCCTGTACCCCGTGAGGCAGGGCCGGAAACAGTTGCCCTGGGTAGCTGTGGGTGAAGGGATCGTGGTTCCCCTCCATGAGGGCGTAACCTTTGCGTTCATGAGCAGCAACATCGACGAGCCGCCGGTGCGGATCTCCGACCGGGGGGCCGCCACGCGGGGCTCCCTGCTGGCCGCGGCGCGGGATGTTTTTGTGGAAGAGGGCTTTGCGCAGGCCGCGGTGACCGACATCGTCGCCAAGGCCGGCGCCAGCGTCGGCAGCCTCTATCACCATTTCAATGGCAAGGCCGACCTCTACCTCACGTTGTTCGAAGAGTTCCAGGTCCGGCAGCAGGAACGCACACGTGACGCAATTCACGCCATCCGGGATGCGGGCCCGGCGGACCCGATGCGGCTGTTCGTCGCCGGTGCCCGCGCCTACCTCGACGGGTGCCTGGCCGAACGGGACGTCGCGCGGCTGTTCATCTCCGGGGACGGGCCTCCCGGGTTCGACCGGATCATGCGGCAGCGACTGAACCGCTGGGCCCGACGCAACGCCGGACTGTTCCACGCCGCTGACGGCGGCGTGGACGAGGCACTGGTGATCGTGCTCACCGGCGCCATGGCCGGCGCGGTGTCCGAGGTGTCGTTGCGTGACGACGAGTCGGTGTCCCGGCGCCTGGCAGACGAGATCATGGCGATCGTGGGGACGATCCGGAACCCGCGCTCCCAGAATGCCGAAAGCACGGAGCAGGGGTGAGCACCGAGGCTCCCCAGGGTTCACAGCAGCGCGTCAGCGATGGGACCTACAAGCGGCTCACCAGTGGGGTCGGCCAGTTCGCGCTGGCCATCGGCGCCTGTCTCGCTCTCGTCGGGGTGATCATGCTGATCACCCCGCGGAAGAACAAGGAGACCCTTCCACACGTGGACGCGAGTTCCGCGGTGGTGGCCTTGCGGCTGACCGCGCCGTACGTGTCGTATGCTCCCGAGGGGCTGCCCTCGGGCTGGCGGGCGACCAGTTCCCGGCTGAGCGGCGGCAAGCGATCGGTCGCCTGGCATCTGGGCTACGTCACCCCCAACGATCAGTACGCCGCGCTGGAGGAGAGCAACGAACTGCCGGTGAGCGCGTTCGTCACTCGCATGACCAACGTGGATCCACTCAACCCGAAGAGTCTCGCGGGCACCCGGCAGATCGCGGGTGCGACCTGGAACGAGTACTACCGCAAGGACAAGAAACAGAACTCGCTGGTCCGTGAGCTGCCCACTGTGACGTTCGTGGTCACCGGTACGGCGTCGTACGACGAACTAGCGGTGCTCGCCACGTCCCTGAAGCCCCAGCCCAAGGCGGCCGCCACCCCCTCGTAGCCGGAGTGCCAGGACTCAGAACGGGGCGTTGGCGTCGGTGGGCTTGTCGGCGCGTTCGGCCATGGCGGCTGCCAGCCGGGCACGGGCGCCCTCCAGCCACTCCTCGCAAACCCCGGCGAGCTTCTCGCCGCGCTCCCAGAGGCTGAGTGACTCCTCTAGAGTGAGCCCACCGGCCTCGAGCCGCTTCACCACATCGGCGAGCTCGTCCCGCGCCTGCTCATATGACTGCTGCTCCTCCGCCACGCCTCCACTGTAGGGGCTGGAGGATGCCACCTTGCCCGGCAATCACCGTGCCCGGGAATTCGCCCACCTTGTATTGGGATTCAAGGGCATGCCGACACGCAGAGACGGTCACGATTGTTGAACATTTGTTCAATAGCTTTTTACGGTCCGAAAATATTGTCCAAAAGGCTGCCCTGTCGCTAGTTTGTAGGAGCTTTTCGCTGCTCTCCCCCGCCGCATGTGGAAGGTGTCTACAGCGTGGATCCAGATTTCGAGATACCCCCGCCGCGCTACAGCGTCGATCCGCCTGTCCCGCCTCCCGGGGAGAAGAAGGCGGCGCCGGGGCCACCGGCCGAACCGCCGGCACGCCGTCCGTTTCCGCCGGCCGGATCGGCTCGCCCCGAATCGCCCACCGAGCGGACGGCGCCTGCCGACAGGAAGGTCTTCCCACCCGCCGGTGAACAGCCGATCTATCGTCCGAGGCCGCCGGCCGAGGACGAATCGGCCGCGCTGCGGATTGAGCCCGCCGGCCGGCCGTTCCCACACGCCGGGCTGCCGCCGGTGCGCTATGCGGACATCCCGCAGGAGCAGCCCCCGATGGCGCCTCCGATGCAGCCTTCCATGGCGCCTCCCGCGGCGCCCCCAAAGGGGCCCCATCTGCCGTGGCGGGCCTCCGGCAGGTCGAGCGGCGGCGGGAACCGCGAACGGATCAGCATCGCGGTGACGGTGGCACTGATCGTCGGCCTGATCCTGGGCGGTGGCGGCTGGGCGCTCAGCCGCGCGGGGTCGGAGTGCAGCGGCAAGAGGCAGGACCTCTCCGTGTCGGCGGATCCGGCCATCGCGCCCGCCGTCGGCCTGGTCGCCGACCGGTTCAACGCCGGCAAGTGCACCGCGGTCAAGGTGGTGACCGCCGGGTCAGCCGACACCACCGGGGTGCTCTCCAACCAGACCGCCGCCGCGCGCAGCGCCCGGCCGGACGTATGGATCCCGGACTCCTCGCTGTGGATCGATCTGGTCCGGCAGAGCGGGCCGGGCAGCGGCGCGGTGCTCAGCCAGCCGATCTCGGTGGCCTCGTCCCCGCTGGTCTTCGTGGTGTCCGCAGACACCGCGCAGCGGTACGGGGCGGAGCTCAGACAGCGTTCGTGGGACGTGCTCAAGCCATCGGCCGCCGGGCGACCGGCCGCGTTCTCCTTGCGGCTGCCCGATCCGACGCAGACCGCGACCGGAATGGCGTCCCTGCTCGTTCTGCAGAACGTGGCGAGCCGTGGCGGCCAGGCGGATCGGACGTTCACCTCCATGGTGCAGACCGCGCAACAGGTCCAGCTGAGTGGACCCGAACAGATCACGGCCGCCTACACCGCGCTGAGCCAGCCAGGGGCCGGCGTGCCGCTGCTCGTCGACAGCGAGCAGTCGGCGTGGCGGCAGCGCAGGGCCGGCACCGGTTCCCAGTTCACCGCCGTCTATCCGGCCCAGGGCACCGCGAATCTGGACTTCCCCTACGCGCTGACGACCGCCGATCGAGGTCGGCAGAAGCTCGCGGCCGAGTTCCGCTCGGCCCTGCAGTCGGAGAATGGAGCGGCGAAGCTCCAGGGGATCGGGCTGCGCACCGCCGATGGACTGGCCGGACGGCAGCTCACCGGAGGCGGGCTGATGGCCGCTCCACCGCAGATCATGTCCGTCGTTCAGCCCGGGGCGGCCCGCGGAATCCAAGTGGCGTGGGGCCGGCTCCAGAGTGGCACCCGCATCCTGACCCTGCTCGACGTCTCCGGTTCGATGCTGGAGCCCATGCCGGGTCAGGCGGCGAGCAGGATCCAGGCCACGACCCAGGCGCTCAGCCAGGGAGTGTCGGCGATGCCAGATACGGCGGAGTTCGGACTATGGCCGTTCTCCACCGATATGGACCACGGCCGGCCGTATACGCCTCTGGTGCCGCTCGCCGCGTTGCGAGACCCGAGTCCGCAAGGCACCCAGCGTGGGCGGTTGCTGGCCGCACTGGCCGCGCTCAAGGCCAAGCCGAACGGGAACACCGGGCTGTACGACTCGATCCAGGCGGCCTACCGAGAGGTGTCGAAGGGCTACCGGCCCGGGATGGTCAACATCGTGCTGGTGCTGACAGACGGGCGCAACGACTACAAGGCGGGGATCACGCTCGACGCCCTGGTGACCGAGCTGAAGAGGTCCTTCCACCAGGAGACGCCCGTCAGCGTGGTGGCCATGGGTTTCGGCAAGGACGCCGACATGCAGGCACTCGGCAGAATCGCGAAGGCGACGGACGGTGGTGCCTACCAGATCGCCGATCCGCGGCAGATCATGCAGTTGTTCAAGGAGCACATGGCGCTGAAGCTCTGTGACAACGCGCAGTGCCCGCGCTAGGTCCGCGGGGGAGGGTCCCCGCACCAACGCCACCTGGGCCGATGCCCATGTCTGGGTCCTGGGACCCAGGCCTGGGCCCGGGGATTGGGCCCCGCGACTCTGTTGACCCGAGCTGGAGATCGGCAGAGTCGACGGCATGACGAGGGCGCGGGAGACAGTGGTCGTGGTATCGGCCGGCATTCCCAACACCGGCTATCTCGCTGAGGCCTCGGCCGAGCGGATTTCCATGTACGAAGCGTCGGACAACGCTCTGACCGACCGGTTCCGCCGGGCTCTGGACGATCGCCAGGCAGTCATCGTGCTCCGCCCTGCCTGGCTGCCGGTACCCAAGCCGCTGCGGATGGCCCGAGCTCTGCTGGAGAGCGACCGGATCGCGGATGTGCCGTTGTCGGTGCCGCCCCTGGCGTTGTCCCTCATCGCCGACCAGCTCGCCTTCCTCGCGCCGTACGTCGCCGCGGGACGGCTGGCGAGTCTGGCTGGGACGTTGTCCCGGGAGATCAGCGCGGGAGCGTGGGTCCGCAGCGTGGCCAAGCTCGAGCATCTTCCGGTTGGAATCAGCCATCACCTGGCGTCGTACGCACCCGGTGGCGGATTCGTGGTGTCGGTCGTCCCGGAACCCGGTATCCAGCGGCTGCCAAGGACGAGCTCTGTCATGGCCGCCGGCTTCCGGCCGGCCGGTCCCGTCCAGATGCTCGCCGCGCAGGAGGGCGCCGACCACGGCTGGTTCCTAGAGGTGATCAATAGGTCTTTTCAGCCCTCGTCGGTCACCCTGACCGGAGCGCAGCCGCTCTCCCGAGGCTACTGGGGCAGCGGCAAATACCTGGAGTTCGTCGCATTGAGCGGACATCCGGATGCGCTGTCACGTGCGGTGTCCGCGACCCGCTGCCGGCCGTGCGGCTGGTGTGGGGAACCCATCGCGATGCCCTGCTGTCCCTTCTGCGGTGCGGCCCAGCCGAACCCGCCGGTCATCGTCCCATCAGAGCCCGCACCGGGGCCCGTACGGCTGCGACCCGTTCCCACAGAGGCACTGCGGTCGGTTCCCACAGAGGCGAGGAGTGAAGTGTCATGAACCCACGGCAGAGACGAGGCGTGGTGCTGATGGCGCTGGCCGGTGTGGGCGCCCTCGTGGTCTTCGTGATGGTGCTGAGCTACGTCGGCCAGGTTCGCGACCAGATCGGCAGCATGACGACGGTGCTGCAACTGCAGTCGGACGTGCCGGCCTTCGCGCCGATCGACGTGGCGGCCGTACGCCGGGTCGAGGTGCCGAGCAAGTGGTCACCGGACACCTTCATCTCCGACCCGGCCCGGCTGAACGCCAGGGTGGCGGCGACCGCACTGCCCAAGGGCGCCTACCTGCAGGAGGGGATGCTGGCGCCGATGCCGGCCCTGGCTCCCGGCCAGCAGGAGGTGGCGATCATGATCGATGCCGAGACCGGAGTGGCCGGCGAGGTGACCCCGGGTTCGGTGGTGGACATCTATGGCACGTTCCAGGGTCAGCAGGGCGCCAGGACGGTGACGCCGCCGTGCGCGATCCGGATCCTCAGCCGGGTTCCGGTGCTCAAGATCGGACAGTTGCAGACCGATGTCAAGAGCGGCTCCCAGGGCGGCGGCAGCAGCGTCGTCCCGGTAACCTTCGCGCTGAGCCCCGATGACACGCTCCGTCTCACCTACGGCGAGAGCTTCGCGGTGAAGCTACGGCTATCGCTGATGGGTAGCACCACCGGCGCCCCACCGAAGATCAATCGGCAATGCGCTGTTCCGGAGGTCGGTAGGTGAGCTATCGAATCCTCCTCGGAGCGGGTGATCCCGAGTTCGCGGCCGCGCTCCGGACTCAGATGCGCGAACTTCCCGATATCGAGATCGCCGGTGTCGAGATGACATCGTCGGCGGTGGCCGGGCTGGCCGCCGAGCCGGGCCTCGACGCCGTGCTGATCGACGAACGGCTGGGCCCGCTGCCCGCACGTGACCTGATCCGCGACATCGCCATGAGCCAGCCGCACCTCGCGGTAGTGCTCGTCGCGCAGAATCCGACCGCCGAGGTGCTGACCCAGGCGATGGACGCGGGGGCTCGTGGTGTGGTCTCCCGGCAGCCGACTCTGGAGGAGTTGCGCACCAGGGTCGTGGCCGCGGCTCAGTGGACACGGGGGATGCGCCGCAACCGCGGCGACGTTCCGGAGAGCCCGCTGCTGGGAAGCCGTGGCACCTTGCTGGCCGTCTGCGGTGCCAAGGGCGGCACCGGTGCCACCACGCTGGCCGTCCATCTGGCGCTGGCGGCCGCCCGCGACGGCCGGCGGATCTGCCTGGTCGATCTGGATCTGCAGACGGGGGACATCCCCAGCTATCTCGACATCGTGCACCGGCGGAGCATCGCCGATCTGGCCGGGGTCGCGGAGGAGATCAGCGCAGCCAACCTTGCCGATGCCTTGTTCGTACACCCGGCAGGACCGCACGTGCTGCTCGCGCCCGCCGAGGGAGAACGTGCGGAAGAGGTCACGGGTTCCGGCGCCCGGCTCATCCTCGGCTCTCTGCGCGCCCACTTCGATCTCATCGTCGTCGACTGTGGCGCATACCTGAGCGAGGGCAGCGCGTCCGCCGTCGAGCTCGCCGACAAGATCGTGCTGACAGTGACCCCGGACCTGCCCGCGCTGAGGGCGGCCAAGCGCCTCGTGCGGATGTGGGGCAGGCTGAATCTTCGCAAGCCCGACGACGTCACCGCGGTGGTCACCCGGCACAGCCGGAAGAGTGAGATCCAGCCTGAGTTCGCGCACAAGGTCCTTGATCTCCCGGTGGCCGAGACCACGATCCCCGCCGCGTTCCGCGCACTGGAGGAGGCCGCCAACACCGGCACGCCTGGGGCGGTGACCGATGTGGGCTATCGCCGGGCGGTGGCGAAACTGCTGCGTGAACTGGGTCTCCGCGAGTCGGACTCGCTGGACGAGCAAGCGGGGAAGGGCCGGTCACGGCGCAGGGACGCCGGCGAGGCCTGGGTCGGATTCCTCGGTATGGTCCCGCTGATGGTGTTCGTGGTCCTGGGGATCTGGCAGCTGTTCGTGACCGGGATGAGCGCAACGTACGCCGGGCACGCCGCCAATGAGGGAGCTCGTCAGGCCGCTGTCACCGGGGACTACAAAACGATCAAGACGGAGGCTCTGCGCCGGATCTCCGGCATGTGGGGCGATCCGAAGCATGCTAGCGTCACCTATCCGGATGACCCGAAGGATCCCGATTACGGCTATGTTCGGGTCGATATCAAGACTCCACTGGTCCTGCCCGGTGTCTTCGGACCATGGACGGTCAGCGCCCGCGCCAAGGTCGTGCCGGAGGGTGCCCCATGAGCCGGCGTGGACCGCGCGACCAGGGCTACGCGGCCATCGAGTTCCTGTCGATGCTGCCCATCGTGCTGCTGGCGATCGGCCTGGGCATCGAGGTGCTCGCGTCGTTCCTGGTCATCGAGCGGGTCGACAACGCCGCCCGCACCGGTGCCCGTGTCGCCAGCATGGCCGACCCCGCGGCCGGGCGCGAAGCGGCCGAGCAGGCCATGCCCGGGTGGGTCAACGACCAGTCCGTGCAGGTCGAACGAGTCGGTCAAAGCGCCGTCGAATGCACGATCCGCGCGAAGGTGCCGCTGCTGTGGAAGGGCATCCCCTTCGACGTCACGATCGTCCGACGTGTCGAGATGCCGGTGGGCTGACCATGGGACTCAAGGACAGACGTACGGACGACCTCCCTCCGCTGGCGCGGCCAGACCATGATGTGGCGCACTGGCGCCGACAACTGCTCGCCGAGATCAACCTGGACGACCTCGCCCTCCTCAGCACGGCGCAACGCCGGGCCCGGCTGGAGAAGGTCGTCGGCCACATCATCGGCAGGGAGGGGCCGGTCCTCTCCACCAATGAACGCATCGACCTGATCCAGCGGGTGGTGGACGAGGCGCTGGGACTCGGCGTGCTGGAGCCGCTGCTGGCCGATCCGACCATCACCGAGATCATGGTGAACGGGCCCGACAACGTCTACGTCGAACGCGCCGGCCGGATTCAACGCATCAGCACGACGTTCGCCACCGAAGATCAGCTCTACCAGACCATCGACCGCATCGTCTCGCGGGTCAATCGGCGGGTCGACGAATCGACTCCGATGGTGGACGCGCGACTGCCCACGGGTGAGCGGGTGAACGTCATCATCCCGCCGTTGTCACTGGTCGGGCCAGTGCTGACGATCCGTCGTTTCCCGCGTTCGTACCGGTTGGAGGAACTGGCCGAGCTGGGCGCCCTGGACGAGAACACCACGATGCTGCTCGCGGCGCTGGTCCGGGCCCGGTTCAACATCGTGATCAGCGGCGGCACTGGCACTGGCAAGACGACCCTGCTCAACGCTCTTTCGGCGTTCGTTCCGCCCAGGGAGCGCATCGTCACGATCGAGGACTCCGCGGAGCTACGGCTCATGCAGGAACACGTGATCTCGCTGGAATCACGGCCGGCCAACATCGAAGGGGTAGGCGAGGTGACCATCCGTCATCTCGTCCGCAACGCGCTCCGCATGCGCCCCGACCGGATCATCGTCGGAGAGGTCCGGGGTGCTGAGACGCTGGACATGCTCCAGGCCATGAACACCGGTCATGAGGGTTCCATGGTCACCGTCCACTCGAACAGCCCCGAGGACGCCGTCTCCCGGCTGGAGACGCTGGCCAGCATGAGTGAGATCAAGATCGCCTTTGAAGCGATCCGGGACCAGATCAACAACGCCGTCGATGTGATCGTCCAACTGGAGCGTGTCGGCGACGGCTCGCGACGGATCCGTGAGGTCGCGGTGGTCGTCTCCCGGCGCCGGGAGGAGTTCCGGTTGAGCCCGGTCGTGACCTTCGATCGGAAGACCGTCGGCGGCTGGCGGTGTCATCCGCTGCCCTCCGGTGCGGCCGATCGGCTCGCTCGAGCCGGTGAGCCGGTGCCCGCCGTGTTCGGGGTCGAAGGAGAGGAGGTCACCACCCGATGACAATCACATTGGAGACTGTGGGGCTGGCCTTGGTGGTGGTGCTCGCGCTCACCGTGGTCGGGCTTCGCGAGCTGGTAGCGGGCTACGATCAGCGACGCAGACTCAGCGGTCGTAGTGTGCTGGACACGGCTGATCATTCCGAGGAGGATCCGCTCCAGCGGCTCGACGTCCGGCTTCGGCGGACCTCGGTGGGGCGGCTGACGGCCCGGCGCATCGCTGCCGCCGGACTGCGGATGCGGGTGTCGGTCTTCCTCCTGGCGCTGGTCGGGGCCGCCCTGCTCACGATCATCGTGATCAGTCAGGTGCTCGCACCACTGCTCGGTCTGGCCGCGGCCCTCGTGGTCGGGCTGATCTTCTTCGGATATCTGCGCAGACAGGAGGATCGCCGCCGCGAGGAGTTCATCACTCAGCTGCCCGATCTCGCGCGGGTGCTCGCCAACGCTTCGGCTGCGGGCCTGGTGATCCGCACGGCCATCGAGATGGCGGCGGAGGAGCTCGACGAGCCGGCCCGCACGGAACTCGGCCGTACCGCACAGGCATTGCGGGTCGGCCAGTCACTGGACGAGGCGCTACGTGACCTGGCCGACCGGCTGCCCTCCAGAGAGATCGCCGTGCTGGTCAGCACCCTGATCGTCGCTTCCCGGGCAGGCGGTTCCCTGGTGACCGCGCTGCGCAACATCACCGACGCGCTGGAACAGCGCAAGGAGACCCGCAGGGAGGTCAAGACCATCCTCGGCCAGTCCGTGTTCGTGGGCTACGTGATCTGCGGCATGGGCGTGGCATCGCTGTTCCTGGTGAACGGGATTTCGCCTGGCGCGGTGCAGAGGATGGCATCGGAACCGCTGGGTCAGGCCATCCTGGTGGGGGCGTTCGGACTCTTCGGAGTGGGAATCGTCCTGATCCGCAGAGTAGCGAGGATCGACGCCTGATGGCCCCGCTCCTCCTCGCCGTGTCCGCCATGTGCTGTGTCCTCCTGTTCGTGGCCGGCTGGCATTTGAAGTCCGCGGAACGGGCGGTTCCCGATGACCTGGTCGACCCGCCCCCGGAGGTGGACCCGCCGGGGATCGGCGCGCTCGCCCCGGTGAGCGCGCTGATCGGAGGCCCACTGACCCCGCGGGTGTTGCGCAGCCTCACACCCGATCGGCTGACCCGGATCCGCCGCAAGATCGATCTGGCCGGCCGCCCGAAGGGGATGACCGCCGAAAGTTATGTGCGGCAGCGCATCGGGGACACCCTTCTGTTCGGTGGCACCGGACTTCTGCTGGTGCTCGGGGGCAGCCTGTTGCCCGGTCTGCTCATCATCGGTGTGGGTTCGATGGAACTCGACATCATCCTGCTGGGTCTGAGCCGGCGACGCCAGGATGAGATCGAGCGGACGTTGCCGGACTTCCTCGATGTGCTGGCGGTGACGGTGTCGGCGGGCATCAGCTTCCGCAACGCGCTTGACCGGGTCTCCGCCACCATGACGGGCGCGCTGCCGGAGGAGATCCGGATCACCCTGCATCAGATGGAGTTGGGCACTCCCCGCAGGGCGGCCTTCGAAGATCTGCGTCGACGCAACGCCTGCCCACCACTGTCCCGGTTCGTGACCGCGATCTTGCAGGCCGAAGAGCTGGGCGCTCCGCTCTCCCAGGCCCTGGTGGAGATCAGCGCGGACATGCGCCGGGAATCCGCCCAGTACGCCCGCCGTAAGGCCCAGCGCACCGAGCCGCGCATCACCGGCATCACCACCCTGTTCATGGTCCCGGGAGTGATGTTGCTCGTGGTCGGTGCCATGTGGTACGGAGCGAACCTGAAATCGGGGTTGGGTCATGTCTTCGGCTGAGGCGCCGCCCGTACTGACGGTGTGGTCACGCGTGGGTGTGACCTTCCGGCTCTTCATGTACCTGCGGGTATTGCTGGTCTCGATGGGGCTAGTGCTCACCACGGGTGTCCCCACCGGGGCCGTGGTGGTCCTGCTGATGGCCGGGATCGGTGCCTTCTCCTGGCTGGTCGCTCGGGCCTCGGAGCGCGTCCTGCCGACGCTCGCCCGGCATCCGATCCTGCTGTGCCTGGACGCCTTCGCCGCTTACGCGGTGCTCCAAGTCGCGGGAGTGTTCGGACCCTTCTTCCTGTTCACGGTCATCACCTCGGCGCTCGCCGGGGTGTTGTATGAGTGGCGGGCGCTGCTGTTCGTCTGCTCATTGCAGATCGCCTTCTATTACCTCGCCGCTCACGCCGCGCCGCCGGGCCAGCACGGTGCCGACTTCCAGGCGCTGATCGGGCTCCCGGTCTTCTATCCGATCGCCGGCTGCGCCGGCATAGGCCTGCATCGTCTCTTCGAGCAGTACGCCGATGCGTTGGAAGGCCGGCGTCGGGCCGAGACCGTCGCCGCGGCGGCCGAGGAACGTGCGCGGCTGGCCCGGGAGATGCACGACTCGCTGGCCAAGACCCTGCAGGGCATCGCGCTTACTGTCGGCGTGCTGCCGGTGTGGGTACGTAGATCGCCCGACCGCGCCGAACAGGAGGCCAGGAAGATCGCGGACGCGATACAGGTGGCAGTCGGGGAGGCCCGCGGACTGATCGCGGATCTCCGTGAGGACGGGCCGTCACTACCGCTGGGTCCGACCGTACGCCAGATCGCCACCGCGTGGGGGCGCCGGACGGGTGTCCCGGTGGTGGTCGCCATCGAGGACGTCGCCGAGCCGCCGCTGATCGCACGGTACGAACTGGTGGCCATCCTCAAGGAGGCACTGACCAATGTGGAACGACATGCCGCAGCGACCACTGTCGAGGTCTCGTTGACTGCGGGCGCAGCCGCCGTGGGGCTTGCGGTGCGCGACAACGGCCGTGGTTTCGACAACCCGGTGGGAGCCGGTGACTGGCTGACCAGGCTTGCCCGGGACGGTCATTACGGGGTGGTGGGCATGGCCGAGCGGGCTCGCCGCGCCGGCAGCGAGCTGTCCGTCGTCTCCCAGCCCGGGTGGGGGACGGCCATCTCGGTGGCGCTCTCAGTCGAAGCCGAACACGGCGCAGTCTATGCCGACCGGCCTGCGGGGGCGGCGTGAACACCGCACCGATCCGAGTCTTGGTGGTGGACGACAACCCGGTCGTACGGGCCGGTCTCGAGGCCATCCTGGAACTCGACGACGACATCGAGGTGGTCGGCACCGCGGGCGACGGCGGGCACGCCATCGAACTCGCTGAACGGCTCCATCCCGACCTGGTGCTGATGGACGTCCGGATGCCGCTGGTCGACGGGGTGGCGGCGGCAGGGCCGCTCAGCCGGATCACCCGGGTGCTCATGCTGTCCTATACCGAGGACGGTGAGGTCATCCGTGCCGCCATCAGGTCCGGTGCCGTCGGCTATCTCACACACGGTTCCTTCACCGCCGACGAGCTCGTCCAGGCCATCCGCGACGCTGTGACCGGCAGGGCCAGCCCACTGTCGCCGGCCGCGTCACGGGCGGTCATTGAGGCGATTCACAACGGACCGTCCTCGCCACGGTCCGACCCCGCCGCGGCCCGAGCGGGGCTGGGCCTGTCCGCCCGGGAGGTCGACGTCATGGACCTCATCGCCCAGGGCCTGTCCAACGGGGAGATCGCCCGGGCGCTCTTCCTCTCCGAGAAGACCGTCAAGAATCATGTGAACCATATTTATGCGAAATTGAATGTGGAGAGGCGAGCGGCTGCCATCGCGCGATGGCTGGGTACGACGGCCTATGAGCTGGAACGGCAGGGCCCATGGTGAATGGGACCAGGGCCGGGCGGACTTTGGGTCCTGAGGCTCTGGGCGGTGTTGGGCGGATTATCTATCGTTAAAAACGTCTAACGGCGACGATTCCCTGGAGGAAGAAATGCGTCACGTCATCATGGCCAAGGAATGGATCCACGGCTTCACCCAGACCCGTGTGGAGATTGCGAGGGAGCAGGCCGATCGCGGGGACTGGATTTCGTACCTTGCGGTGGTCATCTTCATTGCGGCGATCACGACCGCGGTTTGGGGGCTGCACTTGGACCAGACCATCTCCAATGCCATCGCCGCTGCCGTCAAGAGTATTACGGACGGTCCCAAGAAGTGACTCGGCGTGACCTGGCGCGACGGGAGGAGGGCCGGGCCCAGTTCGTCCTCCTCCTTGCCGTGCCATCACGCGGATGAACCACATTTATGCGATATCGAACGTGGAGAGGTGACCGGCCGCCATCGTGATGGAGCCTGGGCCTGGCAAAGTTGGGTCCTGGGGCTCAGGGCAGCGTCGAGTGGACCTCCTACTGTTGGGGTTCTCGAAGAGCGGCGATTCCCCGGAGGAAGAAATGCGCCACCTCGTTGTTGCCCAGGAATGGATGCACGATTTCGTCCAGACCCGTGTGGAGATCGCGAGGGAGCAGGCCGATCGCGGGGACTGGATTTCGTATCTCGCGGTGGTCATCTTCATTGCAGCGATCACGACCGCGGTCTTCGCCTTGAACCTGAACACGACCATCTCCAATGCCATCGCCGCTGCCGTCAAGAGTATTACGGACGGTCCCAAGAAGTGACTCAGCGTGACCCGGCGCGGCGGGAAGAGGGTCAGGCCCAGATCGTCCTCCTCCTCGCCGTCCTTGCCATGCTCTTCCTCTCCTTCGCGGCGGTGAAGATCGCGCAGGCCAACGACCTGCGGTCGAGGGCCCAGACCGCTGCGGACGCGGCCGCGATCGGCGCGCTCACGCCGCTGCGTGACGCGGCCGCCCGGCTCGCCATGAGCGGGATCGACCCCGACGGGATGGGCTTCTGGGGCGCTACCGGAGCCCAGGAGGCTGCCGCCCGCTATGCCGGGCGCAACGGCGCCGACCTGGTCGGTGATATCCACGTCACCGGCGCCTTCGGGCACACCGTCAAGGTCAATGTCGCCTCCAAGGGCTGCGTGCTACTGCCCACCACGACCCCGGTACCGACACCAACGCCGACACCGAGCCCCACTCCGACGCTGTGCACTGATGCCGAGGGCAACAGGGGCGAGGGGCGCAGGGGCCCGGGGGACTCCATCGCCCGCCTCATCTTCCCTGGTTGCCATTACACGCTCCCTTCCGGTGACACCCCGCAGGAAGGCGGTCTCGGTCCGTCGGCACTGGTCTGCGGCGACGTCACCGTCTATTCGCCGGACGGCGGGGCCGCGGATTTCGACCGTGTCGCCAAGCTGTTCAAGATCCGCCTGGTCGACCAGGAGGACCCGGAGGCGTACATCGGCGGAGCAGGTCTGCCCGTCGGCGGTGCCCCTTACACAGGCGCCTTCCCGAACCTGCCGGCCGCGACTCCGGAGATCATCAAGCGGATCATCGCTTTTGCCCGAGCGCAGATCGGCAAGCTCTACGTGTGGGGCGCCGCTGGCCCGAATACCTTCGACTGCTCGGGGTTGACACAGATGGCCTACCGGGCCGGCGGGATCCCGATCCCTCGCGTCACCTACACCCAGTGGACGTCGGGCGCGCATATCCAGCCCGGACAGGAACAGCCAGGCGACCTCGTGTTCTTCTACAAGGGATCGAACGGCCCAGAGCATGTGGGGCTCGTGGTCAGCGCCGGCATGATGATCGAGGCTCCGCACACTGCCCGATACCCTGGCGATCCTGGTGGCTTCGTCAGATTGGCCCCGTACACAGGCCGCAACCCCGTCGGCTTCGTCCGCCCCGGCACCTGAGAAGGCGGCCGACTTGATCGCTTGCAAGGCCGGCCCCTTCTTTCCTTCTGGGGTCGGCCTTGCGTATGCCGAATCTGCGTTTCAGAAAGCGATTATTTGCCGGGAATGAGCTGCTCAGCGCTCGCGTCGGCGGGCTCTTATCCCCTGCATCGCCGTACCTGCTCGGCCTGCCGCAGGTTCTCCGCGTTCTCGGGACCGTCGAAGTTGAGGATGCTCTGCGTGTTGTACTTACGTCCTCCGACGGAGGCCTGAGCGAAGCCGTCGTGGTGCGGAGGCCCTTGCCGCCCATACCGGCAACCGAGAAGACGTACTGCGACTCGTGATGACGCGCAGCTGGGTAGGGTTACCCTGCTTGCAGGTCGACAGCATGGCACATTCTGGCGGCCTTAAAACAGCCGGCGACCTGGTGTTCTTCCATATGGGGCCGCAGGGTCCGGAACATGTGGGGCTCGTGATCGGCGGCGCCTGAGGAGGAGGCGGCCTGACCACTTGCGAAGGCCACCCACCTGGCTTTTTCGGTGGCCTCAGTAGCGACTGGGTGAAAAGTGCGATCTTTTGTTCCGCGCCAAGTGCCGACTCCATGTTCCGACCGCAGTGCAGGCCGCGACGACGGCCACGTCGAGCATGGGCCGCCACCATGGCGTCGCAGTGGCGGCCAACGCGAACGCATCGAGGACCACGGTGAGACCGATCGGGCCAGCCCCCGCCAGTAGGAACAGGGGTGGTCCCGCGAGGTGACGGCCGACGAGTAGACGGCGGGTGGCTACCCGGGCCGCATACGCCGCCACGGTGCACTCGGCTATCACGCTCACCGTGGTGATCGTGGGTCGGCCTGTCGAAGAGAGCACGAAGCTGGGGAAGAGTGGTGATATGAAGGCGACCAGGAACGCGAGCAGCAGCAGGCCGACGAGCAGGATGCTCGTCGCCAGCGCGACGGCACCCACTACCGAGTGGGACCGCTGGGTGTCGAAAAAGTAGGGATCCTGCTTGCTTCGCGGTGTCATAGAAACCTTCCATGTCAGCCGGGACATTGCGATGACCTCCCGGAGTCGTGCGCAACGCCGCAGCGATGCAGCGACGACCTGGTGCGATGATCTTCATCGCACCTGCCTCCGTGTCATCGCTGGCAGTGAGTCCAGGGTTTCCAGCCCTGCGGCGTCTTGTACTGGGCCCCCACGAGTTTGTTGGTCTCGGGCTCGTACACCGGAAGAAAGCGGACGTACTTCCCACCACTGATCGTCTTGCCGAACCCGACGAAGGTGGTGACGTTGCTATCCCAGATCTGCTGGTAGGTCTGGCCATTCTGATCGATATAGGCGCTGAATTTCTTTGCCTCGGGTGAACTATTGGTGAAGTCTCTCACGGCGTTGATGGGATGGGTCAACGCATTCAAACCCATTCCAGTAAGAAAATTCTTGGCCTGCTTAAGGTTCTCAGCGTGTTCTGGACCATCTAGATCGAGGATGCTCTGGGTGTTGTACTTGCGGCCGGCGATCGAGCCTTGAACGAATCCCACGGCTACGTTCTGTCTCCCTGAGGCGAGGTTCTGGTCCGCGCCTGAGAGCGCACGCCAGGAGAACACCCACTGTGTCTCGGTAACGATCCGCAGCTGGGTAGGATTCCCCTGCTTGTCCCGCGATAGCATGAACATGCGGGCCGCCTTGCCCTTGATGTCCAGGCCTCCCATGGGCCAGATAAGCTTCAGTGAGGCCTTGGTGGCGCTGGGAATGGCGACCTGGCTGCCGGACTTCTGGGAGAGCAGGCCCTCTATGCGTGCGATGTATTTGTCGAGTCCAGCCGAAACTGCTTTCTCAGCCGACGTGGGAAGAAGGACTTTGGCGCTCAGGTTGAAAGCGGCGTCGGTCTCCCCATTGATCTTGAAGTACTCGTTTTTATAGTACTTATCACTATTATTGTTGTAGCGGACGCCGGCGTTCACGAACCCACGGCCCGCCGACCAAAAACTCAGCATTCCGGGAATAGCATTGACGTCGAGGTTCCAACCGATCGATGGCCCGCCCTCAATAAAATGCTGGTCCGGCTTGTTGACATCACGGTGCGGAGCTTTTGTGGCACGATCGATGTTGTCGCCGATCATAGGGAGGTGCTTGGTGATCGGAGAAGTCACCTTCATGAGCCAGTTAGCGCCACCTTTGATCACGTTATTCGTGGCATTGATCACGTTTTTCGCGCCAGGAATATAGCGAAGATTTTGTATGATCGGAGTTCCCGCCTCCACAGCGAACAACGCGTCGTCCTGTGCCTGGTTGATCCACAGCTTGTCGGCGTAGCGCTGTGCCGCCTCCTTGGCCTTCTTTTCGTCCCCGCCGTAGTCTGAGGCATTGAAGCTGTAGATCTTGCCCGCGGTTCCTTGCAACACGGCCCATGCAAGCGGGTCGATTACCCGGTTACTGAGTATTCCGGGTGTGGAAACACCCGCCTCGACGTTCGGTGACACGATGACATCCCAGGTCACGGTTCCATCGGGGTGAAGAACCCGACGGGTCGTTATGGTCACCCGGTGCGCGACGCGAACCGCGACATACCTGACGTCGACGGTGAGCATGCCCTCAACCGTCCGGTCCGTGACATCGGTCCAGCAGTCCTGCTGGGGTTCATAAGGGTCGCTGGCCTGGGGGGCGACCCCGCAGTTGCTTTCGCCAAGGATCCGACAGATCGCCGTCCGGATTCCCCCGGAGACGGTGCTGGGTATGGCGCTCGTGATCACCACGCCGAAGATCGCGCTGACGAGTAGCAGGACGGCGGCGTATTCGAGGGTGCCGGCCCCTGCATCACGCCCATTGAGGCTGTGCCGACCGATCATATGGGGCTCCCTCATGCCGCCAGTCCCCCTAGGGAAGGTGTTCACCAGATGTTAAGAACGTGTTACGCCCCAGTAACAGGGTCTTGGGACCCGGGGTGCGTTGGGTCCTCAGGCTCTGTTTGCGCTGATCGTCCGCACGCTTAACTTCCGTGAAACATTTCGGTGCAGGCCGCAGACCAAGGAGATGCCGTGGCAGAGGTTGTGCTGGAGGGTGTGGGAAAGGTCTACCTCGATGGCACCCGGGCCGTGACGGACCTGAACCTGCGGATCGCCGATGGCGAGTTCCTTGTTCTGGTGGGTCCGTCTGGGTGTGGGAAGACGACGGCGTTGCGGATGGTGGCGGGCCTGGAGGACATCTCCGAGGGTGCGCTGGTCATCGGTGGGCGGGTGGTGAACCGGGTGCCGTCGCGGGACCGCGATGTGGCGATGGTGTTCCAGAGTTAT